>CANSQX010000006.1 GCA_947649225.1 uncultured Flavonifractor sp.
GAGGAAGCCAAGGCCATGCAGGAGGGCGACTGAGTAAGATCACATAGGCGCGTCCTCGGGGCCCCATCGCAGATGGGGCGGCGCGTAAGCGCCGTACAAGCGTTTTGCCGGAGGCAAAATCTTGGCGTAGGGCGGATTGATTCCGCCCGGGCATGCCCAGGGAACCGGGGTCCCCGCCCGGTTTCCGCCGGACGGGATCTCCAAATCAAAAAACAAGCATCCCGGCCGTACTTCGGCCGGGATGCCCTTTTCTCAGCCCGGGAGGGATCGATATGGATGCGGACATTTTGGCTTTTTTTGAGGGACATCCTCAGGCGCTGGCCCTGTATCAAGCCCTGGAGGAGCGGATTTTCTGCGAAATCGACGGAGTTTCAGTCAAAGCGCAGAAGACACAGATCTCTTTTTTCAACCGCCGGATGTTTGCCTGCGCCTCCTTTGCCAAGGTGCGCAGAGCCAAGGAGCGCCCGGCGGACTATTTGACCGTCACCTTCGGCCTGGGCCGCCGGGTGGCGTCAGACCGGATTGACGGGGTCGTGGAGCCCTATTCCAACCGCTGGACCCACCACGTCCTCCTCTCTGAGCCTGCCGAGATAGACGAGACCCTGATGGCGTGGATCCGGGAGGCTGCCCACCTATCAGAAAGTAAACGCTGACGGCCCTGACCTACTCCCCCCAGTCGGCATAGCTGGCTGGGCCTGCGCTAAAAATTTGCCACCGGCAAGCTCTCGTCACGCTGCGGCGGCAGTGACTTGCCGCTGCCCGGATAGCCCGCTACGATTGTGGTACCCGGATTTGGTAGCCAGTTCCATTCGATTTGTACGTTTGAAGGCCGCCACATCGCGGGATATAATTCGCCCCTACAGAGGGCGGCAGACGATCAGCACGGGGCGCACAAATCAAAACGCTTCTCCTGGCGGGGACACCGGGCATTCACAGCTCCCGCTTCAGGTAGATCATATCTACGAGCTGTCTCCCGCACTCAAAGATAGGGTGGTCGTAGTGATCGATAAAAAAGTTTGGAATCACATGGGAGCGCTGGAAACCGCAGGCCAGATAAAAGGGCAGGGTAAGGGGGCTGTCGCCGGTGCCGGCCAGCAGGGTGCGGTAAGCGCCCCTGTACCGCTGAACCAGAAGCGCAATCACCGCCCGGCCATAGCCCTGGTGCTGGAAGCGCGGGTCCACGGCCAGATTTTTCAGCTCCAGCGTCCCGTTTCCCTCGTCCGTCACCACGCAGAGCGCCTTGACGCCCCCATCCTCCAGGACAAGCAGGGTCCCCCGGTCCAGATAGCGATCGATCATCTCCTCCTGCTCGTCCCCCACCAGGAGCAGGGGGAGATAGTCCCGTTTTCCGGCTGAAATCTCCCTCAGCTGCATGCGTCCCTCCTCCTTTCGGCAGTTTCTCCCTCAGCATACCCCAGCCGGGGTGTTTTTGCAAGGGGCAGGGGGCTTTCCTCTGGACTTCCGGGGCGTTTTGGCGTAAAATAGCAGGTACTTTACAGCAAAGGAGCACACGATGGAAACAGTAGAAATTTTGGCCCGGGAGCTGGGGCGGCCCGCCGCTCAGATCGGAAACGTGGTCAAGCTGATTGACGAGGGGAATACCATCCCCTTCATCGCCCGCTACCGCAAGGAGCTCCACGGGGCCATGGACGATACCCTCCTGCGGACCCTGGCCGACCGGCTGCACTACCTGCGGAGCCTGGACCAGCGCCGGACCGAGGTCAAGGGGGCCGTTGAGAGCCAGGGCAAGCTGACGCAGGCGCTCTCCGACGCCCTCGATAACGCGGCCACCCTGGCGGAGGTGGAGGACCTCTACCGGCCCTATAAGCAGAAGCGGCGCACCCGGGCCACCATTGCCAAAGAGCGGGGCCTGGAGCCCCTGGCGGAGCGCCTCTTCGCCCAGGGGCCAGACTGTCCGGACCCCTTAACAGAGGCGGCCCGATACGTGGACGCGGAAAAGGGGGTGGAGACGCCGGAGGATGCCCTCGCGGGGGCCGCGGACATCATCGCAGAGGCCATCAGCGACGATGCGGGGCTGCGGAAGAAGCTGAAGGAGCTGTCCGGCAAGATCGGCCGCCTCGCCAGTGAGGCCGCCACGGAGGAGGACTCCGTCTACCGGCTGTACTACGACTTCCTCCAGCCCCTCGCCCGTCTCCAGGGCCACCAGGTTCTGGCCATCAACCGGGGCGAGCGGGAGGAGAAGCTGAAGGTATCTGTCAGGCTGGACTGGGAGTCGGCCATGCGGATCGTCCGCCGCCATACGGTGGACCCCGGCAGCCCGGCCGCGGACTTTGTGGAAGCCGCCGCCACGGATGCCTACGACCGGCTGCTGCTCCCCTCGCTGAAGCGGGAGATCCGGTCCGAGCTGACCGACTGGGCCTGCCGGGGAGCCATCCGCAACTTCGGACTGAACCTGAAGCCCCTGCTCATGCAGCCGCCGGTGAAGGGGAAGGTCACCATGGGCCTCGACCCGGGCTACCGCAACGGCTGCAAGGTGGCGGTGGTGGACGGCACCGGCAAGGTGCTGGACACGGCGGTGGTCTATCCCACCTTCTCCAAAGCCAAGCAGCAGGAGGCGATTGCCCTTCTGTCGAAGCTCATCCGGACGCACGGCGTGGCCCACATCGCCATTGGAAACGGCACCGCCAGCCGGGAGACCGAGCGAATGACGGTGGAGCTGATCCAGGCGGTGGGGGGCGGCGTCAGCTACATGATCGTCAATGAGGCAGGGGCCAGCGTGTACTCGGCCTCCAAGCTGGCTGCAGAGGAGTTCCCTGACTACGACGTGAATCTGCGCTCGGCGGTGTCCATCGCCCGGCGGCTCCAGGACCCCCTGGCCGAGCTGGTGAAGATCGATCCCAAGTCCATCGGCGTGGGCCAGTACCAGCACGACATGCCCCAGGCCCGGCTGGACGAGACCCTCTCCGGCGTGGTGGAGGACTGCGTGAACGCGGTGGGGGTGGATCTGAACACCGCCTCCGCGCCCTTGCTGGCCCGGGTGTCCGGACTGAATCAGACTACAGCGAAAAATATCGTCAAATACCGGGAGGAGAACGGGGCCTTTACCGCCCGGAAGCAGGTTTTGAAGGTCCCCAAGCTGGGGCCCAAGGCTTTCGAGCAGTGCGCGGGTTTTCTGCGGGTGCCCGAGAGCCCGTCCATCCTGGACAACACCGGCGTCCACCCGGAGAGCTATGACGCCGCCCAGAAGCTGCTGGCCCTGGCCGGGTACACCCTGGACGACGTGAAGGAGGGCCGGATCAGCGCACTGCGGGAGCGGACGGAGACCTTCGGCTGGGAGCAGGCCGCCGGGGCCTGCGGCGTGGGCCTGCCCACCCTGCGGGACATCGCGGGGGAGCTCTTAAAGCCCGGCCGGGACCCCCGGGACGAGCTCCCCAAGCCCATCCTCCGCACCGACGTGATGGAGATGAAGGACCTAAAGCCGGGCATGGAGCTCACCGGCACGGTGCGCAACGTCATCGACTTCGGGGCGTTCGTGGATATCGGGGTCCACCAGGACGGGCTGGTCCACATCAGCCAGATTGCGGACCGCCGGGTCCGCCACCCCTCCGAGGTCCTGGCCGTGGGGGACATTATCACCGTCTGGGTGCTGGAGGTGGACGAGAAGAAAAAACGCATTTCCCTCACCATGAAGCGGCCCAAGGGGGCCTGAGCCCGCGCCCGGCGCGGCGATCCCTGCAAAAATCCCCAGGTCATCCGCAGTTTGCGGGCGGCCTGGGGATTCTTGGATACCGGGCGCACGGAAGTACGGGGCGGGGTTGGCTCCGCCCAAACCCACCGGGGCGCTGTCCCCGGATTCCACCGCCCTTTGAAAAGGGCGGCCCATGCCATCGCTGCGGTGGCATGGGCCGCCGCACGGGCAGGAGGGAGGCTTACCGCCCGGCGGCGGCGTGGACTGGGGCGGGCTGGGGCCTGTCCGGCGCATCCGCCTGGAGGGGATAGCGGCGGCGCAGGCGGCGGATACAGGCGATACAGGCGGGGATCAGGAAGAGGTCGGCGCAGATCCAGGCGGCGGGAGAGGCGAAGCAGGCGGCGCTGTAGCCCAATATGGGCACAAAGAAGTGGCCCGCCGCTGTCCGGGCGGCCATCTCCAGCACTCCGGCCAGAATGGCGAAGGTACTGAAGCCCATGCCCTGGATGGAGAACCGGACGATGTTCACCAGGGCCAGCGGGAAAAAGAAGGCGGTCAGGGTCAGGACATACTGGCGGGTCAGCCCCACCAGGGTGAAGAGCTCCGGCTCTGCGGGGTCCAAAAAGAGCATGGCGCACTGGGGGGCGAAGGCCAGCATAGCCGCCAGCGCGGCGGCGGCGTAGATCAGCCCCAGCAGGGCGCAGGCACGCACTCCCCGGCCCAGCCGGTCCAGCTTGCAGGCCCCCACGTTCTGCCCGCAGTAGGTGGCCATGGCCGCTCCCATGGCGTCGTAGGGGCAGGCGATCAGCTGGTACAGCTTGGCCCCGGCCGCCACGGCGGCCACATAGGTGCTGCCCAGAGTGTTGACGGAGGTCTGCAGCACGATAGAGCCGATGGCGGTGATGGAGTATTGCAGGCCCATGGGGATGCCCATGGCGCACAGGGCCCGGCAGAACCGGCCGTCCGGCCGCCGCTCCTCCGGCGTCATGTGCAGGATGGGGTATTTTTTGCGCATGTAGAACAGGCAGGCCAGGCCGGATACCGCCTGGGAGATGACGGTGGCCAGGGCGGCCCCCGCCACGCCGGCGCGGCAGAACAGAATCAGCACAAAGTCCAGCAGGATGTTCAGCCCGGAGGACAGGGCCAGGAAATACACCGGCGTCCTGCTGTCCCCCAGCGATCGGATGATTCCCGCCAGCAGATTGTAGAGGAAGACGGCGGGAATGCCCATAAAGAGCACAAAAATGTAGGCATAGGAGTCCGGAACGATGTCGGCGGGGGTGCGCATCAGGCCCAGAATCCGGCGGCAGAGCAGGCCGGTGGCCACGGTCAGCACCAGGGCGAAGGCGGCGGAGAGCCAGGCCGCGTTGGCCGCGAACCGGCGCATCTGGCTGTGGTCGCCCGCTCCCATCCGCTGGGCTACCGGGATGGCAAAGCCGGTACACACGCCCATACAGAAGCCGATGACGAAAAAGTGGATGGAGCCGGTGGCCCCAACCGCCGCCAGGGCCTGGGCCCCCAGCAGCTTGCCCACGATCATGGCGTCCACCAGGTTGTAAAATTGCTGGAACAGCAGCCCGAACAGCGTGGGGAGGGCAAAGCCCAGAATCAGCCGCATAGGGCTGCCAGTGGTGAGATCTCTGGTCATAAGAAGCGGTCCCTTCTATCAATCGGGCGGCGCCCCGGCGGGCGGCTGCGCCGTATGCCCGGGGTCTGTCCTGAGATGCGCCGGAGGGAGCCGTGCGGACTCCCGAAGGGCGGGCCCTATTGTAGCGCGTTTCCGCCTGAAAGTCCATACGTTTGCGGGGGCGGAGCAAAAACCGTGAACCTGCCCAAACCGGCGGTTTTTCCCCCGCCCAATCTGTGCTATCTGCACGGCAAAGACCCGCTGCCGCCGGGAATCGGGACCTCCGGGCGCTTTTCCCCTTTTCCGCGCAGGAAATCTGTGCTATAATAGCCCGGACACAGCCGCTTCAAGATCGCTCTGCGGCTGTGCCGCAGAAATGACCAAGGAACGGGAATGGCCTATGATGAGAAACATCGCGCTCAAGCTCATGTACGTGGGTACCGCCTACCACGGCTGGCAGGTCCAGAAAAACGCGGTCACGGTGGCCGAGACTCTGGAGAAGGCTCTGGCCACCGTGGTGTGCCACCCGGTCAAATGTACCGGCGCCGGGCGGACCGACGCGGGGGTCCATGCCGAGGTCTATGTGGCCAATTTCCGCACCTCCTCCCGCATCCCCTGCAGCCGCATTCCTCTGGCGGTCAACACCCGGCTGCCCGAGGATATCGTGGTGGTCAAGGCCACCGAGGTGCCCGACGGCTTCAACGCCATCGGCTCCTGCCTGAAAAAGGAATACACCTACCGCATCTATAATTCCCGCCTGGGCAACGCCTTCTATGTGAACCGGGCCTGGTTCTACCCCAAGCAGCTGGACGAGACCGTCATGCAGGCGGCGGCCAGCCGCTTTGTGGGCACCCACGATTTTGCCGCCGTGCGCTCGGTGGGCACCGAGACCCGGACCACAGTGCGGACGGTCCACTACTTTCAGATCACCCGGAGCGGGCCCCTCATTGAGTGCCGGGTGTGCGCCGACGGCTTTCTGTACAATATGGTGCGGGCCATGGTGGGGACCTGCGTCTACGCAGCCGACGGCAAATTCCCCCCGGAGGCCGTGGATCAGATCCTGGCGGGGAAAAACCGCACCGCCGCCGGGCCTACCGTCCCCGCCTGCGGGCTGTACATGACCAGGCTGTGGTATGAGGAAGCCGTACTGTGAAAAAGATGAAAGCGCGCCCGGGCCGCCCCGGCCTTCTGCTGCGGCTGCTGACCTTTCTGGTCACGGCCGCCCTGGTGCTGGGGGCGGTCTTCCTGGTGGTCAACTACGAAAAACTGAATTTTGACGCCCTGCGCCGCTGGTTCACCTACCGCTCCCTGGAGCGCAGCGACAGCGGCCAGGCCGAGTCCTTCCCCTGCGCTGGAGGGAGCGCGAACCGCCTGGCCCCGGTCAACAGCGACCTGCTGGCCTGCTCCGCCAATACCATACGCCTCTACTCGGGGAGCGGCGCCGTCTACGTGGACGAGGGGGTCTCCCTGGAACACCCGGCGGTGGACAGCGCTGGAAGCCGCGCCATCGCCTACGACGCCGGTGGCCAGCGGCTCTACGCCTACGGGGACAGGGCCCCGGCCTTTGACCTGGAGCTGGAGGGGGCCATCCTGTCGGCCACGGTCAACGAGAGCGGCTGGGTGGCCGTCACCGCCCAGGAGACCCGCCATAAGGGTGCGGTGATCGTATACAGCCCCGCCGGACAGGCGGTGATGCAGGCCGATTTTACCTCCAGCTTTGTGATGGACGCAGCGGTCTCCCCCGATAGCCGGTCGGTGGCCGTCCTCACTGTGGGGCTGAGCGGCGGCGGCTTTGAGAGCACGGTGTCGGTCTATCCCCTGGAGGGGGGGAGAACCGACGGCGTCCCGGCCGCCTCCTGCCCGGTGGGCAACAATGTGATCCTGGATTTGCGCTGGACGGACGGGGGCATCTGGTGCCTGGGGGACAGCGGGGCCGCCCTGGTGACTCCGGAGGGGGCGCTGGCCGCCGCCTGCGGCTTCGACGGGCGCTACCTCAAAGCGTTCTCCCTGGAGGGTGACGGCTTCGCCGTGATGCTCCTGGGAAAGTACCGCTCGGGCACCGCCGCCGAGCTCTCCGTGCTGGACAGCAAGGGGAATACCACGTCTCTTCCGGTGGGGGAGCAGGTCCTCTCCCTCTCGGCAGCCGGGCGGTATATCGCCGTCCTCACCGCCGGCCGGCTGGACATCTACACCCATGACCTCACCCTCTATGACAGCCTGGATCTGGAGGACGCCCAGAGCGCCCGCACCGTGATTCTGCGTCCCGACGGCACCGCCGTGCTCATCAGCAGCGAGAGCGCCCGGCTCTATGTCCCCAACTGAGCGGACATATGCCGCTGCGATCCGGCTTTCTCCTGCGATTCGTATTCAAAACGGAGCCCGCTCTGGCTCCGGCGAGGATTTTTCAATGGACTATCTGATTTTTGATCTGGTGATTGCCGCCGTGCTGTTGATCTGCGCCATTCATGGGGCATGGCGGGGGCTGGTACTCTCCCTGTGCGGCCTGCTGGCCGCCGTAGTGGCCTTTGCCGGGGCGGGCTTTGCCGCCAAAACCCTCTCGCCTCTGCTGGCCGGGGCCCTGGAGCCCCGGATTGCCGCCGCCATCGAGCTCCGTCTGGAGGAGGAGCTCCCCGGAGCGGAGCCCGCCCAGCCGGACGCCTCCGCTCCCCAGGCTCCGGAGGAGGTTCCGCTCCCCGGGGTATTGGAGACCCTGCGGGATATGGGGCTGTATCAGAACCTGATTGACGCCGTGGGGGAGGCGGTGGCCCAGGGCATGTCGGCGGCCGCCGCCACAGCGGCGGCCTCGGTAGCCGCGGCCCTGGCCCAGTCGGTGGCCTATCTGGGTGTTTTTATTGTGGCCTTTGTCCTGATCCTGCTTGTCTGGCGGCTCATCAGCGGGGCCCTGGACTTAGTGGCACGGCTTCCCGTGCTGCACTTTCTCAACAAAACCGGCGGGGCGATCTTTGGGCTGCTCCAGGCCTGTATCCTCCTCTTTGTGGCGGCCTGGCTGGCGCAGTACCTGGGGAACTGGATCCCCGAGGAGACCGTCCAGAAGACCTGGCTGCTCCAGTTTTTTATGCGCACCAACCCGGTGGAGCTCATCGCCCGGCTGACCGGCCGGTGAATTTCCCCCAAAGAATCAAACAGGATTCATACGCAGTTCATAATTGCAAATTATAATCGTTAACTTATAGGGATTTCATCCCTCAACCAAGGAAACAGGCTTTCCCCAAAAGGAGCTGAGTATAGATGCAGCCGACACTGTGCAGCAAATGTCATAAAAATGTAGCCGTGGTCTTTATTCAGAAGATCGAGGGCGGCGAGACTAAGAGCGAGGGGCTCTGCCTCAAATGTGCCCGGGAGATGGGCATCAAGCCCGTCGAGGACATGATGCAGAAGATGGGCATTACAGACGAGGACCTGGAGGGCATCACCAATGAGATGATGTCCGCCTTCGGCGGCGCGGAGGGGATGGAGGGCCTGATGGACTCCGGCTCTGACGAGTACGAGGAGTAGGACGAGGGCAAGACCGCCACCTTCCCCTTCCTGAACAAGCTGTTCGGCGCGGCCCAGAGCCCCAATCCCGCCCCGCCTCCGGGGGAGACGCCCAATCCCCCCCGCTCCGGCCGGGAGGAGAAGGGCGGCAAGGGCGACCGGGCCCCAAAACGCAAATTTCTGGAGAACTACTGCATCTCCCTGACCCAGAAGGCGGCCGGCGGCAAGCTGGACCGCATCGTGGGCCGGGAGGAGGAGATCCAGCGCACCATCCAGATCCTGAACAGGCGGCAGAAGAATAACCCCTGTCTCATCGGCGAGCCCGGCGTGGGCAAGACCGCCATTGCCGAGGGTCTGGCCCAGCGCATCGCCAATCGGGAGGTGCCCTTCAAGCTCCGGGACAAGGAGGTGTACCTGCTGGATCTCACCGCCCTGGTGGCGGGCACCCAGTTCCGGGGCCAGTTTGAGAGCCGGATGAAGGGCCTGATTGAGGAGATCAAAAAGCTGGGCAACATCATCCTGGTCATCGACGAGGTCCACAACATCGTGGGCGCCGGGGACGCGGAGGGCAGCATGAACGCCGCCAACATCCTCAAGCCCGCCCTCTCCCGGGGGGAGATCCAGGTCATCGGAGCCACCACCCTCACCGAGTACCGCAAGTATATCGAGAAGGACTCCGCCCTGGAGCGCCGCTTCCAGCCCGTTATGGTGGAGGAGCCCTCCATTGAGGACTCCATGAAGATCCTGCGGGGCATCGCGCCCTATTACGAGCAGTTCCACTTTGTGTCCATCTCCCCCGAGCTGTGCCGCCTGGCCGTCACCATGAGCGAGCGGTATATTACCGACCGCTATCTCCCCGACAAGGCCATCGATCTCATCGACGAGGCCTGCTCCGACGTGAACCTGCACAACAAGGCCCTGGCCCGCCAGGTGGAGGTCCGCCGGGAGCTGGAGGAGCTGGCCGCCGAGCGGGAGCGCCGCATGACCGAGGCCAATGACCGGGATTACAAGCGGCAGACCGCCCTGAAGCAGAACGAGCAGCGGCAGAACGAGCTGCGCCGGGAGCTCAATAAGCTCTCCGCCGAGCACGACAGCCTGATGAACGACCCCAATACCCAGGAGGCCCTCCGGGCCAACGAGCACCGGCAGGCCAACTACCAGCGGGAGCTCAGCGTTCTGGCCCGGGACCGGGAGGAGCTGCTCTCCAGCGACTCCAGCCAGGACTACGAGCGGCTGGCCTCCATTAAGAGCAAGGAGATCCAGCTCCAGGAGGAGCTGGGCCGCCTGGATGCCCAGAGCGCCCCGCCCCTCACCGTGGAGCATCTGGCACGGGTGATTGAGCTGTGGACCAAGATCCCCGCCAGCCAGATCCAGGAGCAGGAGTACGAGCGCCTGGCCAAGCTGGAGGAGCGGCTCAAGGCCCACATCATCGGTCAGGACGACGCGGTGAAGGCGGTCTCGGCCGCCATCCGGCGGGGCCGGGTGGGCATCGCCTCCAAGCGCAAGCCGGTGTCCTTCATCTTCGTGGGCTCCACCGGCGTGGGCAAGACCGAGCTGGTCAAGCGGCTGGCCCAGGACCTGTTCAACTCCCCCGAGTCTCTGATCCGGCTGGATATGTCGGAGTTTATGGAGAAGCACAGCGTCTCCCGGATCATCGGCTCCCCGCCGGGGTACGTGGGGTACGACGAGGCGGGGCAGCTCACCGAAAAGGTGCGGAGAAAGCCCTACTGCGTGATTCTCTTCGACGAGATCGAGAAGGCCCACCCCGACGTGCTCAACGTCCTGCTGCAAATCCTGGACGACGGCCACATCACCGACGCCCACGGCCGCACGGTCAACTTTGAGAACACTGTGATTGTGATGACCTCCAACGCGGGCAGCAGCGTCAAGGGCGGCGGGTCGGTGGGCTTCGGCCGCACGGCCGCCGAGCAGGGCCGGGAGAAGGTCATGAAGGCCCTGGAGGACTTCCTCCGCCCCGAATTCATCAACCGGGTGGACGAGATCGTCTACTTCAACCGGCTGGACCAGGAGAATTTCAAGGCCATTGCCGGGATTATGCTGGGCGAGCTCAAGGACAGCCTGAGCGAGAAGGGCATGACCTTTACCTGGGACGGCTCCCTGCTGGACTTCCTCACCGAAAAGTCCTACTCCCAGACCTATGGGGCCCGCAACCTGCGCCGCCTCATCCAGAAGGAGCTGGAGGACGCCATCGCTACGAAAATCATCGACAGCTACCTCAGTCCCGTCACCCAGATCCAGGCCCGGGCAGAGGAGGGGGCGGAGCATGTCACCCTGGATACCCTGTAACGAAAAACGGACCGGACAGCGAAGGCTGTCCGGTCCGTTTTGCTGGGAGGCAGTCAGTTGAAGCTCCCGTCCCACAGGGGCATATTGGTGAGGTATTTTCCCTCCACGGCGGGCACGTAGTACGCGCCGTACATCGTCAGCTCCTCCGCCATCTCTATGTTGGGGTTTCGGGGCAGCTCCACCCAGAATTTGTAGTAGGGCAGGTAGATCTCCTCGTACCCGCTGGCCCGGTAGACCAGATCAACATGGGCCACCGGCCACGCCCCCGTTGGAGCCTCCTCCTGGGGCACGGTGGTGATAAAGTGCCCCTCCCGCAACAGCGCTTCAGCCTCCTCCGGGGAGATGATGGGGTAGTCCCCCAGCTTTTCGGCGTAGGTCAGGCCGTGCTCCAGCCAGAGCACGTGCAGCTCCCCCCCTTCGCTCACGCCGAACCAAACGCGGTGGAACGAGCGGCTCAGCATCTGCTCCTCCACGCTGCCCGCCCCGTCGCAGGCCCGCAGATCTGTAATGGGTACACCGTTGAAGGTGTAGTCTGTGGCAATCATCCGGCGGGGCTCCACATAGCCGTGCAGATCCGCGTACTGTTCCAGCAGGAGGTCTGTGACGCGCTCCGCCGCTTCCCGGGAAGAAGTCTCACTGCCGTCCGGCAGGGCGGCATAAGGCTCAAAGAAGATCCCCACACTGCCGGATGGGTCCACCCGGATCTCCGCCAGGGGCGTCTCCGCCTCCAGTCCATCCACGGCGCTGTCAGGCAAAGTGGTGCCAAAAGCGTGCTCTCCCACCCGCTCATAGGTCACCTGGGTAATCTCAGTCCCTAACGCCGCCGCCGTTTCCTCCGCCAGGGCCAGCATGGCGGCGCCGCCGTCGGGGGCCACGGGCATGTAGTCCGTATAGGCGGTGTTGCGGTAGACCGGCAGGGCGCTCACTTCCGCCTCCGGCGTCCAGGGGCTGCCCGTGTCCAACTCGGACACGTCGCGGACCATGATCCCCTCAAAGCCCATCCCCATATCGCCGCTCTCCCGGATGGTCAGCAGAGGGAGCCCGTTCAGCGTGGGGACGGGTGTGGGGGCCGGAGCGGGCGTCCCGCCGGGTATGGCCTCCAGGGCGGCCAGGGGCCGGAAGTTTTGCACCAGCGCCGCCCAGTTCCACGCCTCCGCCAGCCTTGTTCCGCTATAGGCCGCCGCAGCCACCACGGCCAGACAGGCGGCCAGGGCGATCCACCGCCGCCAACTCCGCCGCCGGACCATGCGCTCCGGGGCCGCGTCCTCGATCCATACCTCCCGCACCCCTCCCAGGGCCTCCAACAGCCGCTCCGCATCTGTATTCATACTGCAATTCCCTCCCGTTCTAGATGGGCCTTCAGCCTGCCCCGCAGACGGTGCAGCATGGCGGCCACCTTGCTCTCGGTGTACCCGGTCCGGGCCGCGATGTCCCGCACCGGGGTCAGATGCCAGTACCGCATCAAAAACACCCGGCGCTGCTCCCGACGCAGTCCGGCCAGAAAGCGGTCCAGGCTCTCGGCCAGGGGGCCGTCCCCGTCCGCCCGGGCCGCCGGATTGGCCGCCGGGAGGCAGCCCTCCAGTTCCGACAGGGCCAGGGCCGTCTCCCCGCCGCCCCGCTTTTCCGCGTGGTCCCGCTTCCAGCGGTCCAGGGCCAGGTTACGGGTGAGCCTCCCCAAAAAGGCGGACAGCCGGTCGGGCCGTTGGGGCGGTATGGCGTTCCACGCCCGCAGCCAGGTGTCGTTGACGCACTCCTCTGCGTCCTCCCGGCTGGCCAGAATGCCGTAGGCGATGCGGTGGCAATAGGGGCCGTACTTGCGCTGGGTCTCCTGCACAGCGGCGTCCGCCCGTGCCCAGTACAGGTCAATGATGGCACTGTCTTCCATAAGATCTCTCCTTTTCCAGCTGCGGTATCCTCACCTGTCCAGACGAAAAAAACCCGGTATTTCATGCGCCCGGCCCGCAAAAATTGTCTATGGGGACAAAAACACGCCTGTCCGAATTAGGGTACGCTCCAAAACCTAGGCCCTGTTTGAATAATGGCGAAATGGCCAACGGCGAGAGATTTTACCCCAAGGGTATGTGATATCCGTAAGGCAGCAAAGCTGCCAACGGCTATCCGATTCCGTCAGACAAGGCAAAAATTCGCAGGAATACTTGGTGTATTTCAAGAATTTTTAACGCCGTATGGCGGAAAAAGATCCGCTGTTTGGGCGTTTTGACATTTTTCAAACAAGGCCTAGACAGAATTGTAGAGATTCTGCGGAGAAATCGAGTAATAATGGTATTTCAGCGCAGGTTTTTCCTGCCTTTGAGAGCCGTCCGTAGCCCTGAGAGACTTTTTGAATCATAGAGGAGGGGCGTCCCTTGCGGGGACGCCCCTCCTGTTGTGCCTCCTGTGCCCGTCTCAGGCAGGCTCCAGCCGCACGGTTTTTGTCGCAATGGCCTCCCGGAAGGCGCGGTCGTGCTCCACGAAGACCATGGTGGGCGAAAACTCCTGGATCAGCCGCTCGATCTGAATGCGGGAGTACACGTCGATAAAGTTGAGGGGCTCGTCCCAGAGGTAGAGGTGGGCCCGCTCACAGAGGCTTTTGGCGAGGAGCACCTTCTTTTTCTGGCCGCCCGAAAAGGACTCCATGGGCTGCTCCAGCTGTGCGCGCTCGAAATTCATCTTTCGCAGGATGGTTTTCAGCTGGCTCTCGTCAATTTGGCTGTCCGCCGCCAGTTGGGCCAAGGTGCCGCGCAGCTGGGACGTGTCCTGGGGCACATAGGAGACCGTCACCCCGGAGCCCATGGAGACCGTGCCGGTGTGGGCCGGGGGCTCGCCCAGCAGGAGCTTCAATAAGCTGCTCTTGCCGCTTCCGTTCCGGCCGTCGATCACCAGCCGGTCGCCCTGCCGCACCGTAAAGGAGACCGGCGCACAGGCCGCTTTTCCGTCATAGTACACTGCGGTCCCGGTACACGCGGCCAGCACCGCCCCGTGATAGGGCGTGGGGGAGAGCTTCAGACGCTCGGCGGTCTCGGTGTTTTGCAGGAGCTGGGCCTTTTGCTGAACGGCCTGCTGCCGCCGGGCCTCGATGGACTTGGAGCGCTTCATCATCTTGGCGGCCTTGTGGCCCACATAGCCCCGGTCCACCGGGCCGTTCCCGTATTTGGAGGCCTCCGTCCGGCCGGACCAGGCGGAGGCCTGCCGGGCCGCCTGCTGGAGACGGCCGATGTCCCGTTGGAGGCGCTGGTTCTGGGCCTCCTCAAAGTCCTGCTGCCGCTCGAAATTTTCCATCCAGGACGAAAAGTTGCCGCTCTGCACCTGGATATCCGCCCGGTTGAAGGACAAAATGTGGTCTACGCAGCCGTCCAGAACGCTGCGGTCGTGGGACACCAGAAGGAACCCCTTTTTCCTGTTCAGGTAGGCGGCCAGCAGTGCCCGGCCCCGGGCGTCCAAGTGGTTAGTGGGCTCGTCGATAAGGAGAAAGCGCCCCTCGTTCAGGAACAGGGCCGCCAGCAGCGCCTTGGTCTGCTCTCCGTTTGAGAGGGTTGCAAAGGGCCGCTGGAGCACGCTGTCGTTCATCTCCAGAAAGGACAGCTCGCGGGTGAGCGCCCACAGCTCGGCCTGGGGGCAGATCGCCTGCAAAACTTCCTCGGTCGTGCGGCTTTGATCGGGGACGGGATATGGGAAGCAGTCAAGAGCTACGGACGCCGTAATCCACCCCCGGTACGCCAGCTCGCCCAGCAGGAGCCGCAAAAATGTGGTCTTCCCCCGGCCGTTCCGGCCCACCAGGCCGAGCCGCCAACTGGTGTCAATCTGAAAGCTGGCGTGGTCGAACAAATCGCCGCCGGACGGGAAGGAAAAGGTCAGATCCTCGATCTGAATCATGGACATAACAAAGCACCTCCTTGGTCTGCGCTGCAAAAAACAGGAGCCGCAGGAAGACTCACTTCCCGCAGCTCCGCACAGCATGGCAACGCCGCTGACAGCGCGGCGCCGGAGGCATGATATGGAACAGTGGACGGATGACCTTCCTGCAAGGGGCGCTGCAACACTGCCGCAGACCGTACCGGCTGCGAAGCCCCATCAAGTATAGCAGGAAGTTAAATCATCGTTCCACTGCTTTCTTCTGTGATTGGGGTGAGTATACCACATCATCCGGCGGGAATCAAGTGCTTTTTTGGCGGCGGCGTCTTTCCGGCCGCCTCTGCGCAGGCCGGATCCGGCGCAGCCGGACGGACGGCTTGGCAGATTGCCGAATTTCACCCGATTTTGTATGAATTTTTTATTCCGAAAAAGGAATAGGTTTTTGGGTGGAAATACTTGAATATTTGTGTGGATGAGATATAATACATACAACTTCTGCCTTCTATGAGAGGAGAGAACAACAGATGAAAGCATTTGGAAAGATGCTGCGGAAGCCGGGGTGGCTGGCGGTTCTGCTCTGCGCGGGCATCATTCTGCCCAGTTTCAGCGGCCTGTCGCTGGCGGCGGACCCGGATAACGGAGACGGCCTGTGTGAGCATCACCCGGCGCATACGCTGGAATGCGGCTATGCCGCGCCTGCGGAGGAGATCCCCTGCGCCCACGTACACGACGGGGCATGCGGCTATGTCCCGGCCCGGGAGGAGATCCCCTGCGACCGGAATTGCGGGACGCAGGACGCCCCTGCGCCGGAGGATCCCCCGGAGACAGACGCGGCCCCGGACGGGGCGGCTCATGACCCGGACTGCGCCTACCGGCCTGCGGAGGCAGAAACGCCCTGTATTCATACCCACGATGCGGCCTGCGGCTATGCCCCTGCGACGGAGGGGCGGCCCTGCGGGTTTGTCTGCCTGGCTTGCAGGGACGGCGAAGGGCCGCAAAGCGCGGAGATCCAATCCTGGAGCTGGGAGGACCCGGAGGGGCTGCTGGTCTATGCGCCGGAAACCGGCTGCTGGGGACTGGGCGTGCCCGGCGCCAGCGCGGACAGCCCGTTGATGCCGGAGGCGCTGGCGGAGCTCCTGCCCGGGGCGGCGGTGCTGACGCTGGACGGCGGCGACCAGGAGACCGTGACGCTGACCTGGGACCTGAGCGCAATCCCGGCGGAGGGCGCGGCCAGCGGCAGCTATGTCCTCACCGCCGCCCTGCCCGAGGGATACGCCCTGGGCCCCGGTGCCCCGGCGCTGGAGGTGCTGGTGGAGATCGGCGGAGGAGAGGGGTATGATCTGACCCCGTGGGCGTTTAATAATTGGAAGTGGGAGCATTACGGAAAGCCTGATGTTGCTGTCCTTTACGTTGGTATAGACGGGATTCAATCAGCGGATGAATTAGCAGTTTTGCTGAAAAAGAATCTTCCGAAGGAAATTTATGTGAATGTGTGGAGTGATAGAGGGTCTGCATTTTATGTTGCGGAAACTGCAACAACAGGATGGTTGAAAGTATTTTGGAATGATTTGGAGACACAGTTGCAGAATATCGATTGGCACAACACTTTTCAGGTATATGCTACACCGCCAACCGACGATAAATATGATTATATAGTGAATGATGATGCAAAACCGGCACCTAACAGAATGGAGCGGCTCCCGATTACGATTTGCCCTTGCTTTTTGAGCGATCATATTGTTACCCCTGTGGAGCCGGAGAACGTTACGGTGAATCTGTTTGACTACTGGGTGCAGACGGATGGAGCGGCCGGTGACGATCTTCTGCCCAAGACTGACATACATGTCAACAATAAAAGTGAAGAGGTTAAGCGAACCGGAGTAGATGACTGGAATCATGGAATCAACGCAGGGCGTCTGTTTCTCTTTGGAGACGGCAACATCCACGCCGGATTCTGGAACAAGGGAGCCGGGGCCGTAACGTCCTACGGCAAAGAGAACGCCGGTATGCCGGGCATTGTAGAGCCTGTGCTTCAATCGGGATATCCTGTTATCAACACAGCGGATATGACGAATCTGATGGACGGCGAAGCAAAAACATATCAAGGTATTACTGACTGGGAGCTCTGCGGGGACCATATAGGGTTACCAGACGACACCCAACATGATAGTTCAAATTATCAAAATATCAGCAACACTGTGATCAACTTGTGGAAAGAATCTGGAAATACCGCCTCGCTGGACTATCTGTTTACCCCGGAAGATGGTGACTATAAGCGGACCTATCCAGATGTCGAAGGCCTGTTCCAGCTGGATGCACACGGGTATTACTACTATGACATGCGGCGAAATTATGCCGAATATGATCAAGAGAGCAACAAGTTTGTCCTGTATGACGCCCCGGCGGTGGATCGCACGGATGGACTTTACGATGATGCCGCTGACGACTGGACAAAGACACGCAGCACTGGGAATTTCTTCCCGTTTAACCCGGCGTCCGAGGTCTTTACCGGCGTAAAGGACGGAAAGCTGATCAGCAGCACGGCCGTCCAAAGCGATAACAAATTGAACAAAAGCGCACGCCCGATGAACCACCATCTGGGCATGACGGTGGAGATTGATTTCCTCCAGCCGGCGGGCGGCAAAATCAAAATGGGCGCGGACGCTCCTGTGCCCATGACCTTCCAGTTCTCCGGCGACGACGACGTGTGGATCTTTATCGACGACGTGCTGGTTCTGGACCTGGGCGGCGTCCACAGCGAGATCTTTGGCACCATCGACTTTTCAAACGGAAAGGTCTCGGTGGGGCAGAGCTGGAAGACCAACGGCTTCCCCTATAACGAGGACGGCACCGTCAATGTGGGAAAATTGGAGGAAAACTCCATTCTGAACACCACCCTCAAACAGCTGTTTGCCGATGCCGGGAGGGAGGATCATACCACCTGGACCGGCAACACCTTTGCCAGCAACACCGACCACACCCTGAAAATGTTCTATCTGGAGCGCGGCAACTACGACTCCAGTCTGGCCCTGCGGTTCAATCTTCAGCCTCTGCTGGACCAGGAGCTCAAGAAGGTGAACCAGGACGGGGAGCCCGTGCCGGACGTGAGCTTTGACCTCTACGCGGCGGAGGACGCGGGGAACGGAATGTACGCAGTTCATCCCAAATTCCCCAATGCATTCGCAACTTTGACCACCGGCCCGGACGGTACCGTGAAATTTTTAGAGCCGGAAGAGAACGCCGGTGGACGGTCGGAGGGCGAACTGAAAAACAGAGAAGGCCGCCCCTTCAACTTTGCAGACCGCTATACAACGGACGGCATTCGGTATTACATCTTAAAGGAAGTGAGAACCCCGGCGGGCTACCGCCCGGTTCCGGTGGATGTCGTCTTGGAATACCACCCAGAGACTACCACCTTAACCGTGGCCAACCGCTGGACCACCGGTGGTGTATCCAGCTTCACCACCCATATCTCGGGCAGTACCAACATTACCTATGGACAATTCGACAATGAGCACGGAAACATCAGTGCAGGCAATGTGAAGGTGGACCCTGAGGACCAGAAAAACGGACTGGTGATTGCCGTTCCCATGACTTGGGTGGAGGGGGAATCGCGCTGGAAAGCGCTGTACGGCAGCAATACAACAGGCTTTCAGACTGTGACTCCGGAGAAGCGGGAGGCGAAATTCTGGCGCAAAGCGCTGCTGACCGCCGCGCTCTATCAGTGCGCGGATGAGAACACCCCCAGCTGGTATCTGGAGTGGAATGACGAGACAAGGCGCCTGGAGGGCGTTCTGGCCGATCTGCCCGGCATGGCCAGTCAGTACCAGTTTAACAACCCGGCGGGCGCCGACATGAAACTGGTCTATGCCATCATCGACCCAGCGGCCCTTGTAAAGCTTGGCGTGATAGACGCCTCGGCCGGCGAGAGCGGTTCGGCTGATGGGGGTATCCCGGCCGAGAGCGAACGGTACGCAAAGCTGAGGGGCTACATCAATGCTCAGGTTCAAAGTGGTAAGAGCCTCGATGCCGTGGCGAAAGAAACGGTTGAGATTATTTATGGTACTCGGGAGGGCGCGAACGGCCGCGGCGTCAGCTTCCTGAACGTAGGCCAGTTCACCCAGAACGCCCGCTCCCTGCTCTACATCCCCAACGAACAGCGGGAGCTGCGGGTCTGGAAGGTGGATCAGAACGGCCGGGGCGTGAACGGCGCAGAGTTCGGGTTGTATGACAACCCGGACTGTACCGGAGACCCTGTGGCCTCCGGTACAACCGGCACGATAGACGGCCGGGACGGTGTGCTGATCTTCGCACCTTATGTAGGCGATGATCCCGCTCATGGCCAGGTGCAGTTTGCGTGGGCCAGCCATGAACATGAAAACACCAAAAATTATTGGCTGCAAGAGAGAACGCCCCCTGCCGGACACACCCTTAATCCCACCAAAATCCCCGTGGTAGTGGGCACCTACTCCATCTACGCCGACGCGGGCGCTGAAAACGACGGCGTAAGCGTGATGGCAGGCGTCGGCAAGCTGGTGCAGACCATGCTCCGCTTTGCCGCGAATGAGGAGTTGGACATCACCCTCCGGGACATCACCGCCTTTGCCCAGCACCAGGCCAGCGGCAGCTACAGGTCTAACAACTGGGCCGACCTGCCGATGGAGGGCACGGGAACTCCTGGGATTCCCTGGAGCATGAATCTGCACTACGGAAAAGCCCATGGCACTACGCAGGGGTTTGGCGAGTATTTGAACTACGGCCTGCACGCTGAGGACGGCGGCGCAAACATTTACCCGTTCTTTACCGCCGACACCGGCTATCTCCGCGCCCGTGTGGAGCAGAACTACCCGGCCCTGACGGGGGATCTCTATGAGGGCTCCCAGAGTACGGCGAACAAGATAGACCTGGGAGACACGGACATCACCAGCCTGTTTACCCTGCTGAACGTTGTGGTAGTGACCGATGTGGAGGAGCAGCCCACCGAGAGGACCGGCCGGCTGACGATCAGTAAGACCGTCAAAGGCGACAAGCTGGAGAAGGAGGACTATAACCGTCCCTTTGTCTTCACCATCAAGCTGACCGATGCGAACGGAGTCCCCCTGACCAAGGGGTACAAGTACTATTTCTATGGGCAGAGCAAATCCGGCGAGATCTCGAACGACGGGGAGCTCCGTCTCCACCACGGCGACCGGGTGACCATTCTAGGTCTGCCTGTGGGGGCGACATTTACTGTGACCGAGGCCGGGCAGAGCGGCTGGATACCGGAGCCCGCCAGCGGCACGATTCTGGGAACTATCACGGAGACCGAGCCGGGGAAGGCGGAGTTCACCAACATCAAGGGAACGCCCACGCCCACGCCTACGCCGACACCCGGCCCTCCCTCCTCCGGCCCAGACCCGACGCCGCCGCCCACGCCTACGCCGACGCCGACCCCCACGCCCAGCCCGTCTCCGACGCCTTCCCCCACGCCCAGCCCAACGCCGGGGCCTACGCCCAGTCCCAGTCCTAACCCGAGCCCCAGCCCAGCGCCCAGTGCGGCCCCCAGTCCCAGTCCAGGACCCAATGGGCCGGAGCCGCCCCCAGATCTCCCCACAGAGCTGCCCGACCCCAACGACCCGGAGAGCCCGGACACTGTCACCATCCTGGAGGATGGCGTTCCCACCACCTACATCAAGGTGTGGGATCCAGAAGAGGAGGAGTTCTTCTACATCCCCGATGAGGAGGTCCCCCTGATCCCGATGACTGGGGATCGTTCCCCCGGGGCCCTGTGGGGTGTGCTGGCCCTGTCCGCGCTGGCAGGTCTGGCCCTGGTTGGAACCACGCCCAAGAAATCCGGCCAGCGGCGCGATACAAAGGAATAAACGCCCGGAACAGCCTGACGCCCCATACCCGCAGCTGCGGGTATGGGGCGTTTTCGGTTCGTGTAGGTATGCCTGGGGCGGAGATCGCGGATTCAATACGCCCTTGTCCCCCTTGGGGAAGCCGTGATATAATGACGGCAGAGGATAGGCGCTGCGCGGCGGCCGCACTGCCCTGCCGCCCGCCCATCCCGCTGCAAAGGAGCCCATGTATGACGAAAACGGAATTGCTGAACAAGCTGGCCTGGGACGGGGAGGAGCGCGTCCTCCTCTCCCGGGTATTGGATAAGCTGGAGCTGGCCCGAGAGCGGAGCGTTCCCGCCCACACCGGCTTTCTCTCACCTGGAGAGCGGGCGGCGGCGGAGGGGCTGATCGGGGCCTCCGGGCATCCCCGGCACCTCTTCTGGGGAGGCTATGAGGGAGCGGAGCGGACTGTGTGCTTCTTTCTCCCCGACTGGCAGGATCCGGAGGACATTTTAGCCGATCCCCCCATTGCCGCGCTGCGGTGCAGCTTCCCGCCGGACAGCGGGCTGACCCACCGGGATTTCCTGGGGGGCATTCTGGGCCTGGGGATTACCCGGGAAAAGCTGGGCGACCTTCTGGTGGGGGAGGGCGTCTGCGATGTGCTGGCCCTGCCCGAGCTGGCGGACTTTCTACTGCTTCATCTGGAGAGCGCCGGACGGACCCGCCTGCATCTGGAGCCCCTGGCGCCGGCGGAGCTCGTACCGCCGGTGAGGCAGGTGAAGGAGATCCGGGACACGGTGTCCGCCCTGCGGCTGGATGCGGTGATGGCCTCCGGCTTTTCCCTGTCCCGCGGGAAGGCTGCCGGGCTCATTGCGGCGGGGCGGGTGCAGCTGAACCATCGGGAGTGCGTCAAGGGCGACCGCGCCGTGGCCCAGGGGGACGTGATCACCTGCCGGGGCCTGGGGAAGTGTGTGCTCACCCAGGTGGGCGGCCGGTCCAAAAAGGACCGCATCCTCATTGTCCTGGAGCGCTGCCTCTAACGGGACGCTTCCGTTCAAACACAGAAACCGGCAGCGCCCCGGGCTTCGCACATATGGCGAGGCCCGGGGCGCTGTGCTTTATTTCTTACCCATTTTGTCCCACGCGAAGGAGAGCACCAGGAAGAATACCATGGTCAGGATGATCACCAGCATCCAGATTTGGGTGGTTGTCATTTCTGCTCCTCCTCTCCGACGATGGAATCCGAATCACCGAACTTGTTGAACTTGCCGATAACGATGCCGAGGGCGGTGATTGCGAAGACGATGATAATGGTGGAAAGGGCTGTCATGCCGCACATTGCCATAGTGATCCCACATCCTTTCTACAGTCAGACCCGCTGCGCCAGGGAGGTGCTCTTGCGGAACAGGCCCGGACGGCCCGGCAGAACGGCCGTCGTGATAATCCCCACCACCAGGGAGCAGATCAGGGCGATATAGGTTACATGGAAGTTGGCAAGGCCCAAGTAGGACTGGAGGCCGAAGGTGGACCAGATACACACGGCGATCCAGGTGACAACAAAGGTGATGATGGAGGCTTTCTGGCTGATCTTCCACCACAGGCCGATGATCACCATGACGAAGATGGGCACGCCGAAGGAGAAGCTCCAGTTGACCATCTCCACCACTGCGGGCTGGAAATTACACACCAGGATGGAGACCACGCCGATAATCACGATACAGACGCGGGAGATGAGGGTCTTCTGCTTCTCGGTGGCATCCTTGCGGTAGAGGGTATACATGTCGTTGGAGATGATCGTGGCGGGGGCCAGGGCCATGACCGCGAAGGAGGACAGGTCCACGCCCAGGAAGCCGGCCATCAGCAGACCCAGCACGGGCTTGGGGAGAAGCTCCACCAGCATCATGGGGGTCATCATCATGGAGCCGTACTTGTTGTAGGCCACCAGGGAGAAGGCCGCCAGGCCGATGAGGGCGGGGATGATGCAGAAGCAGCCGTTGATGGGGCCGGCGAACCAGAGGGACTTCTTGACGGTCTTGTTGTCCTTGGCGGTGACAATGGGCTGGTAGCCGGTCTGGGCCACGCCGTGGAAGAGGGAGGCCCCCAGGGCGGTGGGAATGGCGAAGCCGATGATCAGGGCCGAATTGCCAAAAAGGCTGGTCATCCAGGCGGTGTCCTGAGAGGCCTTCATGGTAGCCTCCACCGCGTCCCAGCCGCCGGGCAGACCGAAGCACAGGCAGATGAACACAGCGATGAGGGAGACATACATCAGAATGGCGTTAATGAGGTTGAGCCAGGCGATCTCCTTCATCCCGGCCAGCAGGACGTAGAGGACCGCGAAGATGCCGCCCACCACGGCCCCGACGGTATAGGACCAGCCGGTCAGGGAGGAGAAGGTGACGGCGATGGTCTCCACCTCCAGGCAGCACATGCCGATGATCAGGGCGGCGTTGATGCAGGAGATCAGGCGGCCGGAGGTCTTGCCGAAGATCTTGCCTAAAAACTCGCCGCTGGTCTTAGCGCCCGTCCGGCGCATCCAGGGGCCGGTGACCTGGGTGATGACCACCATCATCACCACACAGGCGATGCCGAACCACACGGCGATGACGCCCATGCTGGCGGCGTTCTGGCAGGTACCCCAGTTGTGGGCGGAGCCCAGCAGGGTCAGCGCCAGGGTGATGCCCACCAGCGAGGCGGGCAGGCCGCCCCCGGCGAAGGCGAAGCTGCCCTCCTGATGGACCTTGTGTTTGTCCTTGCGGGCGACCAGCAGGCCGACGCCCACAATGGAGACGATCTCATAGAGAATAACCGCGATCAAAACGACGTAATTCAAACCAACATCCTCCTTTTTAGACGGATCGAGGCGGCAGGACGTGCGGCAGCCGGCGGCGGACCGTTTGCCGCGCTTATTATAAAAGAGGAGGGGCGGCGGCGTCAAAGACAAAAAACAGATGTGGATATGCAGATTTTTTATAGGGAAATCAGCCGAAAGGGTTATTGAAAATTTGTATATCGGCATACAAAAATGTGATTTGCACCGCCGGGACTCCGTCCCTTATAATGGAGCCGGAGGCGGAAGCACGGCGGAGCTTTGCGGCAAATACAGGGGCCGGGAACTGTCCAAGCCGGGTTTGAGACCGGCCGGAGCGGCCCGGACAGCGGGACCTTTCCAGCTGGCCGGTACGCCCTGGACGGGTCCGGCCGGATTCCCAAAAACCACAGTTCAGGAAAGGATGAAGCAATCATGGAGAAGATGACACCCAAAGAGCGGGTTATGGCCTTTTTCAAGAATGAGCCGGTGGACGAGCTGCCCACTGACGATGGCATCTATGTCCTGTTTAACCCCAGCGCCTATCACGAGCGCCCTCCCTTTGTTCAGGACGGTGTGGACTGGTTCGGCGTGGCCTGGAAGCGGGAGGAGAATGTGGACGCCATTGCCCCCGACCATACCAAGCCCCCCATTCTGGATGATATCTGCGACTGGCGCGAGGTAGTGAAGTGGCCCGATCTGGACGCCTGGGACTGGAGTAAGGTGGAGGAGATCGACCATATCAGCGAGATCGACCGGGAGCACAAGGTCTTTGAGATCATGTTCGTGAACGGGCCCTTTGAGCGCCTGCACATGCTGATGGGCTTTGAGAACGCCCTGTGCGCCCTGATTACCGACCCGGAGGAGGTCACGGCCTTCCTGGACACCTTTATGGATTGGAAGCTCAAGCTGATGGAGAAGGTCATCGAGCACTATAAGCCCGATGTGCTGATGTTCCACGACGACTGGGGCACCCAGAAGGATATGTTCTTCTCCCCGGACACCTGGCGGACCCTGTTCAAGCCCCAGATCCAGAAAGCGGTGAACCGCTGCCACGAGCTGGGCGTGCGCTTTGAGATGCACTCCTGCGGCCGGATCGAGGCCATTGTGCCTGACTTTGTGGAGATGGGCATCGATTCCTGGCAGGGCCAGGAGATCAACGACATCGCTGCGCTGAAGCGCGTGACGGGGAATAAGCTGGGCTACCACACCACCCCTGAGTACCAGCGCTACCAGACCGCCGAGCTTGCAGGCACTTTGGACGAGGAGACGCTGCGCACCGAGGTCCGGGAGACCTTCTACCGGAACGCTGAGGGCTACTGCTACTGCCCCATGTTCCTGCCCTTCGGAGGCTGGTCCAAGGATGTTATGATCGACGAGATTTTGAAGTGTGGCAAGACCGTCTATCAGCAGAAGGGCTGAGCCATACAAACTAGGCAAGAAAGCCCCCGGAATCCCGCTTGTGCGGGGCTCCGGGGGCCTTTTCATGCGGCCGGCTGGGCGCGCCGGCTGAGCCGCTCCGTGCTTCACCAGCTCGGGAATCTCCGTTCAGGACTTGTTTGAACCTTTGTGCTATTGCGGCAGCTCCGCCCTCTTTTTGCAAACCCGGCGAAAAATACTTGCAAAACTGCCCGGTTTCCCATATAATAACGAATAAGCTACTCAAGCGCATCACTGAAGGAGGAACCGCACTATGGCATTGACCACAAACAAGGCTGTTTTGGACTGGATCGACGAGAAAGCCGCGCTCACCCAGCCCGATCGCATCGTCTGGATTGACGGAAGCGAGGCCCAGCTGGAGGAACTGCGGGCCGAAGCCTGCTCCACCGGCGAGCTGGAGAAGCTCAACGAGGAGAAGCTGCCCGGCTGCTACCTGCACCGCACGGCGGAGAACGACGTGGCCCGGGTGGAGGACCGCACCTTCATCTGCTGCGAGCGGAAGGAGGACGCCGGCCCCACCAACAACTGGATGGCCCCTGCCGAGATGTACGCCAAGCTGAACAAGCTCTATGACGGGGCCATGAAGGGCCGCACCATGTATGTGATCCCTTACTCTATGGGCGTGGTGGGCTCCCCCTTCGCCAAGTACGGCATTGAGCTCACCGATTCCATCTACGTGGTGCTCAACATGGCCATCATGACCCGGGTGGGTCAAGCCGTGCTGGACGCCCTGGGCGATTCCCCCGACTATGTAAAGGGCCTCCACGCCAAGGCCGGTATTGACCCGGAAAACCGTTACATCGTCCAGTTCCCTCAGGACAACACCATCATGTCGGTGAACTCCGGCTACGGCGGCAACGTGCTGCTGGGCAAAAAGTGCTTCGCTCTGCGCATCGCCACTTGCCTGGGCCGGGACGAGGGCTGGATGGCCGAGCATATGCTGATTCTGGGTATTCAGAATCCGGCGGGCGAGGTCCGCTACCTTGCCGCCGCTTTCCCCTCCGCCTGCGGAAAAACCAATCTGGCCATGCTCATTCCCCCCGCCCACTACTTGGAGAAGGGCTGGAAGGTCTGGTGTGTGGGCGACGACATCGCTTGGCTCCGGATCGGCGAGGACGGCCGTCTGTGGGCCATGAACCCGGAGTACGGCTTCTTCGGCGTGGCCCCCGGCACCAACGACAAGTCCAACCCCAATGCCCTGGCCACCACCCGGCGGGGCACCATCTTCACCAATGTGGTCCACAACCTGGACGACAATACCGTGTGGTGGGAGGACCTGGACAAGAATCCCCCGAAAAACGCCGTGGACTGGAAGGGCAACCCCTGGAACGGCCAGGAGAGTACCGAAAAGGGCGCCCACCCCAACTCCCGCTTCACCGCCCCCGCCAAGAACTGCCCCTGCATCTCCCCCGAGTTCGAGAGCCCCAAGGGCGTGCCCATCTCCGCCATTGTGTTCGGCGGCCGCCGGGCCAAGACGGCCCCCCTGGTGTACCAGTCCCGGGACTGGGATCACGGCGTGTTCGTGGGCTCGGTGATGGCCTCTGAGACCACCGCCGCCGCCGCCGGAGCCGTGGGCGTGGTCCGCCGGGATCCCATGGCCATGCTGCCCTTCTGCGGCTACAATATGGCCCGCTACTGGCAGCACTGGCTGGATATGGGCGGGAAGATCGCCCATCCGCCCAAGATCTTCAACGTCAACTGGTTCCGCACTGACGATGAGGGCCGCTTCATCTGGCCCGGCTTTGGCGATAACCTGCGGGTGCTGGAGTGGATCATGAAGCGCTGCTATGACGAGGTGGAGGCCGACGAAACCCCCATCGGCTACGAGCCCAGGCCCGAGGACATCGACCTGGAGGGCTCCGGCGTGGATCAGGAGACTCTCAAGGGCCTGCTGTCGGTGGACAAGGACCTGTGGCTGGAGGACGTGGCCGCCATCCGGGACTTTTACGTCAAATTCGGCGACACCCTCCCCAAAACGCTGGCCGGGGAGCTGGACGCTTTGGAGGCCCGCCTGAAATAGCATCAAAAACCGTGCGCCGCACCTGCGGCGCACGGTTTTTTCTCTGCCGCCTTGACTTCACGGCCCGGCCCTGTTATAATCAGAACAGAACTACTGTATTTTTATCAGTAGATAGAGCTGTGTGATGAAAGGGATGATTGCGATATGCTGCGAAAGGACTATCTGGCACGGCTTACCCGGGCCGCCTGCTGGAGCCTCCCACGGGCGGAGGCCGACGAGGTGGTGTCCGATTACCGGGAGCTGCTGGCCGCCCACCCCAGGACCGAGGCGGAGTTATCCCGGGATTTGGGCGATCCGGCCCAGGCCGTGCGGCTCCTGCGGCAGGGGCGGGCCTATGAGGGCTGGATGGCGGTATTTCTGGTCCTGGCCGTCTCGCTGCTGCTGCCTGTCCTGTGTGTGTTTCAGCCGGTATGGAATGTGATGGAGCCGCATTGCCGCCAGCTGCTGGAATTCCTGCCCATAGTGGGGATGGGGGTGGCGCTGGTCTGGTTTTTCTGGACGGACCGGGCCAGGACGCGGCGGCCGCTGCCCAAGGGCCTGCTCCCACTGCTGATCCTGCTGCTGGCCGCCGCCGCCGGGGTGGTGACCTTCACCTGGGCCGGTATGTTCGTATGTTTGAACGGCGGCGCACTCCTCCTCATCCCGGCTGCGCGGATTGGACCCGCAATCAGTATGCTGTTTGAGCTTCTGGGTGTGCTGGCCGGTGTGCTGGGGGCGATCGGGCTGATCCGGGCCCGCATGTGCAACCGGCGCTGGCGGGCCCTCTATGTGCTGGCGCTGGCCGCTGTGGCGGTCTCTGTATCCGTCTTGACCGTTATGCGCCATATGTCTCTGGACATCCCTGCACCGGGGTGGTGGCTCCCCTATTTTTGGAAGAACATGGGCCTTTCGGCGGCGGGGCTGGTAATGACCGGGGTGGCGCTGTGCTGAAAAAGAGCCTGCTGGAGCTCTGTCTGCTCCACCTGCTGGCTGAACAGGACCGCTACGGCTATGAACTGCTGGGGCAGCTCCATGCGGGCTTTCCCGACACCCAGGAGAGCGCCCTCTATGCCCTCCTGCGGGGGCTGTGCCGGGAGGGCTGCACCGAGTCCTACACCGGCCAGGTCTCCGAGGGACCGGCCCGCAAGTACTACCGCCTTACACCTATGGGCGCGGAAAAGTTGGCCGGCCTGCTGGCCGAGTGGCGCGCCCTGACCCGGGCCCTCCTGGACCTGGGCATTGACGGTATGGAGCCCAGCAAATAGGGAAAGAGCCCCCGGCGGTCCGCTTAAAAGGTGGATCGCCGGGGGCTTTTGCTATGTGGGTGCTTACAGACCCATGGCGTCGGTCATGTCCTCCACGGCGTGGCTCAGGTTACGGGCGGCCCGGCGGGCGCCACGGCGGACGTTGTTTTTCTCCTTGGGGGTCATAGTGAGGCCGAGGGCCAGCGCCGCGCCCGCCAGGGCGCCCAGACCGATGCCGCGCAGAAAGGGATGCTGATTCATAGGGAAAATTCCTCCTGTCCAGAAAATTCCGCCCGCTGGAGTGGACCGGGCGGCGCGGCGCGCAGGGCGCGCCGTATACGGATATTGTGCCCGGAATACGTGAAAAATCCATTGCGAAAAAGAAAGATTCAGGCTATAATGAAAAAGAGTACGGGCAGCGGCCGGGGCGCTCCGGCCCGGCGGGCCCGCAGCGCGGGGCGAAAGGCCCCTTTTCCATGTCCCAGGACGAAAGGAGTGCGGCTGTGAAGCTACTGATACGCCAGGGAAGACTGGTCGATCCCGTGGGCGGGATTGGCGGAGTGATGGATATTCTTGTAGAGGACGGCAAGGTGGCCGTTATTGGCAGCGACCTGCGTGACCCGGCGGCCCGGGAGATCGACGCCCGGGGCTTGACGGTGAGCGCGGGGCTGGTAGATATGCACGTTCATCTGCGGGACCCTGGCCTGACCCACAAGGAGACGATTGAGACCGGGGCGGCGGCGGCGGCCCGGGGGGGCTTTACCTCCATCGCCTGTATGCCCAACACAAAACCGGCCATCGACACCCCGGAGACCATCGACTACGTGCTGGAGAAGGCGAGGGCGGCCTGCGGCGTCCGGGTAATGCCTATCGGCGCGGTGACGGTAGGGGAGAAGGGAGAGAGTCTGACTGACTTCGAGGTCCTGAAGGAGGCCGGGGCCGTGGCCCTCTCGGACGACGGGATGCCCATCCAAAATGCCAACCTGATGCGGGACGCCCTGATTCTGGCCCACCGCCAGGAGCTGACCATCCTCTCTCACTGCGAGGATGCCTACATGGTGCAGAACTATGCGGTGAACGAGGGGCGGATCTCCCGCCGCCTCCGCCTGCCCGGCCGCCCGGCCATCGCGGAGGAGATCATGGTGGCCCGGGACGCTATGCTGGCCGAGGAGACCGGCGCGGCGGTCCACATCTGCCACATCTCTACCGCCAAGGCGGTGGCCCTGGTCCGCCGCTATAAGCGCAAGGGGGTCCAGATCACCTGCGAGACCTGCCCCCAGTACTTCACCCTCACCGAGAACGAGATTCTCACCAAGGGGAGCCTGGCCCGGGTCAACCCGCCCCTGCGCACCCGCGCCGACGTGGAGGCCGTCATCGAGGGGCTGCGGGATGGAACCATCGACGCCATCGCCACCGACCACGCCCCCCATACCGCCGCTGAAAAGGCGAAGCCCCTCATCGAGGCCCCCAGCGGTATGGTGGGCCTGGAGACCGCCCTGGCGGTGACCCTCACCGAGCTCTATCACACCGGAGTGATGGGCCTGTCCGATATTTTGAGGAAGATGACCATCAACCCGGCCTGTATCCTGCGGAAAAACCGGGGAAGACTGGCCGTCGGGGCCAACGCGGACATTGTGATCTTTGACCCCCAGGAAATCTGGGTGGTGGAGCCCGACCAGTTTGCCTCCATGGGCCGCAATACCCCCTTCGCGGGCCGTCCGGTCCGTGGGAAGGTGAAATGTACCATCGTAGGCGGCGAAATCGTCTACCAGGAAGGAGCCGATACATAATGTCCTTTGATGTGCTGCAAGACAAGATCCGCGCCGCAAAAAACCCTACGGTGGCGGGCCTGGACCCCAAGCCGGAGTATGTCCCCCCCCATATCCGCAGAGCGTGCTATGATCAGTACGGAGAGACTCTGGAGGGGGCCGCCGAGGCCATTTTCCGCTTTAACTGCGGGCTGATGGACGCCCTGAGCGGCCTTGTCCCCGCCGTTAAGCCCCAGAGCGCCTACTACGAGCGCCTGGGCTGGCGGGGGATGGAGGTACTGGAGCGCACCATCCGCTATGCCAAGGAGAAGGGGTTCTACGTGATCGCCGACGTGAAACGGGGAGATATTGGATCCACCGCCCAGGCCTACAGTGACGGCTGGTTGGGCTCGGTCAAGGTGGGGGAGGCCGACCTCCCGGTCTTTGACGCGGATTGCGCAACGGTGAACGGTTACATGGGATCGGACGCCATCCAACCCTTTCTGGAGGACTGCAAGGCCCGGAACAAGAGCATCTTTGTGCTGGTGAAGACCTCCAACCCCAGTTCCCGGGAGCTTCAGGACCTGGTGGCCGGGGACCGGGTGGTCTACAAGGTCATGGGGGACCTGACCCAGCGCCTGGGGAAGGACACCGAGGGCAAGTACGGCTTCACCGCCGCCGGGGCGGTGGTGGGGGCCACCTATCCCTCCGACCTGAGGGACCTGCGCCGCCGGCTGGAGCACACCTTCTTCCTGGTCCCCGGCTACGGCACCCAGGGCGGCACTGCCGAGGATGTGCGCTTCGCCTTTGACAAATACGGCCGCGGGGCCATCATCAATTCCTCCCGGGGCATCATGTGCGCCTGGCAGAAGACGGGGAGGGACGGTCAGGATTTCCAGGAGGCCGCCCAGGCCGCCGCTATCGCCATGCGGGACGACATTAAGCAGTATGTGACCATCCTTTGATAGAACAGGGGACTGGGAAAGGAGCAGATAATGGAACCAAACAAAGCTATGGAACAGAAAAAGTGCTGCCCGGCCTGCGGGGCGGAGCTGGAGCCGGCCGTGAAGGGCCTGTCCTTAGGCGGGGACGGCTGGGGCCTGCTCACCAGCGCCCTGGTGGAGAACCTGGAGGTGGACGCCTATGTCTGCCCGAACTGCGGTAAGGTGGAGCTTTACCGCCGGAAATCCGGCCTGTAACCGGCCGAAGGAGGGGTGTCCATGCGCTGTCCGTTCTGCGGGGCGGAGATGGAACCTGGGGAGCTGCGGCTGACCGGCGCGTCGGCCCGGGGCACGGCCCTGGTGGAGCCGGATGCGGCCTGGGTGCCGCCGCCGGGCCGGAATGCCAAGGGCCGTCTGACCCGGGACGGCGGGCAGGCGAAGCCCCTGGCTCTGGAGCTGGGGCAAAAGACCCTGCGGGAGACCCTGGGCCTGACCCCCGACGTCTGGAGCGACCGCTTTTACCTGCAAAACGCCTGGTACTGCGAGACCTGCCGCCGGGCGATCTGCGTCTTTGAGGAGCCTGCGCCCGAGCCGGAGCGCCCTGCGCCTGTCCAGGTGACCTGTCCGGTCTGCGGAACAGTTCACAGCGAGGCGGTGGCCTGTCCGGAGTGCGTGCTGCGGCAGGTGACCGCCGGAAAGATCCCGGGCTCCGGGGAGCCGGAGCCTCCGCCCCGCCGGGAAAAGCGGGGGCGGGAAAAAGCCCCCTGGGAGCAGCGGGAGAAGCCGCCCTGGGAAAAATAAAACCTAGCGCCTGTTGGAACACCGTCAACATCCCCAAACGGCGGGTCTTTTCTTGTCTGGACGGCGCGGTTTCTCTTTGAAATCCGTCAGGATTCCTGCGTCGAAACCGCTTGCCAGCCAAAAAATCCCGCGCCGCTGGGCATTTTGACATTTTTCAAACAAGGCCTAGTTTTCAAACAGACTCTAGAATCTGTATGCGCGACCGCTGAACGCTGGCCTGCCGGGCGGCAAAAGCCCCCGGCAAGCCGGCATCCCTCGGTTATAAATACAGGTTCTTATCTGCACAACTGCGGAACAGCACAGAGAAGGGGAGAACGCCATGCCAGTCCAAGCCGTCTGTACGGTGGCGGAGGCCGTCCGCCTGAATGAATTTGCCTATTCCTTCACCCTGGAGGCCCCGGCGCTGGCCGCCGCCATCTCCGGGCCCGGCCAGTTTGTCCATATCAAGTGCGGCCACAGCCGCCTGCTCCGCCGCCCCATCTCCATCTGCGATTGGGATGGGGAGACCCTGCGCATAGTCTTCGAGGTCCGGGGGGAGGGGACCGCGTGGCTGGCCCGCCGGAGCGCCGGGGACCGGCTGGACGTGTTGGGCCCTCTGGGCCAGGGCTTCCGGATGGCGCGGGGGGAGAAGCTTCTGCTGGTAGGGGGCGGCATCGGCGTGCCCCCCATGCTGGGCTGCGCCAAATACGCTGGAGGGAGCGCCTCGGCAGTGCTGGGCTTCCGTGCGGCGGACCGGGCCATGCTGCTGGAGGCATTTGAAGAAAATTGTAAAGCTGTATCACTTTGCAGCGATGACGGGACCCTTGGTGTAAAAGGCTTTGTTGACGCGCTGGTGTGTGAATGGCTTGAAAAGGAAAAAGATTTTACATCAGTGTTGGCCTGCGGCCCTAGACCCATGCTGCGGGCGGTGGCCCGGGCGGCCGCCCGGTACGGCGTTCCGTGCCAGGTCTCCATGGAGGAGCGCATGGCCTGCGGTGTGGGGGCCTGTCTGGGCTGCGCGATCCAGATGGCGGACGGGACCATAAAGCACGTCTGCAAGGACGGCCCCGTCTTTGCCGCAGAGGAGGTGGACTGGAATGACTGAGTGTGTGGATCTGTCGGTAGAGCTGGCCGGGGTACGGCTGAAAAACCCGGTGGTGGTGGCCTCGGGCACCTTCGGCTTTGGACGGGAGTACGGGCAGCTGTATGCTCTGAGCGAGCTGGGCGGGATCTGCTGTAAAGGGTTAACCCTTCACCCCAGAGAGGGCAACCCACCTCCCCGGATCGCTGAGACCCCCATGGGTATCCTCAACTCGGTGGGCCTCCAGAACCCCGGCGTGGACACCTTCATCGCCCGGGAGCTCCCAGAGCTCCGGCGGCACGATCTGGCGGTGATTGCCAACATATCCGGCAATACCCCCGAGGAGTACGGGGTGATTTGCGGGAAGCTGTCGGAGGCGGGGGTGGACCTGATCGAGGTCAACATCTCCTGTCCCAACGTGAAGGCGGGGGGGCTGGCCTACGGCACCAAGCCGGAACTGGCCGCCGAGGTCACGGAGGTGGCCAAGCGCCATGCCTCCGTGCCGGTGATGGTCAAGCTGTCCCCCAACGTCACCGATATCACCGAGATTGCAAAGGCGGTGGAGGGGGCGGGGGCCGACGCGCTCTCCCTCATCAACACCCTGCGGGGGATGCGCATTGACGTAAATACCCGCCGCCCCATCCTCCATATGAATACCGGGGGGCTGTCCGGGCCCGCCGTGCTGCCGGTGGCGGTGCGGATGGTCTGGGAGGTGGCCGGCGCGGTCAAGATCCCCATCCTGGGCATGGGCGGGGTGGCCAAGGGGGAGGACGCCGCGCAGCTCATGCTGGCCGGGGCCTCCGCCGTGGCGGTGGGCACCGCCTGCTTTGACGACCCCTTTGTCCCCCTGAAGGTCCGGGACGGCTTGACGGAGATCGCCGCCGCCCAGGGGCTGGCAAGAATTTCTGATTTGACCGGCGGCGTGAAGCCCTGGTAGGGGGATTCGGCAATGGACCGGTTTGCTTGATCTGTCTCGCTCTTCATGGACGAGTGCCAAGGAAAATGGAAGGTTCTCAACAGAAAAGAGGTATGTATGACTCAGACTCCCTTACAGAGAGCCATTACGGCTTTTATCCTTGCGTTGCTCCTTCTTCTGGCGGCGGGCGGCCTGTTTTTCCTCTTCGGCGGCGGCGTTTTTCTCTATGAGCGGGTTCAGGACTGGTTACGCGGCGGGCACTTTTTCCTGCTTTTGATGCCGTTCTTTGTAATTTTAGCTCTGGCTGTGGGTGCAATCGCCTGGGTTCACGGGACAGCGCATGAGGTACAGCTGAATCAGATTGGGGCCGCCGTAGAGCTGCGAGCCAAGATCGACCATCTGGAGGCCGAGCTTGCGGCGCTGAAACGTGACCAGCCCACAACTCAAGAATAAGTGGAAGACACGAGACCTGGAAGAGTCAACAGAAAAGAGCGGGCTGATTCCAACCCCGCCAAGCCCGGGGGGGGGCGGAGGGTCCGGCTGACCGCAGGCCTCCTGCGTGCTCGTGCCTTGCGCTCAGGGCTGCACCGCCGAGCCCGCAGGCAGCGGCAGTGAAGCGCAACCCATCAGCGCGGGCGGCTCTGCCGCCGCACCGCCGCGGCAGCCCAATTTGTAGAAGCCCGGGCACGCGGGGCGTTCTGTGCTTTCTTTCCCTCCTTTCTTTTCCGAAAGAAAGGGGGCGCCCGCCGCGCAGGCGCGCTCCCCGCGGGGGGGGGGGTCCCTGCAAGGTCCGCCGGTCCTGAAGGCCGGAAACTAAACCGAGAGGAACGAGACAAACACCTATGACGCGAGTATACATTGTCCGGCACGCGGAGGCAGAGGGCAACCTCTACCGCCGGGTCCACGGCTGGTATGACAGCTTGATCACCGGGAACGGCTACCGCCAGATCGCGGCCCTGGAGCAGCGCTTTGCGGAGATCCCGGTGGATGCGGTCTACTCCAGTGATCTGTTCCGCACCAGAACCACCGCCGGAGCCCTTTATAAGCCCAAAAACCTGCCCCTGCGCACCGCTCAGGGCCTGCGGGAGATTAACCTGGGAGTCTGGGAGGACCTCCCCTTCGGGGAGCTGGCCCACCGGGACCCGGAGCGGCTGCGCGCGTTCAGCGCCATGGCTCCCGGCTTCTCCGTCCAGGGCGGCGAGACGTTCGCGCAGGTGCAGGAGCGGGTGCTTCGGACCGTCCGGGAGATCGCCGCTGCCCACCCCGGGCAGACTGTGGCCCTCTTCTCCCACGGCACCGCCATCCGCTGCCTCCAGGGGGCGATCCGAGGGCTGGGCCCCGGTGAGATGGACAGCCTGGGCCACAGCGACAACACCGGAGTATCCTGCTTCGAGGTAAACGGGGACGCTGTCACCCCGGTCTTCGAAAACGACAACAGCCACCTGTCCGAGGCGATCTCCACGCTGGCCCGGCAGAAGTGGTGGCGGAACAAGTCCGGCGGGGCCAAGGACGCCAATCTGTGGTTCCGCCCCATGGATCTGCGGGGCGAGGACGCAGATTTTTACTACGAGGCCCGGCAGGAGGCGTGGCTGGACATCCACGGCCCCGCCATCCCCTTCGACGGGGCGGGCTTTCTGGCCGACGCCCGCCAAGGAGCAAAGGGCTTTCCTGGCGCTATCGTCTGCGCCATGCTGGGTGAGGAGCCCGCCGGGATCCTCCAGCTCAGCCCCCGCCGGGGCGCGGAGGAGGGGGTGGGCTGGCTCCCCTTCGTGTACATGGCACCCGCCCGCCGCAGGCAGGGCCTGGGCGTCCAGCTCATCGGCCAGGCGGTGTCCTTCTACCGGCCTATGGGCCGCACCCGGCTGCGCCTGCGCTGCGCCCCCGACAACGGCGTGGCCCAGCGGTTTTATCAAAAGTACGGCTTTTATAAGGTAGGGGAGGCCCAGGGCGCCCGGGTGCCCCTGGATATTCTGGAGAAGCGGATTGGATACGATGACACAGAGTGAGTTTCTGCCGGTCTCCCGGGCCGATATGGCCCGGCGTGGCTGGGATTTTTATGATTTCCTGGTGATCACGGGGGATGCCTACGTGGATCACCCCTCCTTCGGCCCCGCTATCATCAGCCGGGTGCTGGAGGCGGAGGGCTACCGGGTGGCTGTCCTGGCCCAGCCGGACTGGCGCGTCCCCGCCGCCTTCGCCGCCCTGGGACGGCCCCGGCTGGGGGTGCTGATCTCCGCCGGAAACCTGGACTCCATGGTGGCCCACTACACCGCCGCCAAAAAGCGCCGCCACGACGACGCCTATTCCCCGGGCAATCAGGCGGGGCTCCGGCCCGACCGGGCGGTGATCGTCTACGCAAACCGGATTCGGGAGGTCTTTGGGAGCATCCCCCTGATCATCGGGGGGCTGGAGGCCTCGCTCCGCCGGTTTGCCCACTACGACTACTGGGAGGACAAGGTGCGCCGCTCGGTGCTCTTCGACGCCCAGGCCGACCTGCTGGTCTACGGAATGGGGGAGGCGGCCACCCGGGAGATCGCCGCCCGGCTGGCCGCCGGGACGCCGGTGGGGGAGATTTCAGATGTAAAGGGGACCTGCTTTTCCGCAAATTCCCCCGCCGCCTGCGCCTACCCCCTGGTGGAGGTGCCCTCCTTTGAGACGGTGGCTCAGGATAAGCGGTGCTATGCCCTGGCCAACAGGATCGAGTACGAGGAGCACGACCCGGTGCGGGGAAAGGCGGTGCTCCAGCGCCATGGGGACAAGCTGCTGGTGGTCAATCCTCCCATGCCGCCCCTGACAGCGGCGGAGCTGGACGGGGTGTATGAGCTGCCCTACATCCGGGAGCCCCACCCGATGTACGGGGCCATGGGGGGCGTGCCCGCCATCGAAGAGGTCCGCTTCTCGGTGGCCCATAACCGGGGGTGCTTCGGAGCCTGTCATTTCTGCTCCCTGGCCTTCCACCAGGGGCGGATGATCACGGCCCGCAGCCGGGAGAGCGTGATCCGCGAGGCGGCCGCCCTCACCAAACACCCGGGCTTCAAGGGCTATATCCATGACGTGGGGGGCCCTACGGCCAACTTCCGGCAGCCCTCCTGTCAGAAACAGAAAAAGGCGGGGCTGTGCCGGGGACGGGCCTGTCTGGCTCCGGAGCCCTGTCCCAGCCTGGACGCCGGACATACCGACTACCTGATGCTCCTGCGCAGCTTGAGGGAGCTGCCGGGGGTCAAAAAGGTTTTCATCCGATCCGGCATCCGCTTTGACTACATGATGCAGGACAAGAGCGGGGAGTTCTTCGCCGAGCTGGTCCAACACCACATCTCCGGCCAGCTCAAGGTGGCTCCGGAGCACTGCGTCAATGCGGTCCTGGACAAGATGGGCAAGCCCCATATCGAAGTGTACGAGAAATTCCGGCAGAAGTACGAGCGCCTGAACCAGCGGTACGGTAAAAACCAGTATCTGGTCCCCTATCTCATGTCCTCCCACCCGGGCTGCACCCTGGGGGATGCGGTGCAGCTGGCCGAGTGGCTCAACCGCACCGGCCGCCAGCCCGAGCAGGTCCAGGACTTCTACCCCACGCCGGGCACTCTGTCCACCTGTATGTACCATACGGGGCTGGACCCCCGTACCATGGAGCCGGTCTATGTGCCCCGGGACCCCCATGAAAAGGCTATGCAGCGGGCCCTGATGCAGTGGAAGCGGCCTGATAAGCGGCCCCTGGTGCTGGAGGCCCTGCGCCGGGCCGGGCGGGAGGATCTCATCGGCTATGGCAAGGGCTGTCTGGTCCGGCCGGAGCGGGGCGGCTCTGCCCAAAAGCGGGAGGAGGCCCATCAACCGGCCCGGGCGGGAAAGGGAAAAAAGCCGCCGGAGAAGGGGAGCGCACGGTCCGGCAAGCCCCTGGTCCGGGGGGCGGGCTGGGCGGTCCCAAAGCCCAAAAAGAACGCCCGGCCGAATAAAAAGCGGCGGTGAGGGGGCGGCCCATGTACCTCAGAGCCTATACGCCCGCCGACTGCGGGGCGCTGGCAGATCTGTTTTACCACACGGTCCATACCGTCAATGCGCGGGACTATACGGCGGAGCAGCTGGCCGTGTGGGCGAGCGGTACGGTGGATTTGGCGCAGTGGAACCGGTCCTTTTTGGCCCATATCACGCTGGTTGCGGTGGAGGACGGGCAGATAGCGGGCTTTGGAGACATCGGCAAGACCGGATATCTGGACCGGCTGTATGTCCACCGGGACTTCCAGCGCCGGGGGATTGCCGCTGCACTCTGCGATGCGCTGGAGCGCAGCATTCCGGCGGAGCGGATCACGACCTATGCCTCGATTACGGCCAGACCGTTTTTCGAGCGGAGGGGCTACCGTGTCCTCAGAGCGCAGCAGGTGGTGTGCACCGGCGTGTCTCTGACCAACTATGTGATGCAGTACTGGAAAAAATAGAGGCGCCTGCAAAGCGGCGCACGGAGCATGAAATCCATACTCCGTGCGCCGCTGTTCGCTATGAGGGGAGGACCACCCGCTCCAGGCGGGGGCCCAGGCGGGAGAACAGCTCGTTGGTGATGGTGCCGCAGGCCTCCGCCAGCTGTCCGGCGGAGCGGGCGGCCGCCCCGTCCCGGCCGATGAGGGTGGCGGTGTCGCCGGGGGACACCCCGCCGATCCCGGTCACGTCCACCAGAAGCTGGTCCATGCAGACGAGCCCGGCGATGGGGGCGTACTGCCCATGGATGAGCACCCCGCCCCGCCCGTTGGAGAGGGCCCGGGGCAGGCCGTCGGCGTAGCCGATGGACAGCACCGCCACCCGGGCGGGGCCGGAGGGAGAGAAGGCTCCGTCATAGCCCGCCCGCTCCCCGGCGGCCAGCTCCCGCACCTGGACCACCCGGGCCCGGAGGGAGAGTACCGGCTGCAGCGCAGGATTGGCCCGGGTCTGGTCGCCGGGACGGCTGAGTACGCCGTAGAGGGCGATGCCCGTCCGGGCCCAGGCGCAGGCGGGGAGCTCCCCGTAGTTGAGGAGGCCGTAGCTGCTCTGGACGTGGAGGGCGGCGGAGCCGCACCCCGCAGCCCGGAGGGTCTCCGCCCCCTGGGCGAACCGGCGCAGCTGTGCCCGGGTGGCCGCCTCACTGCGCCCGGAGCGGCCGGAGGCCTCGGCCAGGTGGGTGTAGATCCCGGTGACGGTCAGGTTGGGACAGGCGCAGGCCGCCGCCAGCGCCGCCGCATCGTCCCAGGGGAGGCCCAGGCGGTGCATCCCGGTGTCCAGCTTCAGGTGGACGGACAGGGGGAGGCCAGCCGCGCTGAGCGCCCGGGCGTGCTCCAGGCTCACCACGGTCTGGGCCAGGCTGTGGCGGGCCAGCAGGGGGGCGGACTCCGGTCCGGCCCAGCCCAGCACCAGAATCGTGCCCCTGATGCCGTCCTCCCGCAGGCGGACCCCCTCCTCGGGGGTGGCCACGGCGAAGGCGTCCACCCCCGAGGAGGCGCAGAGCCGGGCGATCTCCCGATCCCCGTGGCCATAGGCGTTGGCCTTGACCACCGCCATCAGGGCTCCCCCATGGGGCAGCAGGGCGCGCAGGGCGGACAGATTGTGCCGGAGCGCCCCGGCATCCAGCTCGATCCACGCTCTCATGGCCTGTCCCCCCGCTCGAGGATCCGAGGCGGCGGGGCCACCACGGTGGCGCCCCTGGGTACGTCCGTATGCACCACCGCCCCCGCCCCGATTTTTGCGCCGTCCCCGACGGTGATGCCGCCGACCAGCACCGCCCCCGCCCCGATGAGGCAGTTGTCCCCGATTCTGGGGGCCCGGCCGCCCACCTCGCCGATGGTCACGTTCTGGTAGATGCGGCAGTCCCGGCCGATGACGGCGTACCGGGAGATATAGACCCCGTGGAGGCCGTGGGGCAGGGTGGGCCGGCCTGCAAGCACTGCATCCCGCCCGATATAGCCGCCGTGCCTATGGGCCATGCGGTAGAGGAGAAAGGTCAGAATGTCCCGCCAGAGCCGGGAGCGGGTCCGGCTGCGGGCTTCGAACAGCCGCCAGTAGAGGCCCAGGTTGTCTCCTTTGGAGCAATCAGTCAGCGCGGCCCTCATGAGAGGAACTCCTCTAGGACCAGACCACGGCGGGCGATCTCACCGGCATAGGGCTTCCCCACATAGCGGAAATGCCAGGGCTCGTGAGCGATGCCGGTTACAGCCTCCTTGCCCGCCGGGTAGCGCTGAATGAAGCCGTAGGCCGGGGCCATCTCCCGAAAGGCCTGGCAGATCCCCTCATAGGGAAACGCAGGGCAGATAAAATCGAGATCCGGCCCCAAGAGGCCCAGATCGATGGCGAGCCCGGTCTGGTGCTCGCTGTGGCCGGGAAGGGCCACGAACTGCCGGGTGAAGTCCGGGCCGTGGTCCCGGAGGGCGCTGTCATAGATCTGCCGCTGCTCCTCCCGGGAGCGCCAGCCGCTCACCGGAACCAGCTGCCGCCAGCCGTGCAGGCGCTCCATGAGCCGGGAGAGGGCGGCAGCTGCCTCACGCTCCATCAGAACGTGTGGAAAGTCCGGGTGAATGGGGACCAGATCCTGGGCTGTCCCCTCCGGAAAGGGGCGCTGGAGGTTCACAAGAATCAGATGATTCATGCGCCCACCGCCAGTCCGATGAGCTTGTCCAGCAGGGGGGTGAACGCCAGCCCAATCCCCTTCATCATATTGGGAAAGCGGCTGTGGGCAGTGAAGCCGGGGATGGTGTTGACCTCGTTGAAGACGATCTGCTCATCGGGGGTGAGAAACAGGTCCACCCGGGCGAAGCCGGAGCACTCCAGCGCCCGGTAGATCCGCCAGGCTGCGGCCTGGATTTTAGCCTCCGTGTCCGGGGAGATGCGGGCGGGCATATGGATGGCCGAGGTGATCAGATGGTATTTTTCCGTGTAGTCGAAGAAGCCGCCGGACAGCTCGATCTCGTCCACCCGGCCCAAGGTGAGGGTGTCCGTACCCAACACGGCGCAGCCCACCTCGAAGCCGGGGACCGCCTCCTCCAGGAGCACCTTGCCGTCGTGGGCCAGGGCGGCCTCCACTGCCGCATTTAGGTCCTCCGGGCGCTCCACCCGGCTGATGCCGAAGGAGGAGCCGGACCGGGCGGGTTTGACGAAGAGGGGATAGCGCAGGGCGGCGGTGCGCAAGGGGAGGAGTGCGAAATCCTCCCCAGCGCGAAAGGAGGCTGAAGATGGGACGGCCACCCCGGCGGCTGCGGCCAGGGTGTGGGCTACCTCCTTGTCCATGCAGACGGCCGAGGCCAGGGAGCCGCACCCCACGATGGGGATGCCCGCCAGCTCCAGCAGGCCCTGAACGGTGCCATCCTCGCCGTTTTTACCGTGGAGCACCGGGAAGGCGGCGTCCAGCCGGATGGTGGTGATCCCGGCGGGGGCGACGGTCATCAGCCCGTGGAGCCCACGGTCGGGGGAGATGAGGGCGGGGGTGCAGTGCCGGGCGTCGGCGTGCCAGGTGTCGTCCAGCAGGGCGTCCGCCGGGCCGTCATAAAGGAACCAGCGCCCGTCCCGGGTGATGCCCAGCAGGACGGGAATGTACTTCCCCCGGTCCAGGTGGGAGACCACCGCGTGGGCCGACTCCAGAGAGACCGGGTACTCGGTGGAGCATCCTCCGAACAGGACCGCGATGGTGTATTTACGCTGCGTTTGATTCATAAAGCATTCGCCTCCTGACGCAAGTTCGATTCGTTCGCTCTGATTATACCAAAGATTGTACCAGGGAAATTTGAGTTTCCCCGGATCAAAGCCTTACGAATTTCTGTCAGGGGGCTTAATTCTTTGGGACGGAACGGGGAGGCGGCCCCAGCCGTGACCGCCTCTCCCAGTGGGCGCGATCAGCCGCAGAAGACGCTCTCCGCCCCGATTTTACGGCAGCCCTCGGGGGCGTACTTCCATTTGCCGACGGTCCCGCCGGTGATGAAGTAGCGCAGGGGGGCGGGGGCTGAATCAGGCGGGAGGCGGTCAATGGCCAGCAATTTGATCTTCATCCGCTCGGGGAGGATGGACTTGAGGTAGACCGACACCCGGTCCCCCTCGGTCAGCCCGGGCCGGACCTCGGCCAGGCCGGACAGGTTGGGGG
>CANSQX010000007.1 GCA_947649225.1 uncultured Flavonifractor sp.
GTCGCCGAGCTCCCAGCCCAGCAGCTGCGCCCCTTGGGCGATGGTCTCCCGGGAGCACCCGGCGGCAAATTTCTTGTCCTTAAACTTCTTGCGCAGGCTGGAGAGCTCCATATCCTGCACGCTCTTGGAGGGGCGCATCAGAGCAGCCGCCCCGATCAGCCCGGTGAGCTCGTCGGCGGCAAAGAGGACCTTCTCCATCGGGTGCTCGGGCTGGACATCCGCCCCGGTCATGCCCCAGCCGTGGCTCACCACCGCGTGGATCAGGGCTGGCTCCGCCCCGGCCTGATCCAGCAGCTCCCGGGCCTTGACACAGTGCTCCTCAGGCCACTGCTCGAAGTCCAAATCGTGCAGCAGCCCGGCCAGAGCCCAGAAGCCGGCCTCCCCGCCGTAGCCCAGCTCCCTGGCGTACCAGTCCATGACGGCCTCCACCGTTAGGGCGTGGCGGAGGTGGAAGGGCTGGTGGTTGTATTGGGTCAGCAGGGCCCAGGCCCCTTCGCGGGTCAGTTCCATCAAAATCGTCCCTTTCTTTATAATTATAATATGATAGGTTTGTGATCCATCCCTGGTTTGGATTATGGTAGCACAGTCTGCCGCCGTTGTAAAGTTTGGATCGGGCATTGCAATCCTTCGGAGATCGTATTATACTACGACTGCAAACAACAAAAATCGAGGAGGTTTTTTCTCATGACCTTTGAAATTCTCGGCGAGCCCATGCCCGTGGTGGTGTGCGATGTGAACGCGGACGAGTCCATGATCACGGAGCGGGGCTCCATGGTGTGGATGAGCCCCAACATGGAGATGAAGACCGAGGCCGGCGGCATCGGCAAGGCCTTCGGCCGCATGTTCTCCGGCGAGGCCATGTTCCAGAACATCTATACCGCCCGGGGCGGCCCGGGCATGATCGCGTTCGCCTCCAGCTTCCCCGGGTCCATCAAGGCGGTGCGCATCACCCCCGACCGGCCGGTGGTGGTGCAGAAGCGGGGCTTTCTGGCCTCCGAGACCGGGGTGGAGTTCTCAATCTTTTTCCAGAAAAAGCTGGGCGCGGGCTTTTTCGGCGGCGAGGGCTTTATTATGCAGAAGCTCAGCGGCAACGGCATGGCGTTTCTGGAGATTGATGGCTCTGTCGTGGAGTACGACCTGGCCGCCGGACAAAAGATGGTGATCGACACCGGCAACCTGGCCATGTGCGACGCCTCCTGCACCATCGACATCCAGGCTGTGAAGGGTGTGAAAAACGTCCTCTTCGGCGGCGAGGGCCTGTTCAACACCGTAGTGACCGGCCCGGGCAAGATCGTCCTCCAGACTATGCCCATCAGCGGCTTTGCCTCGGCCCTGGCCCCCTTCGTCAGCAGCGGAAAATAGTGCGCTGTGGAATCAGGAGCGGGCCCCGCTCCTCAGTTTGTCGAAAAGACGCCATTTTTCATTGTGTGGCAAAAGAATCCTAGATTTTTAGAGAGGGAGGTAGTGGGAAAGGGGCGGAGCCCCGCTTTCCCACTCAGGAGCCCGCCCGCAGGCGGCCGGTTTTGGCACAATGCCGGAACCGGCCCTGCTCCTTTCTCAGGGATGGGTCAGTCTGTATCCAGAATGACCGGCCCTGTGGTCCACTCCAGGCCGCAGGGGAGGGGCTGGGGAAAGCAGAGGCCATAGAGGTCGGTGCAGCGGACCTCCCGCTCGAAGAGGGTCCGGGCCGGGCCGGTCAGGGACTTGGCGTGGGCGGGCTTGGTGAGAACGGGCAGGGCGGCCTGTGCCTTCATCTCCCGCAGCAGGGTCCGGCCCCGGCGGTTGAAGCCCAGCACCCGGAGATAGGGCACCCGGCTAGGCCGGTCCGCCGCCGTGAGCCCCAGAAAGGCCCACAGCAGCAGCCGCCGGATCCGGGCGTTGGTGTACCGCTTGGTGACGGCCAGCCGGTCGAACTGGTCCAGACTGTCCGCCTGCCGCCCCGCCCGGACCAGCCGCTCCGGCAGGCCCTCCGCCGCCCCGCTGTCCGGGAGGGCCGCCCAGTCCGCCGCCGTCATGGTCCGCACCTTGGCCAGCACGGCCCGCTCCACCTGACGGAGGGTGGGCGGGCGGATGAGGCGATCCTCCAGCAGGGCCCGGCCCCCGGGGACCAGGTAGGGCTCCGCCATGTCCCAGCGGTGCGCCATGATCTGGAGACGCAGATCGGTGGCCGAGACGAACTGGGGCAGATCCATCCGGGCGGGGCCGCGCTCCGAGGCGCCGTCCCCATGCAGGGCGATCACCGCCGGGATCCCGTGATGGGGGGCCCCCCGGCGGAGCACCGTCATGGGTGCGATGGCACTGCCCAGGCGGTTCAGGGCCCGGATATACTCCACCCCCAGGCTGTTGTTGGGCTGGCGCAGCAGCCCGCCGGCCGGCGTACCCAGCAGCTCCTCCGCCGCCCCCTGGCGGCAGGCTGCGAAGGGCTTCCCCTGGTCCAGACGGCGCTTCAGCGCCGCCCGGTAGGCCTCGCCGTCCAGACAGGCGGCCAGGGCCTGCAGGGGCTCCAGCTCCCCGCACTCGCTGCCGAAGGAGAGGGTATCCACCACCCCGGAGGCCGCCAGCACCTCTACGCCTCCCCGGGCGAAGGCCTCCGCCGAGGAGACGGCCCAGGGGGTGGGGAGCTCCAGCACCAGGTCCGCGCCCCCCATCAGGGCCAGCCGGGCCCGGACCCACTTGTCCGCAATGGCGCAGCCGGCCTGCTGGACCCAGTGGCCGCTCATGGCGCACACCACCGCCGCGTCCGCCCCCAGGGCGGCCCGGGTCTGGGCGATCTGATAGGCGTGCCCCCGGTGGAAGGGATTGTATTCGGCTACGATTCCAGCACAGCGCATGGCGGGGCCTCCCAAAAAAAGATGAAAAATTCTCCGAAAATTCTGCCAAATATGGGTTGTCCTTTTCTGAAAAAGGAGCTACAATGATAGAGCGCTATACCGCGCCGTTCAATCTGCGCAGAGGAGAACGGGCGGGTACTATCTTACTACAGTTTTCCGCCGGAGACAAGGGCGGGAACCATTTTGAAGGAGCGAGTGACAGCATGAAAGTTCTGGTTATCAACGCGGGCAGCTCTTCCCTGAAGTATCAGCTGATGGATCCGGCTACCCGGGACGTGCTGGCCAAGGGCCTGTGCGAGCGCATCGGCATCGACGGCCGCCTGACCCACAAGGTCCCCGCCAAGGACGCCAAGCATGAGTTCGAGATCCCCATGCCCACCCATGCCGAGGCCATCCAGGCCGTCATCGACGCCCTGCTCTCCCCCGAGCACGGGGTCATCTCCAGCATGAAGGAGATTGACGCCGTGGGCCACCGGGTGGTGCATGGCGGCGAGAAGTTCGCCTGCTCTGCTCTCATTAACGGCGACGTCATGGCCGCCCTGGAGGAGTGTATCCCCCTGGCCCCCCTCCACAACCCCGCCAATATCACCGGCATCAAGGCCTGCCAGGCCGTCATGCCCGGCGTGCCCATGGTGGCCGTGTTCGACACCGCGTTCCATCAGACCATGCCCGCCAAGAGCTATATTTACGCCCTGCCCTATGAGTACTACGAGACCGACAAGGTCCGCCGCTACGGCTTCCACGGCACCTCCCACCGCTATGTCTCCGCCCGGGCGGCCGGCATGCTGGGCAAGCCCATCGAATCCCTGAAGATCATTACCTGCCACCTGGGCAACGGCTCCTCCGTCACTGCCGTGGATGGCGGCAAGAGCGTGGACACCTCTATGGGCTTCACCCCCCTGGCCGGCGTGCCCATGGGCACCCGCTCCGGCGACCTGGACGCCGGGATCATGGAGTACCTGATGAACAAGTACGGGTACGGCATCAAGGAGATGCTCAATATCCTGAACAAGAAATCCGGCGTGCTGGGCGTGTCCGGGGTGTCCTCCGACTTCCGGGACCTGAGTGACGCCGCCGAGAAGGGCAACCAGCGGGCTGCCCTGGCCGTGGATACCTTTAACTATGGCGTAAAGAAGCTCATCGGCGCCTATGCCGCCGCGATGGGCGGGGTGGACGCCATCGTCTTCACCGCCGGCGTGGGCGAGAACTCCGCCGACCAGCGCATGGCTATTGCCTCCGGCCTGGAGTTCATGGGCGTGGAGATGGATGCCGCCGCCAACAACGTCCGCGGCAAGGAGACCGTCATTTCCACTCCCGCCTCCAAGGTGAAGGTCCTCTTGATCCCCACCGACGAGGAGCTCATGATCGCCATGGATACCGCCGAGATCGTGGGCAAGTAAATCCGCCGTACAGACTGGGCCCCCGTCCCCTTGGGACGGGGGCCCTTTGTGACAATTTGTCGTTTTGCATGACGGACGCTTCAAATTTCGGCGGATTTCCCGGGAAAACCCCGAATCTATTTGGGCTGTGTGCAAGTTGGAAAGATTTTTCTTGCGATTTTTATCGCGGTGACGTATAATAAGAGCGTAAGTTACAGAGGCAGGCGGGCCGCGTGGACGGCCACAATGAAATCTGAGGCGGGAGCATCCGCCGGACAAAGGGGTTTGGAAAAAATGGCATTTACGTTTACGAATTCGTACCTCCAGGGCGTCTATGAGAACGTCTGCAAAAAGAACTCCCACGAGCCCGAGTACCTCCAGGCCGTGGGCGAGGTGCTGGAGTCCCTCCAGCCTGTGGTGGAGCAGCGCCCCAAGCTGGCCAAGTGCGGGGTGATCGACCGCATTGTGGAGCCCGAGCGCAGCCTGCTGTTCCGCATCTCCTGGGTAGACGACCAGGGGCAGGTCCAGGTCAACCGGGGCTACCGGGTGCAGTTCAACACCGCCATCGGCCCCTCCAAGGGCGGCCTGCGCTTCCACCCCAGCGTGAATCTGTCCATCATCAAGTTCCTGGGCTTTGAGCAGATCTTCAAGAACTCCCTCACCGGCCTGCCCATGGGCGGCGGCAAGGGCGGTGCGGACTTCGACCCCAAGGGCAAGAGCGACAACGAGGTCATGCGCTTCTGCCAGTCCTTCATGACTGAGCTCCAGCGCCACATCGGGCCCGACACCGACGTGCCCGCCGGCGACATCGGCGTGGGCGCCCGGGAGATCGGCTATCTCTTCGGCCAGTACAAGCGGCTGCGCAACGAGTTCACCGGCGTGCTCACCGGCAAGGGCCTCACCTACGGCGGCTCCCTGGCCCGGACCGAGGCCACCGGCTACGGCCTGTGCTACTTCGCGGACGAGATGCTCAAGGCGGCGGGCAAGTCCTTCCAGGGCCAGGATGTGGTGATCTCCGGCTCGGGCAACGTGGCCATCTACGCCAACCAGAAGGCCACCCAGCTGGGCGGCCGCGTGGTGGCCATGAGCGACTCCAACGGCTATATCTACGACCCCAACGGCATCGACTACAAGGTGATGCAGGAGATCAAGGAGGTCAAGCGGGCCCGCATCTCCACCTACCTGGAGTATGTTCCCGGCGCCAAGTATGTGGAGGGCTGCCGCGGCATCTGGACCGTGCCCTGTGGCATCGCGCTCCCCTGCGCCACCCAGAACGAGCTGGATCTGGAGGGGGCCCAGGCTCTGGTCAAGAACGGCTGCTTCGCCGTGGCCGAGGGCGCCAATATGCCCTCCACCCCCGAGGCCGTGGCCTGCTTCCAGGAGCACAAGCTCCTCTTTGCCCCCGCCAAGGCCAGCAACGCCGGCGGCGTGGCCACCTCCGGCCTGGAGATGAGCCAGAACTCCATGCGCCTGAGCTGGACCTTCGAGGAGGTGGACGAGAAGCTCCACGGCATTATGCGCAACATCTACCACAACGCCGCCAAGGCCGCTGAGGAGTACGGAATGCCCGGCAACCTGGTGGCGGGCGCCAACATCGCCGGCTTCATGAAAGTGGCCGACGCGATGATTTGGCAGGGCGTTTCCTACTAGGCCTTGTTTGATAAATGGCAGAATGCCCAACGGCGAGAGATTTTTTCGCCAAACAAGGCAAAAATTCGCAGGAATACTTTGTGTATTTCAAGAATTTTTAACGCAGTGTGGCGAAAAAAGATCCGCCGCTTGGGCGTTTTGAAATTTTTAAAACAAGGCTTAGACTACGCCGAAAATTTTTACGGACGCCCCGGCCTACCACCGGCCGCCCAAAAATGCACCGATTTTTGGGGCGGCCGGTGAACTGGCAGGGCGTTTTCTACGAAGGAATAGAGATGGACCCAGAGATAAGCGCCCCCGGCCTGCGGTTGACAGGCCGGGGGCGCTTGCTGTCTCTGTGGGGGGCCAAGCCAGGCTTTGTTGGAACATTGGCAGAATGCCCAAGGGCGAGAGCGTTTACCCCAAGGGCATGTGATCTCCGTAAGGCGGCAAAGCTGTCAACGGCTATCCGATTCCGCCAGACAAGGGAAAAATTCGCAGGACTACTTGGTGTATTTCAAGAATGATTCACGCCGTATGGCGGAAAAAGATCCCCTGCTTCGATATTTTGCCATCTTTCAAACATGGCCTAACCCCGGTAGCGGCGGTAGTAGTTTTTCGGACTTCTCCGGCTGCCGTAGGCCCGGCCCTTCCGGCGGGCAGCCAGCCGGATCGCCAGCAGCACGATCAGCACCAGCACGGCGAGGCCGATCAGAAGCACGGCGACGGTGATTTTGTTGGGATTTTTGAGCAGCTCCACAGGATTCCAGGAGGGGGCGGAGATCTTGCGGCCCTCGGGCGCGGCATACCGCCGGTACACCGTCCCCATGGAGGCCAGGTAGGAGGCCAGGGCGTACCACTCCTTGATCTCCGCGCCGTCTGCGGTGTGGAGGATGTGGTCCTCGTAGTTGGTAATGGGGACCCCGGCGCTGTCCTTGGGGGTCACAGTGAGCAGGCCGAAGGATTTTTCATTCACCGCCCCCAGCATCTGCGCCGAGTAGAGGCCGGTAACAACCCGGTAGAGCCGGCCGTCCTCCAGCGGGACCGCAGAGCCGTCCGGCAGAACCTGGGCGCAGCTGGTCACCCGGTTGAAGATCATCCTGTGGGGGTTGAAGGTCCAAGTCATCCCGGAGCCGTAGAGCTGGGCGGCGGGCATCAGGGGCGTGACCGAGGCGTCCACCTCAAAGAGGTCCCGCAGCTCCCGGCCGGTGAGCCAGGCCGACACCAGCGGGTAGCCGGGGGTCCCGTCAGCGCCGAAGCCCAGGGATGAGACATTGAAGGCGCCAGCCACGGTGATCGCCCCCGCGGGGAAGGAATCCCGGACAACCCCCGAGGCCACCACCGCAAAGTCCACCGGGACATAGGCGTCCCCCTCGGCCTCCTGGACGGCGTAGATATAGCTATCCGCAATGAGGCTGCCTAGGGGGTCCTCCGCCAGGGCCTCGCCGAACTGCTCAATGGGGGTGAAGGGGAAGGGGCTCTCCGCCAGCACCTGGTCGAAGGTCAGGCCGTAGTGCGAGAGATAGGTTTCCTCCACCAGGGGCCGGAAGGAGGCGGTCAGGGCGGCCAGCTCCGGGTCCTCCTCCACCGAGCCGTCCACCGGGAGAAGGGCGTACCGGAAGCCCGCCACCGTCCCGCTGCCGGTGAGCTCCAGCTCCAGCACACCCAGATTGGCGGTGTAGGCCCCGCAGGAGACGATCAGCGTGTCGTTGACCTGAATGGGCTCCGCCAGGGTGGTATGGGTGTGGCCCGAGAGGATGACGTCGATGCCGTCCACCTGCCGGGCCAGCTCATAGTCCTCCCCCTTGCCGTTCTCCGTTCCGCCGTGAGACAGACAGACGATGAGGGAGGGGCCGTCCAGGGCGGCCAGCTCGGCCTCCAGCGCTGCCACCGTGCGCCGGGCGGCCTGGGCCATGGGCTCGAACTCCATCCCAGACATGGGGGCGCAGGCGTCCCCGTCCTCCCCCATCAGGCCAAAGATGCCATAGTGGACGCCGCCCCGGGTGATGATGCAGAAATCCTGGATCCCGTACCGCTCCCAGGCCGCCCGGGCCGCGGTATCTCCGGCGGGGGGCTTGTAATTGGCCTGGACCAGGGCGGGCAGCGGCTCCCCGCTGTCCGCAGCGGCGTTGAGCATGGCGGCCAGCCCGGCCGAGCGGTAGTCAAACTCGTGGTTGCCCAGGGTGGCGGCGTCATAGCCCATGGCCCCCAGAGCCCGCAGCTCGGGGGCCTCGGTGCTGTAGATGGTCTGAAACAGGGAGCCCATGGAGAAGTCCCCGCCGTCCACCGTCACGGCATCTGGATGCAGGGCCCGCTGCTCCTTTAAGAGCGTGGCCAGCCGGGTGTAGCCCCCGGTCTCCGCTCCGCCGCCGGAGGTGGGCAGAAAGTGGTCGTGGGTGTCATGGGTGAAGAGGAGGACGGCGGTGGCGCTCTCCCCGCCGGCGGCGGCCGGCGCGGGCGTGATCAGGCTCAAGAGCAACAGAACGAGCAGTGCCGGGATTCCCCAGCGGCGCAGCAGCTTCATACAGACTTCCTCCATCCTTCGGGTTGGGTGCGGCGGGGCGCAGGCCCGCTGGCTTGTCCCACTTATTATATGCTGCAAGTTGGGATCCGTCAAATCCCATTTGGAGGCATGAAAAAGGCCCGGACCTCCCCTTGGAGGGGTCCGGGCCTTCTGATATCGGAACGCAGAGGGGAGACAGCTCAGCCCAAGGTCTTCAGGTGGCGCAGCAGAACAGTAGACACGTTCTCGCAGGAGGCCTGTACCATGACCGCGCCGATCTTATGGGCCACGCCGGGCATGCCGTATACCACGGAGGACTCCTTATCCTGGCCGATGGTATAGGCCCCCTTCTTTCGCATAGCCAGCAGGCCGGCGGCGCCGTCCTGCCCCATACCGGTCATGATGATGCCTGCCATGCTGCACGTGACAGTTTCCGCCATGGAGTGGAACAGGGCGTCCACCGAGGGGCGGTGTCCGCTGACCTTTTCACCCGGGGTACAGGCGAGGGTATACCGGCCGCCGGTCCGGACCACCCGGGCCTGAAGATCGGCGGGGGCTACCAAGGCCAGGCCCCGGCGGAGCTCGTCGCCATTCTGGGCCTCCCGTACCTCCATCCGGCATAACCGGTTGAGGCGATCGGCGTACATCTTGGTGAAGCCGGGGGGCATGTGCTGGACAATTACCATAGCCGGAATGTCCGCAGGCAGACGCTTCATGACCTCCAGGGTGGCTTCCGTGCCGCCGGTGGAGGCCCCCAGGCCCACAATCACCCGGTCCATGGCGGTTCCGCCCAGGGGGGTCACGGCGGTAGGAGGGGCGGCCGGTGCGGCGGACCGGCCGGGCGCGGCCGCCGGCCGGGTGCGCACTTTGGCGCTGGCGGCGATGATTACCTTCTGGGCCAGGGAGGCAATAAAGGCCTCGGTGCTCTGCTGCTCGTCAGGCTTGCGCACAAAGTCCACCGCACCGGCGGCCAGGGCGTCAAAGACCTTCAGATCCAGAGAGGAAACCAGAATAACGGGCATGGGGTGGGTGGGGAGGAGCCGCTTGAGAAACTCGATTCCGTTGACGGCAGGCATCTCCACATCCAGCGTCATCACGTCGGGGTTGAGCTGAGGCAGCTTGTTCTTTGCGTCCAGGGCGTTGATGGCATAGCCCACCACCTCGATGCGGGGGTGGGCGGACAGGCCTTTGATCAGCATACTACGGGCCAGCATGGAGTCATCGACCACCATGACGCGAATTTTTTGATTTGCAGTCATGCGTTTGGGGTCCGCCTCCTTAATATAGTTTATCGTTTCTGGAACGTAGCGGTGGCCAGCCGGTGATAGGGGGTGTTCTGGCTCAGATTTTCCGAGTAGCTGATCAGCAGGTAGCCACCTGGAACGGTGGCGTTATAAAAGCGCTGGACCAGCGCGTCCTTGGTGGGCTGATCAAAGTAGATCATCACGTTCCGGCAGAAAATGACGTCGAAGGGCCGCCGGAATTTGATGGGATCCATGAGATTAAAGGTCTGGAAAATCACGTTGTTCTTGATCTGGGGGGCCACAGCATAGGCGCCGTCCTTGGCCGGAACAAAGTACTTCTTCTTCCAATCGGGGGGAATGGTGTCGGGCAGCTCATAGACCCCCCGCCGGGCGGCGGTCAGCGCCCGGGAGGAGATGTCGGTAGCCAGCAGGCGGGTGTCCCAGTTCTTGGCCTGGGACCCCAGGTAGTCGAAGAGGTACATGGAGATGTTATAGGGCTCCTCGCCGGAGGAGCAGCCCGCGCTCCAGATGGACAGAACCTTGTCCTTTTCGTGGCGGCGCACAATGGCGGGGATGATGTTATTGCGGAAGTTGTCCAGGTGCTCCTGCTCCCGCATAAAAAAGGTGTAATTGGTGGTCAGCTTATCCAACAGGAGTGTGACCTCCTGCTCATCCCGGGTTTTCAGCAGGTGGTTCACGAAGTCGGAGAAGCTGGCATAGCCTTTCTGCTTGAGGGAGGTGGAGAGCCGGCCAGTGATCAGCTGGCGCTTCTGGGCCAGATTGATACCGTAGTTGCTTTGAATAAACTGGACCAGCCGGTTAAAATCTGCGTCGGAAATTTCCATCGGGGAAAATGCGGTCCCCCGGCCCTGTGCCTGATCAATCATCGGGCATCAGCTGCGCACAGTCCAGCACCATCATGGTGCCGGAGCCGTCGGGCAGGGAGCACATGCCGGACACCAGCAGCTGGGTGCTCTGCACCGGCACGGGGAGGATATCCTCCCGGGCGATATCCAGCATCTGATCCACTGCGTCCACCAGAATACCAAGGAAAACGCCGTCCACATTCAGGACAATCACCAGGCTGTTGTCCGTAGGGGCCTTGCCCAGCCGGAGCCGGATATCCACAATGGGAATGATCTGGCCGCGCATATTGATGATGCCCCGGATGAAGTCGGGCACCATGGGCAGATAGGTGATGGACTGATTGTTGAGGATCTCCACCACGTACTCGGCGACCACGCCGAGCTTCAGATCGTCGGTCATAAAAATGAGAAATTTCTGGAAATCCGCAGGCTCCTCCGCCTGGGTACTGCTGAAGTCAAAGACCTGATCCTCAGCTGCAAACAGGATCTCTTCGCTCATGGTTGCTCCTTCCTCTTCCGCTGTCTCAGCCGCCGTGGGCGGCCTTATAGAGATTCGCTACATCCAGGATGATGCTGATGCTGCCGTCACCCAACAGCGTACAGCCGTTGATACCGTAGTTTTTGATGTTATAGTTGTTGACATAGCTGGGGAGCTGCTTGACCACCACCTGCTGCTCGCCCAGCAGCTCATCCACAAACAGGCAGTAGGAGCAGTCGCCCGACTCCAGCCACATCAGGATGCCGTCCTCGATCTCGGTGCAGCCGTCGTCCAGCCGGAAGAAATCCCGGGCCCGGATGATGGGATAGAAGCTGTCCTGCACCTTGACGATCTCGCCGCTGCTGGAGTCGTGAATAATGTCCTTGGAGGTGTGCTTCAGACTGGAGCGGATATTGTTGATGGGGATGGTGAAGATGGAGCCGCCCACCGAGACCTCCATGCCGTCCATAATGGCCATGGTCAGGGGGATGCGGATGGTGGTGGTCATGCCCTTGCCAAGCTCGCTGGTAATGGACACGTTTCCGCCCAGCTCCTCCACGCCGCGCTTGACCACGTCCATGCCCACGCCGCGGCCGGAGAACTCCGTGACCTGGGTGTTGGTGGAGAAGCCGGGGGCCAGCAGGAAGTTGAGGATCTCCCGGTGGCTGTACTCTACGTCGGGGGAGGCAATGCCCTGGCGGATGGCCTTTTTCAAAACAGCGTCGTCGTTGACGCCCCGGCCGTCGTCGATGATCTCGATGATGACCTCGCTGCCGGTGTCTCGGGCGGAGAGAATGATCTCGCCCACCGGATCCTTGCCTGCGGCGATGCGCTCCTCCTGGGTCTCCTCAATGCCGTGGTCCATGGAGTTGCGGATCATGTGCATAATGGGGTCGCCGATGGAGTCTACAATGGTCTTATCCACCTCGGTGTTCTCCCCGACGAGGGTAAGCTTGGCCGGGCGGTTGAGCTTTTTCGTCATGTCGCGGACAATCCGGTTCATCTTCTGGAAGGTGCCCGACACGGGGACCATCCGCAGGGACATGGACACGTCCTGAAGCTCGTCGGTGAGCTTGCGCAGCTGGCGGGCGGATTTGGAGAAGGAGTCCAGGTTAAGTCCCTTGAGGTCGGGAGAGGAGGTGACCATGGACTCAGTGATGACAATCTCGCCCACCACGGCGGAGAGGAGGTCCAGCTTGCTCAGGTTGACGCTGACCAGGGTCTCCTTGGCGTGCTGGGTGTTGGCGTTGTTGCTGCCGGCCGCAGCAGCGGAGGAGGAGGCCCGGGGCGCTGCGGGTGCGGCGGCCTGGGCTGCGGGTGCGGCCTGCGTCTCTGCCGGGGCGGCAGGGACGGCGGGCTCCTCCTCGGGTTGGGAGGCCGGGGCCGCGTACTCAAAGGTCTGGTACTCCTTCACCGAGCCGGAGGAGGTGACCGAGGGAATGGCGCTGGTCCGGTCGGCCTCGTTTTTGAACATCAACAGAAAGCCCTGCTCCACAATGACCTCGGAGGTGGCGGGGTTCTGCTCCACGTCGGCGGGCTCGAAGGAAAAATCCGACTCGGCGCAGAAGTCCCGGATGGAGGTGACCAGCATGAAGGAGCGCAGGTTCTCCATGCCGCAGCCCTCGTCGAAAATCACCCGCAGGCCGTAGGGGAAGCCATCCTCTCCGGCGGGCGCGGCGGGCGCAGCCGCCGGAGCCGGGGCGGAGGGAGGCGCAGCGGCCGCAGGGGCGGCTTGTACCGGCTCCTCACCCTTAATTTTGGCGATCAGGGTATTAATATTTGAAAGGAAACTGTCGATATCCTTATCAAGGGGCTCATTGGCCTCTACCTTGTCAACCTCGCTTCGGAAATAGTCAATGGACTGGAAGACCAGGTCAAACAGAGCGGGGCGGTTCTCCTCAGAGACCACCGACATCGTGTTTTCCCGGATGATGAAGAACAGGTCCTCAATCCTGTGGGCGATGGTCGTCAGGGTATCAAACTCCATCATAGCGGAGGAGCCCTTGATGGTATGCATGATGCGGAAGATCTCGTTTACGTTGTCCTGGGAGAAGGTGTTTGCCTTCTCGGCCTCCAGAACGATGGTTTCCAGCTGCTCAAGCAACGTATTGGTCTCATAGATATACATATCCAGGATCTCGTTTCCGCTGCCCATAAAAACACCACCTTTTCATATCTTATTTATTTATCGGCAGTGGGCGATTAAAAATTAAGTAGTTTTTTATAAGTTTTGTCTCAGAGGTGTGGAAAATGGCCGACCTTTTGGGGGCGACGAACCCAGTACCGGGTTATGACAGCTCCTTATCAACCAACCGGAACATTACAGTTTCGCCTGGCAACACGCAGATCCAGAACGTCCCGGACCTGGATCGGGTGGTGGGACCGGACGGACGGACGGAGCAGCAGGACAGCGGGATGCTCAACGACTCCAGCCTCATCCGGTACGACTCCAACTTTCAGACCTTTCTCCAGAGGCTGAAGGAATCGCCCAATCTGGCGTCGGCGCTGGCCCGTCTGATGATGGGCCGGGAGGGGACCGTGGTCCTCTCTGGCATGAGCGAGGGGATCGCCAACGAGCTGTCGCAGGCCCTGGAGATGCTGCGCATGGACGAGGGGCAGCTGCTGGACTTCCTCAGCGGCCAGCTTCGGGCGGGCACCCGCTTCGGCGGCGCCCTCTTTACGCTGCTGCGCAATGCCTATGCCCGGGCCGCCTCCGACGGGGTACGCACGGACATCCTGAATTTTTTGAAGAGCTACTCCGACTTCTCCTCCACGGAGCATATCGAGGGCAACCTGCTGCGCAACCTGAAGGGTATGGCCGACGCCATGCCGGCCAGCTGGGGAGAGAAGCTGCGGGATCTGATGGCAGAGCTTCAGAACGGCATCGCCGCCGGGGACCGGAAGGGCAATCTGACCCTGCTCCAGCAGCGGGTCTTTCCCTTCATGTCGGCCTATGTGGGGAATACCCACGATCTGGGGACCGCCCGGGGGCTGCTCTCCCTGCTGGCGCTGGATGTGGCACGGTATGAGAACGGGTCCGTGGAGAAGCTGCTGGAGAACTTCCGCCAGCTTACCAGCTACGGCACCCTCAAAGGCCAGCTGGGGGGAATCGACGACCAGTCCCTGATGATGCTCCTCAAAAGCGGCCGGTTCTCGGAGACCTCCAAGGCCAACCAGTTCGCCGGACACCTGGCCGAGGCGGCCGCCCGGGCCCTGCGGGGCGAGGGCAGCGCCGAGGTGCAGGAGATCTTCAAGCAGCTGGTCAGCGCCATGCTCATCAACGAGAGCGTCTATATGCCCATCAATCACTTCCTCATCCCCATGGAGATGGACGGACGGATGCTCTTCTCTGAGTTCTGGGTGGACCCGGACGACGAGGAGAAGGAGCAGAAGGGCAAGAGCCGCCCGGGCAGTACGGGCATGAAATTCCTCTTTAAGATGGATATCCAGTCCCTGGGGCTGTTCGACATCGTGCTTACCAGCCGGGAGAAGGAGGTGGATATCCGCATCGCCTGCCCGGAGACGGCCGCCCCCTTCTCCAAGGAGATCGAGCAGGCCGTCAGCGGGATCCTAAGCCGGAACGGGCTGACCCCTGTGGGGGTCAGCGTGCGGAAAATGGACCGCCCGGTCACCCTGACCGAGGTGTTCCCCAAACTATTTGAAGGGAAGAACAGTGTCAATGTCAAGGTCTGACGGGAGGAGAAACCCATCCCGCAAGGCTGTCGCCCTCCAGTACGGCGCGGGAGACGCCGCGCCGGTGGTGGTGGCCTCCGGCATGGGTTATATGGCGGAGAAAATCGTGGAGGTGGCCGCCGACAGCGGCGTACCCATCTACGAGGACAACTCCCTGGCCACCATTCTGACCCAGCTCCAGCTGGGGCAGGAGGTGCCTGAGGAGCTTTATAAGGCGATTGTGGAAATCTACGTGTATTTTCTGCATTTCGATCCGTCTGCGCCCGGCGCAGTACGGCAGGCCGGTCCCGGGGAGGCCGCGTCCCCCCAGACGGACGCGGCCGGAGAGGAGGGTAATCAATGACACAGGAACTCCAGAGCAACGCCTACCTGCTGCTGGACAGCCGGAACGCACCCCTGGCCCGCGGCCTGCTGGAGAGCCCGCCGGAGTCCCCCACCTGGCAGGTGCGGGTATTGGACGACAAGATCTCGGCGGTCATGGAGCACGAGGAGATCCAGCTGGTCTCCATGGCCAGCAGCGGGACGGCCCTGCTGGGGCGGATCCTCCGCAGCCGGAACGACTTCGTCGTGCTGGAGAAGCTCCAGAGGCTGGACAGCGACATGCGTCAGAATCTGCGGATGCCCACCCACTTCCACAGCTTCCTCTACCCGCTGACCGGCTCCTGGCGGGGGCGGCGGGAGATTGAGGCCAACGACCTGAGCTGCGGCGGCCTGGCGTTCTACTGCCCTGGCGGTCTGGCGGAGCGGGAGCGGGTCGAGGTGGTCATCCCCATCACCAGCGAGCCGGTGATCCTCCGGCTGGAGGTCCTGCGCCAGCGGCCCACAGACCGGGAGGACACCGTGTTCTACGCAGGTAAGTTTGTGGATATGTGCAACGATGAGGAGGTGCTGGTGCGGGAGGCTGTCTTTAATATCCAGCTCCAGTCCCGCCCCCGGTCCGCCGGGGCGGATTGAACGATTTACCAGTTACCAGACAGAGGATGGGAGCCTCGCCTGCGGGGGCGGGGCAGAAAGGAATGGTTACGCGCATGAGCAAGACACGCAGGGAAGGAAGCGGAAAGGGCCGGCTCCGCCGGGCGGCGGCCGGCCTGCTGGCACTGAGTCTGGTCTGCGGGCTGCTGCCCGCTGTGTCCCAGCCGGTCCAGGCCGCCGGGGGAGAGAGCTGGGCCCAGACGCACCTGGATAAGCTGGTGGCCTGGGACGTGATGCGGGGGGATATCGAGGGCAACCTGGACCCCGACCGGAACATCAGCCGGGCCGAATTCGTCACCATGGTGAACCGGGCCTACGGTTACGACGAAACCGGCGTCAACCCCTTTACCGATGTAGAGAGCACCGCATGGTACTCTGACGATATTTCCATCGCCTATACAGTGGGATATTTTACCGGCACCTCGGCCACCACGGCCTCCCCCGACCGGGGGCTCACCCGGGAACAGGCCGCCCTGCTGCTGGGCCGGAACATGATGCTCCAGGACACCCCGGGCGAGACTTTGGGCTACACCGACAGCCGGGACTTCAGTGAGTGGAGCCGGAATATCATCCGCGCCGTCACGGAGGCCGGGGTCATCAACGGCTACCCCGACGGCAGCTTCCGGCCCCAGGCCGAAATTACCCGGGGCGAGGTGGCCAGTATGCTCACCAAGGCTCTGGGCACCCCAGTCCAGGAGCCCGGCGTCCACAATCTGGGCAGTGTGTACGGCAACGTAACCGTCACCTCCTCGGGCGTGACCCTGCGCAACACCGTCATTGCCGGGGATCTGTACCTCACCGGCGGCATCGGGCTGGGCGACGTGCTGCTGGAGAACGTCACTGTGCTGGGCCGCATCGTCACCAGCGGCGCTGGCGAGAGCAACAAGGGCGAGAGCAGTATCATCCTGCGCAACGTCAAGGCCAACGAAATGATTCTGGATAGCATCAGCAACCAGTTCGTCACCGTCCGGGCCGAGGGCGACACCGATATTGCCTCCACCAGCGTGCGTACCCCGGCCTACATGGAGGATATGACCCCGGCCAATCTGGGCTTCCGGTACATCGAGCTGGACGGCGAGAGCGGCATCAACCTCCAGCTGGCGGGCAATGTGAAGGAAGTGGTGAACCTCACCCCCAATTCCAGCCTGATCGTAGCCCGGGGCGCCGCCGAAAAGATCACCGTGGATGAGAAGGCGGCCGGCTCCACCCTGGCCATCGACCTGGGCGGCCGGGTCAAGGAGCTGAATCTGGACACGGGCACCACTGTCTCGGGCGGCGGCGACGTGGACCATGTGAACATCAACACCGCCGGGTCCACCCTGGCCGTGCCCCCGGATACCGTCACCGTCCGTCCCGGCATCACCGCCGGGATCGCCGGAGAGAATATGGACAGCGTCACCGCAGCCGAATTCTCCGAGGACCCGCGGCTGCTGGCCGGTTATCCCGTTGCCCGGAATGTGGCCCCCACCTCGGCCAGCGCCGTGTTCAGCACCAACAAGCGGGGGACCGTCTACTGGGCCCTCAGCGCACTGGCCGACGGCTCGGTCAATGAGGACGACGTGATTTCTCCCCCCACCTACGCGGGGAAGATCCTCAAGTCGGGCAACCTGCCGGTGGCGGCCTCCAAGACGGAATACAGCGCCAACATCACCGGGCTGACGACCGACGGTTCCTACTACCTCACCGCCGTGATGGTGGACAGCCGGGGCCAGCGAAGCCCTGTCAAGGTGACTGCCTTTACCACTCCGGATGACACCGTGCCCGCCTTCGCCACGGGCTACCCCACCATGAGCAAGATCACCAGCACCTCGGGCCAGGTCACGGTGATGACCACCAAGGACTGCCTGGTCTACTACGCCCTGCTGCCCCAGGGGAGCACCGCCCCCAGAGCTCAGGACTTCAAGCTGGGCGTCATCAGCGGCAGCCTGGGGTACGGCAGCGTGGACGCGGTGAAGAACAGCACCCTGCCCTTTACCGTCAACAACATCGACCTGGAGGAGCAGGTCACCTATGATCTCTACCTGTGGCTCACCGACTATGACGGGGCTAAGAGCTCGTCCGTGCAGAAGGTCACCTTCACGACGGTGGACGGCACGCCCCCCATTGTCCGCCACATGGACCAGACCGACGCCAAGGCCGCCTCGGTGGATATGACCTACTCCATGAACGAGCCTGGCACCCTCTATTGGGCTGTGGTCAAGGAGGGCGAGACCTTCTTCCGCCCTCTGGCCGGACAGACCGTTCCCCCGCAGCCCGCCGACCCCGCCGCCAAGAGCCAGGTGGAGTCCGGTATGGGGGCGCTTGTGAAGGGCAGCAGCCCGGCCGCCCGGGCGGACACCGACATCAAGTTTACCATCTCCGGGCTCCAGGGCGAGACCTCCTATGATCTGTACTACGTGGCCAAGGATAAGGCAGGCAACTACTCCGACGCCGTCCAGAAGGTCACCATCAGCACCCTGGACAACAACGCCCCCACCGTCAAGCAGGAGTTCACCCGCTTCAACGGCAGCGAAGAGGAGAATAACCTCATGCCCCTCTCCGATACCGATATCCGCCTGGTCTTCTCCGAGAGCGTCCAGGGCGTGGAGACCGTCCTGGGCCAGCGGCGCTACGATAAGTTTATCGAGCTGTACCGGGCGGTGGAGACGGCGGGCAGCGGCCAGGCCGCCGATCAGGCCCGGGATGTGCTGGCTACTGCGCTGCAAAAGTATATCACCATGTATGTGGAGCCGGCAGGGTCCCAGCCGGGACCTGCTCCCGTGCGCCCGGCTACCCGGGATGAGGCCAATCCGGCTCCCTACGACAGCGAGTGGGTGATCGATTACCGTTACGCCACCGTCACCATGGAGGACGGCGAAATGGTGATCACCTTCCCCAGTGAGACCGCCCTGAACTTGTCCAGCGGCGAGACCTATCATTTCCAGCTGACCGGCATTGCGGACACCTCGACGGCGGCCAACCTGATGGGCAGCACCACGCTCCCCAGCTTTACCACCGTGTTCTCCACCGTCAATATCAGTCCGGCCAATGTGTGGGAGCTTGACGCCGTAGAGAACACTGATTACCTGAACCGGCCTGTTACGGTGAAAACGCCGGTGGAGGTGGACATGAGCTTCCAGCTGGACCCGATAGCCACCGGGAACACGGCGGAGGGCATTTTCTACGACATGATGATTTGGTCCGACACTGCGCTGGAGTTTGAGCTCTATGCCCGGGACGACAATACCGCCAACGGCGGCTGGAGTGGCTGGGTCAAGCAGCCTACCTTTACTTATACCCTGCAGGAGGACGGCAGCTTCGTCTATCGGACCATGGCCCAGGTGGTGCGCAGCGAGAGCGGCGGCACATCCTATGCCTTTAACGCCCTGTCCGACCTGATGGAGGGCGTGGCTTATCAGTACGCCATCCATGTCACCCGGCTGAACGGCAACACCGACCGATCCACCTGGAACAAGACGGTAAACCTGCAGGTGACGGTTGCCGCCGGGGCCCAGAGCGATTTGCGGCTGGTGGCCAGCGGATCGACCGAGACCGATTGGCGGGATGCCAAGGAAGCCGGGGTCTACTCCATCGGCGTGCCCGACCCCTATACCCGCCGGGTGCCCTTCAGCGACACCAGCGCTCCTAAGCTGGTCTCCCCCTACCCCCGCTTTGACACGGGCGATACGGTGGCCAATATGACCTTCCTGCTGACCCGGCCGGGTACGGTCTACTATGTGGTGACCCCGGTGAAGGTGGATGGCACTGAGCTGGACACCCCGGTGCCGCCCACGGCGATCAAGCTGGATAACAATGGAGTGGCCATCAGCGGATCGGAGTATACGCCGCTCCCGACTACGGTGCCGGAGAGTGGATCGGACACGGGCCAAGGTGTTAACAGACCCACATATTTGTCCCTGCCAACAGAGGATACCATTATTAACAGCAACATCACAGAGAGCACCGTCCGGCAGGGACGCATTGCCAATAACGGGGCCAGCACCTGCACCGTCCACCTGACGGATTTGCAGCCCCTGACCACCTACTACGTCTATCTGATGTTCCAGGGAACCCAGCAGGTTGTGTCCGACTACGCAGAGTGCTATAAGTTTACCACAGAAGAGGTGAGCCGCCCGATTCTGAACTTGCAGGTGGTGAACAACTCTAACGTGGATGCCAGCGTGGACAAGACGGCCGAGGTCTATGCCAAGCTGCTGTATGCAGGCAACGTGGGCAGCCCGTTCAATGACCAGTTCTATTCCGAGACCAATATTGACGAGAAATATTACAATGCCACTGGGAGCGACGCAATGCCAGACCGGTTCAAGGATGCGACGTACACCGTGCTCCAAGCCATGATTGATTCCATTGGCTCCAGCGGCACCTGCTCGGTCTTCGACCAGTACGCCTCCATCGGCTTGAAAAACACCGTGGCGTCGCTGATCCGGGAGGGCAACATCGGCAATACCATCGTGGACGGCTGGGGCCCACAGACCATTGAGCAGGACCGGCACGAGGTGATCAAATTTGACGAGGAGCGCATGGACGAGGACAGCTCCTATATCTGCGTGGCGGTGGCCAAGAGCCCGCTGGGCTCGGGGGACGCTTTCCGCGCCGCCCGCCCGGTCCAGCTGGTAGACACCGAGTGGCCTCTGATCACCGATGTGGCCGTCAACCTCAACCATACTGTTGATGCGGCGACGGGCGCCGATAAAGTAAACGGCAATGTTGTGGTCATCTTTAATAAGGTGCTGTATCTGCCGTTGGACAACCGCAATTACCCCCTCGCGCTGAATATGCAGTTGGGTAAGATTACATCCAACGGGGTTGATTACTGCGGACTTGGCGGGAAATTCAGACCCATGAATGATGGCGTTTCCATCCAGGAAGATGCCGTTGATAAGCTGGCGCCGACCAATACCCTCATCTATACCTTTGAGGATGTGCAGAACCCCAACTATACGATTCCTCTGCCGCTGGGACTCTGCAACCGCTGGGGCTACAGCGCAGGCACCGGTTCTATCCGCCTCAGCTACGACAGACAGAACAACACGTTTAGCTATACCATCACGCCCGCCTCCTGGCAGGCGCCGGGAACCTAAAGGCAGACCGCCGGGCGCGGGCGGAACCCGCCCGCGCCCTCCTCTTTGAGAAAACGCGAACCCCGCGAAGGAGTGCATACAATGAAACAAAATCTTTTGCACCGCATGAGTGCGCTGCTGCTGGCCCTGGCGCTGGCCCTCTCCCTGGCTGTGCCTGCGCTGGCGGATGGTCCAGACATCGGAACCGATCTTAAAATCTCACTTCCGCCGGAGTTTACCTTGGCAGAAGGTGAGACGGACAACAGCAGCCTATTTGTTACGGTTGCGGAACAGCCGGCAGATACAACACTGAGCTATGAGTGGTCGAGCAGCGATGAAACGAAAGTTGAGGTAAGTGGTACTGACCCTACAGCCGTTGTAAAGGCGATTGGGCAGGGGACTGCTACAGTTACAGTAAAGGTTACTGCAACCTCCACCCTGACCGCAGATGTACCGCCTTCGGTTGAAAAAACTGCAACGTGTACTGTGACGGTTCGTGAGCAGCAGACAGTAGCAGTTACCGGTATTACATTGAGCGACCATGAGATTACGCTGGAGAAGGGGAAAAGCCAGACTCTGACAGCAATCGTAAGCCCTGAAAATGCTACCGATAAAACAGTTAACTGGAGCAGCAGCCCGGCAGGTATCGTTACCGTAAGCGGCGGAAAGGTTACGGCGATGAATGAGGGCAAAGCGACCGTAACAGCAACAGCAGGCGATCAGTCGGACAAATGTGAGGTAACTGTGACCGCTAAGCAGCCGCCTCCTGAAGTTACCGTAGACCGTGTAACCCTCAGCCGTCAGGTGCTGACCATTGAGCCGGGCAGAAACGATTCGCTCCAGGTGACGGTCTATTACAGCAGCGGGAAGACCAATACCTCTACCTCCGCCGTCGAGTGGACGACCAGCAATTCTGAGGTGGCCACGGTGCAGGGCGGCCGGGTCTACGCCCAGAAGCCGGGCACGGCCATTATTACGGCCACCTCCAAGGAGGACAAGAGCAAATCCGTCGATTGTACGGTGACAGTGCCCAATATCTCAGTCAGCGGCGTGCAGGTGACACCGAGCCAGCGCCTGGATGTGGGCGGAACAGCGGTCATTACGGCAACCGTGACGCCGTCCAATGCCGACAACCGGAACATCACCTGGAAGAGCGAGGACGAAAAAGTCGTGACGGTGAATCAGGACGGACTTCTGACGGGCGTGGCCCCCGGAAAGACCCAGATCATCGTGACGACGGAGGATGGGAACCATACCGCCGCCTGCGAGGTGGAGGTCTCAGGCATTACCATCAGCCCCGCCACCCTGAATCTGATGGTTAACAAGGCGGATAACCTGAACTATGAGCAGTTCGGCGCCGCTATCGGTGCGGGCCGCGCCTCCTGGGAGAGCGAGGACACCTCCATTGCCTCGGTCAGCAGCGGCCGGGTCACAGGCCGGTCTATCGGCACCACCAAAATCACGGTCACGATTGGGACCTACACCGCTACCGCCACCGTGACTGTGGGCGAAAACACCACCGGCCTCATCAAGGTGGACGGGAGCATCCAGGCGGGCACCCCCTTCCGCTTCGAGGACCTGCGGGACCGGCTGGACAGCACCTGCCGCACCGCCCTGGGCACCTCCCTGACCTACATTACCAACGTGACCGTACCCACCAACCAGGGGATCCTCTACTATAACTACGTCTCCCCCGACGACCCGGGCTCCGGCGTGGCCACCAGCACCGATAAGTTCTACTACAGCGAGTCGGTCAACGGCCAGCGCACCATATCCGGCATTACCTTCGTCCCCAAGGCCGACTACAAGGGGAACGCCGTCATCACCTTCTCGGGCTACGGGGACGGGCGGCAGTCCTTTGCAGGCACCATCCAGATTGAGGTGGAGGGTCAGGACGATGTGACCTATACCACCACCGCCAACGCCCCCGTCACCTTACAGGTCAACGACTTCAACACCATCTGCCGCAGCAACACCGGCCGGGACCTGAACTATGTGATCTTCGAGCTTCCGCCCTCCGCCCGGGGCACCCTCTACTATAACTACACCGGCCAGGCCGTCTATGCTGAGCAGGTGGTGGGCGGAACCCAGTACTTCCGGAACCGCAGCCCCCGCATCGACAGCATTACCTTTATTCCCGCCAAGGACTACACCGGCACCGTCCGCTTCTCCTACCGGGCGGTGGACACCTCCGCCGGAACCTACAACGGCCGGGTGACCATCCATGTGTCCACCTCCCAGTCCAGCGGCTCCGGCGATGTGAACTATGAGGGCGACCATGGAACCCGGATCCGCTTCCGGGCCTCCGACTTTAACACCGCCTGCCGGGAGGCCATCGGAGAGACCCTGAACTACGTCCGCTTTACCCTGCCCCCCACCAGCGAGGGTACCCTCTACTATAACTACAGCAGCAGCTCCAGCAGCAACAACAAGGTTACAGAGGGGACCCGCTACTACCGCTCCAGTACCCCCGCGCTGAACAATATCTCCTTCGTCCCGGCCTCCACGGCCTCCGACCGGGTGAGCATCGACTTTACCGGCTATGGCACCGACGGCGACCGCTTCTCCGGTACGGTGGTTATCCAGTACGGCGACGAGGACGGCGAGGACAGCGACGGCGCTGTCTCCTACACCACCCGATCCGGCCGGGCCATTGAGTTTGACGCCGCCGACTTCAATGATATGTGCCGGGAGGTGACGGGCGCAAACCTGAGCTATGTCCGCTTTGAGGAGCTGCCCGCCTCCAGCCGGGGCACCCTGTACTACAACTACACCAGCAGCTCCAGCACCGGCAGCCGGGTGTCCGAGAGCACCCGCTACTACCGCAGCGGCACCAGCCCCATGCTGTCCAAGGTCTCCTTTGTGCCAAAGAGCGGCTATACCGGTACCGTGTCCATTCCCTTCATCGGGTACGACGTGAACAACCGGCGCATCGACGGCCGGGTCCGCATCACCGTGGAGGAGAGCACGGTGGATCAGACGGTGCGCTATGCGGTGCGTACCGGCGGCAGCGTCACCTTTAACGCCTCCGATTTTAACAGTCTGTGCCAGGAGGTGGAGAGCTCCAACCTAAACTATGTGCGTTTCGAGCTGCCCGCCTCCAGCCGGGGGACCCTCTACTACCAGTCCGGAAGCGGCTCCAGCAGCTCCAGGCAGAAGGTGAACGCCTCCACCAGCTACTACCGCACCGGCAGCAACCGCCTGCTGGACGATGTGAGCTTCGAGGCCGCCGGGAGCTATACCGGCACTGTGAACATTTCCTTCACCGCCACCTGCTCCAACGGCCGGAGGTTCAGCGGCAATGTGGAGATCCGGGTCTATGAGCCGGTGGCCGAGGCCGTCCGCTATTCCAGCGGCGCCCTCCCCACGACCCTGCGGGGCTCCGATTTCCGCCGGGTGTGCAACGCCCTGCTCAAGGAGGACCTGTCCTACATCCAGTTCACCAGCCTGCCTGATTCCTCCGCCGGGCGGCTCTATCAGAACTACAGCGGCTACCGCACCGGGACGCCGGTGACTGCCAACACCAGCTACTATTACAGCGGCACCCCCGGCCTGGACAGCCTGACCTTTGTGCCCCGGGCTGGGTTCCAGGGGACCGCCCACTTCGCCTACACTGCCCGAGACGGCAGCGGCGACCGGATCAACGGTACCGTGGAGATTACCGTCTTCCATGAGGGATCCAGCTACTTCAGCGACCTGTACGACTACGGCTGGGCGGCCCCTGCCGTGGACTTTCTGCATGACAGCGGCGTGGTCTCGGGCACCGGCAGCGGGACGTTCGGTCCGTCCCAGTCCATCCAGCGGTGCGACTTCGTGCTGATGCTCTGCCGGGCCTTTGACCTCAACACCGGAGGCAGCAGCAGCTTCCCCGATGTGCCGGCGGGGAGCTACTACGCCCAGGCCGTGGCCACCGCCCGGGAGCTGGGGATCGCCACCGGAAGCAACGGCCGGTTTATGCCCTACAGCGCCATCACCCGGCAGGACGCCATGGTGATGCTCCAGCGGGCCTTGATTGCCTCGGGCCAGAGCGTGCCCGGGGGGGATACCACTGTTCTGTCCTCCTACGCGGACGGCGGCCAGACTGCGGGCTACGCCAGGAACGCCATGGCCTCCATGGTCCAGCTGGGCGTGCTGAGCGGCAACGACGCCCGAAGGCTCATGCCCCAGGGCACGGTGACCCGGGCCGAGATGGCCGTGATTCTGCACCGGGTGATGACGATGTGACGAGGAGGGAGAGAGATGGAGGCAACGACGCAGACCGAGGAGCGGCTGCTCTCGGAGAGCCAGGACGGAGAGGTCCAGGACGGCGGGGCCCCGGAAGAGACCCTGGTCGATATGCTCAACCTCTACGAGGGTATGACCATTGAGGTTCTTACCCTGGATAACAAGCTGACCTTTGTGGGCAAGGTGATGCGGTTTAACGGCACCACCATCACCATTCGGGATTCCGTCGGCCGGGAGTTGCCGCCGGTACTCTACAACAAGGAGATTAAGCTTCGCTGCTTCCAGGGCGCGGACACTTTGGTGATGCACGGTCAGGTATGCGGCAGCAACCGGCAGATCTGGAAGGTAGACCGGTTGAAAAACATGTTTGTGGAGGAGAAAAGAGCCTTTTTCCGCCAGGGCGTCAACCTGACGGTTCAGGTGGTCTGCGAGCGGCTGGGGGAGGACGCCCGGCAGTGCCGCGTGCTGGACGTGAGTGCCGGCGGGCTCCTGCTCCGCAGCCGCGAGCCCTTCGAGGAGGGCGACCTGCTGTCGGTGGACGGCGTGCGGGTGGTGAAGGAGGAGGCCCCCTTCTCTTTCCTCTGCCGGGTGCGGGGGGTGCGGCCGGGGGACTGGAGCGGCCGCCTGTTCGGTTGCCAGTTCACGGAGCTCGCCTCCAAGGAGGAGGACCGGCTGCTCCGGGCGATCTTCACTGCCCAGCGGAGGGATATCCAGAACAAAAAGGACTTCGAGGGATAAGCCGTTCCACCGAAGATAGGATTTGTGCGGCGGATGGGAGCTCTGCTCTGATCCGCCGCATTTTATTATGGCGGCTGGCAATTTTGTTTTCGCTCAGGAAAATGAAAAGTTTGTGCAAAAATAGGAAGAAAAAAGGAGTGAGATGGGCTTTCGCGATTAAGGACCCGCCGCAGACAGCCTGAAGCGGGCTACAGGCTCCGGCGGGTCCGCTATATGCATTTTACTGAGGCGAAAAAAGGGAAAAGTCGGGAAAGAGACCTAAAGTTTACCGTGTTTCACCGGGGGAGACAGTGATATTCACGCTTGCATTCTGACGTGCGCTATGCTATAATTTCTTAAGTCATCCCTATGTAGAGCGGGCCATATAGTGAGGACAGACCCAGGCAAACAGGGGATTTTAGTGCATTGCATAGCACCGGTTTCTTTGGGTCAGGATATTTTTGGACGAAATTGGGGATTGATTTTTTCCCTGCAGTGCCCCATAATGGGCGACAAGAGGATAACGGGGCCGCTATCTGAGGCGCACGGCGCGCCTGGGCGCCGTGGGCACGGGAGGGCAGGGAAGGCCGCCCGTGCCTCAGCGCGTTTTGTGTGGGCTGACCAGCGGTGCGCCCCAGAGCAGGTTTTGGGAAGAAGGAGAGCCGAGCATGGATTTTTTGTCAAACAACACAGAGCGGCTGATGGAACGGTCGATGGGGTTCCTGTGGACCAAGCAGGCGGCCCTGCTGGACAACATTGCCAACGCTGAGACCCCGAACTACAAAGCCAAGGTGGTCACCTTTGAAGAGAACCTGCGGGAACAGCTGGAGCGGGCCGGCCGCAGCAATACCCCCCGCCGGTCCGTCCGGAAGGTCCTGGACAGCGCCCAGGTCTCTGTGGCCGAGCCCCAGGAGTCCGTGCGTATGGACGACAACGGCGTCAATATCACCGAGCAGAATGTAGAGGTTGTGCGCAACGCCTTCCAGCTTCAGTATGTGATGCAGTCTATTTCCAGCAACTTGTCCGTTCTGCGCATGGCAGTGCGCGGCCAGTAAGCCCGGCAGGGGAGGTTTTTTGTTATGGCATTTTTGAGCTCGATGAATATTGTGGGATCCGGCCTGACTGCCCAGCAGGTACGGCTGGATGTCATTTCGGAGAACGTGACCAACGCCAATACCACCCGTTTGGAGAACGGCGAGGGGCCTTACCGCCGTAAAATGACGGTTTTTCAGGCTGAAAACGGCCGGAATGCGTTCCGTATGGCCATGGCCCGGGCCGCCCAGGGACTGGCTCCCAACCGGGGCTACGAGAGCGTGGGGGGCGTCAAGGTCACCCAGATCGCGGAGGACCCCACGGATTTCAAGCTGGTCTATGATCCCACCCACCCGGACGCCAACGAGGACGGCTATGTGGAGCTGCCCAATGTGGATATGGTCAAGGAGATTACCGACGCCATGGCCGCCACACAGGCCTATTCGGCCAATGTCACGGCCTTTAACGCGCTGAAAGCCGTCGTGTCCAAGGGGATGGAGATCGGCCGCTGACAGAGCGCGGCAGCCCATTGCGGCGCAGTCCCGGTGTGAGGGCCGCGCCGCCACTTGAGCGCCACAGGCGCTATTTTGGAGGTTGAGGGAACATGATACCCATTGAGCGGTTGGGGGCCATTACCCCCCTGGAACAGCCGGAGCAGGCGGCAAAATTGGCGGCCCCCGCCGGTGAGAGCCTTTTTTCTACGATTTTTCAGTCCGCCATTCAAAATGTAAAAGACACCAACAGCGACGTGGAGCAGACTCAGTATCTGCTGGCGACCGGCCAGCTGGATAACCCCTCTACGGCGCTGATTGCCATGACCAAATATGAAACGTCGGTCAGTCTGCTGATCCAACTCCGCAACCGGGCGATGGACGCCTACTCGGAGCTGACGCGCCTCAGCTTCTAATCACTTCTGAGAGACAGAGGACAGTACGCGGAGAGCAGGGGATGATCGCGGTTGAAGGAAAAACTGAAGAGCTACATAGATAAGAGCAGGACAGCGGTCAAGAAGGTCTCCAAAAAGATCTGGATCCTGCTTGCTGTGGTGGTAGCGGCGGCCATTGTCGCCACAGTGGTGCTGACCGGCAACAAGTCTTACGCCACGCTGGTGACCGGGGTGACCTCGGAGGAGATGACCGCCATCCTGTCCTGGCTGGATACCCAGGGGTATCAGGATTACCGAATCGAGGGCAACGACAATACCATTGTCGTCCCCACCTCCCAGGAAAATCAGCTTCGCGCCCGGATGCTGATGGAGGGCTACCCCAAATCGGGCTTTAACTACGACACCTATTTTAACCATGTGGGCGCCTTGTCAACCCAGTCCGAGCGCAGCACCGCTTTCCGGATCGCCCTGGAGGAGAAGATGGCCTCCACCATCCGGTGCTTCGATGGGGTGCGGGACGCGACCGTCACCATCAACCCGGGCGAGGACCGGGGCTATGTGCTGGACAGCAACAACGTGGTGGAGGCCAGCGCCACCGTCTTCGTCACCATGCAGGAGGGCAAGCAGCTCACCACCCAGCAGGCCAACGCCATCCGCAGCCTGGTCTCCCGGGCGGTGGCCAGTCTGGATGTCAGCGCCATTACCCTGACGGACAACTGGGGCAACCTGTACAGCAGCGGCGCGGAAAACCTGACCAACGACCTCACCGCCCTGATGATCCAGCTCCAGGAGGAGTGGAGCAACCGGATCCGCACCAATGTCATGCAGGTGCTGGAGCCGGTCTACGGCCAGGACAACGTGAAGGTGGCCGTCCACTGTGACGTGGACGTGAGCAACAGCACCATCGACGACTACCAGGTCCATCAGCCCCCCTGGGCGGCCGACGGCTCCACCAACGGGGCCGGTATCATTGACTCCCGGCAGTATGGGTACACCATCCTGACCCCGGAGGATACCGTTCCCGGCGGCACGGTGGGTACCACCACCAACACAGACCTGCCCACCGTGGTGGAGCAGGAACCCGCTATCGACGGCCAGGACAGCCGCCTCCAGGGCGAGGGCCAGATCGACTATGACAACCCCAACACCGTCATCCATACCGAACGGGTGACTCCGATACTCACCGACTGTACCGTATCGGTGAGTATCAACGCCACAACGGCAGGGGCGGTGGACATCGACACCAACCAGCGCCATGTGGCCTTGGCCGCCGGTATTAACCCGGTGGTCACGGAGGAGATGACCGCCGATCAGTACCTGGACACCAAGGTGTCCATTCTGGTCACCCCGTTCTTCGATCCGAACCCGGACAATAGCGAAGAGCCCGACAGCTCCGGCTTCCAGCTGCCCCCGCAGATCACCCTCTTTGGCTTTGAGATTCCCACCTGGATTCTTCTCGCGGCCGGGGCCGGTGTGATCCTCTTCGTGATTATTCTGCTGGTCATCATTTTGACGGCCCGCAGGAAGAAGAAAAAGAAGATCCAGCAGCAGCTGCTGGCCGAGCAGGAGCAGGCTGCGGCCGTGGAGGAGCTGATGGCGGCCGTGGGCATCTCCACCGCTGAGCCCGCAGGCGCCGACGTGATGAGCCTCCAGAGTGAGAAGAGTATGGCGCTGCGCCAGGATATCCGGCAGTTTGCGGAGGAAAATCCGGAAATTGCGGCGCAGCTGGTCAAGGTCTGGCTGAGGGGAGATGATGACAATGCCTGAGGCTGCCGTGAAGGAATCCAAACGGGAATCCCGGAGGGAATCGAAAAAGGAGGCCGCTAAGCGGGAGAAGGAGGCCCCCAAGGAGGAGGCCCCCGCCCCGCAGAAGGAGGCAGCGCCGAAGAAATCCCTCGCTGCCAGCCTGAACGGCGCGCAGAAGGCGGCAACTGTGATCATCGCCCTGGGGGCGGAGAAGGCGTCCCAGCTCTATAAGTACATGGAGCCAGACGATGTGGAGAGCCTGACTCTGGAGGTCGCTAAGCTGGGGTTTCTGGACTCCGAAGTCACCGAGGATGTCTTGAACGACTTCTATCAGCTCTGTATGAGCAACAAGGCAGTCACCGAGGGCGGCCTGGAATATGCCAGAACCGTCCTGGAGAAGGCCTACGGGGCCCAGACCGCCGAGGAGCTGCTGGGCAAGGTGACCAAGACGCTGAAGAACCGTCAGTTCTCCTTTATGGATAAGGCGGATGTCAAATCTATGTACTCCGCCCTCCAGAACGAGCGCGCCCAGACCATCGCCCTGGTGCTGGCCCATGTGGACTCCGACAAGGCCGCCGGCGTGGTGGCCCAGCTGGACGAAAAGCGCCAGGTTCAGGTGGTGGAGAGCATGGCCAAGCTGGACAGCGTCTCCCCCGCAGCCGTCAAAATTGTCGAAGCCGAGATGCGCCAGAAATTTTCCAACATCGTCACCACTGCCAACGTCAAGGTGGGCGGCATAGACTATGTGGCCGACGTGATGAACAACCTGGACCGGGCCAGCGAAAAGAACGTCTTCGACGGCCTGGCCGAGTACAATCAGGAGCTGGCCGAGGAGATCCGCAAGCGCATGTTCGTCTTCGAGGACATCATCACCATGGACGACCGCTCGGTACAGCGCTTTGTCCGCGACTGCGATCCCAGAGATCTGGTGCTGGCCCTCAAGGCCTCCAACAGCGAGGTGGCCAACAAGCTCTTTACCAATATGTCCACCCGTATGGCACAGAGCATCCAGGACGACCTGGAGATCACCAGCAACGTCCGTATGAAGGACGTGGAAGAGGCGCAGCAGCGTATTGTTGATATTATCCGCGACCTGGAGGAGAAGGGTGAAATCATCATCTTGAAGGGCGGAAAGGACGATATCATTGCCTAATATTTTCAAGCATTTCTCCCGGACCAAGGCCGAGCCCTATCAGTTCCCCGATGCCGCCGACCTGCTTCAGGAGGAGGAGAAAGAGGAACTGGCAGAGTTGCCGCCTGAGGCGGAGTGGGCAGAAACAACCCAGCCGCCGGAGCCGGAAGCAGCCCAGCCTGAGCCCACACCGGAGGAAAATCCCATTCACTTTGCCCAGATTCAGGCGGACCTGATTCTCCAGGATGCCCGGCGACAGGCGGAGGAGCTTCTGGAGCAGGCCCGGCAGGACGCCCAACGGGAGGCAGAGTCCGTCCGGACCGCCGCCCGGGAGGAGGGCTACCGGGAGGGGCATGTCCAGGGGATGGCCCAGGCCGCTCAGGAGGGGGCCGCCGCCCGGGAGGAGCAGGCCGCCGCCCTGGAGAATACGGTCCAGCAGTTTCTGGACCGGGCTGGGGCTGAGCTGGATCGCCATCTGGACCAGAGTGTGGGCGATCTGCGGGATCTGGCCCTGGCCATCGCGGAAAAGGTGGTGTGCGTCAGCCTGAAAAGCAGCGGCGACGTGATCAGCCGCATGATTCAGAATGCGGTTGACAAGCGCAAGCGGCGGGAGTGGGTCCATATCTACATCGCCGAGTGCGACGCCCGGCGGCTGGGGCAGGCCCCCGCCACCCTGACCGCCGCCCTCTCCGCCCTGTCCGACCGGGTGCGCATCATCCCCATGGCCGACGACGAGTCCGGCACCTGTATCATTGAGATGCCAGACGAGATTGTGGATGCCAGCGCCGCCACCCAGCTGAGCAATATCCGCACCCTGCTGATGGATACCACCGCCGGGGGCGGCGACAGCACCCTATTTTCACGCTGACAGGAGTTGCCCATGAGCGTGTTTCAACAGATGACCCGTCAGGTCTACAGCGCCGAGACTTACAGCCTGACCGGAAAAATTGAAAATATCGTGGGCATGTCCATCGAGGCCTCGGGCGGTCATGCGGCAGTGGGTGATATCTGCCGAATCTACAACGGGGACTCCGGCGGACAGGTGACTGCGGAGGTAGTGGGCTTCAAAAACGACCACATCCTTCTGATGCCCTACTCCGATATGGCCGGGATCTCGGCGGGCAACTTTGTCCGCAACACCGGCAGCCAGCTCACCCTGCGGGTGGGCGAATTTCTCCGGGGCCGTATCATCAACGCCCTGGGCCAGCCCATCGACGGAAAGGCCCCTTTCGAGGGGGGCAATCCCTACTGTGTGGGCGCTTCCTATATCAACCCCCTCCAGCGCCCCCCGATTCGGGAGCGTATGGAGTTTGGCGTTAAGGCCATCGACGGCATGATTACCATCGGCAAGGGCCAGCGCATCGGGATCTTTGCGGGTTCCGGCGTGGGCAAATCCACACTGATGGGTATGATTGCCAAGAACGTCAAGGCCGATATCAATGTTATCGCCCTGGTGGGCGAGCGTGGCCGCGAGGTGCTGGAATTCGTCCAGAAGGATCTGGGCGAGGAGGGTATGAAGCGGTCCATTCTGGTGGTCGCCACCTCCGACCAGCCCGCTATGCTGCGGATGAAGTGTCCCAGCGTGGCCACCGGCATCGCCGAGTACTTCCGAGACCAGGGCTATGACGTGCTCCTGATGATGGATTCCCTGACCCGCTTCGCCATGGCACAGCGGGAAATTGGGCTGGCCATCGGGGAGCCCCCCGTGGCCCGGGGCTACACGCCCTCTATGTACGCTGAGATGCCAAAGCTGCTGGAGCGCAGCGGTAATTTCAGCCGGGGTTCCATCACCGGAGTCTACACCGTCCTGGTGGAGGGCGACGACACCAACGAGCCCATTGCCGACACCGTCCGGGGTATCCTGGACGGCCATATCGTCCTCTCCCGGGCGCTGGCCAACAGCAACCACTACCCTGCTATCGACGTCAGCGCCAGTATCTCCCGCCTGATGGTGGAGATCGTGGACCAGGACCACCGCCAGCTGGCGTCCCGCATCCGGGACATTATGAGCGTCTATGAGAAAAACGCCGATTTGGTGGCCATCGGCGCTTATAAGCCGGGCTCCAACCGGAAGCTGGACTTTGCCCTCTCCAAAATCGATGCGGTTAACGGCTTCCTGACCCAGGATGTCAATGAGGCGTTCTCCTATGAGGAATGCCTCCAGCAGATGGCCCAGATCTTGAATTAGTCCTTGGCTCGGAGGTCATAACCAATGAAAAAATTTAAGTTTTCTCTGGACACCGTGCTGGTCTATAAGTCTCAGGTGCTGGACGCCCTCAGGGGCGAGCACGCAGTGATTCTGGCTCAGGTCCGGGCTCAGGAGGACGTGCTGGAGCAGGTGCAGCGGTGCTACCACGATTGCAACGAGGAGTACCGGATCCGTAAGGCCGAGGGCCTGACCATCATGGACGCAACTTTTTACCAATCCGGCCTGCGGGCCCTGGAGATGGAGATCCAGAAGGAGACCCGCAAGCTGGAGGAGCTCCGCCGCCAGGAGGAGAAAAAGCGGGAGCAGGTGGTAGAGGCCAAAAAGGACACCTCCTCCCTGGAGAAGCTAAAGGATAAAAAGCTCGATCAGTACCAGAAGGCACTCCAGAAGAGCGAGGAGATGCTGATCGACGAATTCGTCAGCGCCGCACGCATCAACAGCGCCACAGCGTAACGCAGTCCAAACCGGCCCCAGGCCGTTTGGAATAGATGGGCAGTCTGCGCCATAAAGTTTGGGGCCGCCCTTTTCAAAGGGCGGCGGAGTTCGAGGCAGAGCTGAAATCCCAAGGCGCTTCCTGCCTGCCCCATTTCTTAGAAGAAGGAGGTGAAAACAGACATGGATCAGAGCTTTTTGTACGGCATGGGCTCCAGCCTGAATACGGCCCAGACCAAGCGGACCACAGACAGCGCCCTTCTGGCCGCCGCAGTCAAGGGGATTCCCACCGCGGACAGCGAGTTCCAGAAGCTGCTGGAGCGGGCTCAGAACCCCCAGGATGTGGAGCCCCCCAAGCCGGCCCAGTCCACCCAAAAACCCAAGGAGCAGCCCAAGACTGAGACCAAGCAGGAAAAGCCCGCCGCCGATGGCGAGGATGCTCCGCAGAACACCGAGGACCCCACCGAGAGCAGCGAGATCCTGGCGGAGTCCGGCGCAGTACTGGCCCCCATTGATCTGATGCTGGTGGATCCCGAAAGCAGCTTCCAGACGCCCGCCATGCTGTTGGGCCAGGAGAACGGGGAGTACCCCGTCGTGATGCTCAACGGCCGGTTTGTGCAGCAGAGTCCCCAGGACAATGTACAGATTGAGGCGAACGAGGGTTCCCAGACAGCCGCTCAGCCCATGGTAAACACCGGGCTTCCCGTGGAAGAGGCGGCCGACGGCCAGGTCCAGACCGGGGAGCAGCCCCAGACAGCCGCTCCAGCCACCCAGATTGCAGAGCCCCAGGCTGGACAGACCGAGGCTGCCGTCCAGCGGATGGAGACTCCCGAGGCTGAGGTCCACACCGGCGATCACAACCAGAGCGATGGGGAAGATGCCGCCGCCAACGCGGAGACCGCGCCCCAGACCCTCTTCCGGGACGTGAAAGCGGCCCCCGTCAAGGTGGGCGAGGCCTATACCCCCGAGCAGAGCGCCGCCGCCCGTGACGTGAGCAGCCAGATCGGCACCCAGGTCTCCCAGGCCATCGCGCAGGGCGCTTCCCGTGTGGAGATCCAGCTGACCCCTGATTCCCTGGGCCGCGTCACCGTGGAGATTACCCAGCTGCCCGACGGGGCGCTCCACATCGCTTTGAGCGCCGACCGGAACGAGACCCAGAGCCTGCTGGAAAAGCACGCGGCTAATCTCCAGAGCATTCTCGGCAGAGGCCAGGAGCCCGTTCAGGTGGAGGTCCAGCGCCAGCAGGAGAGCCAGCAGAACCACAACCAGCAGAATCCCTATGACGGCCACAGCGGCAATCAGCAGAGCCGCCGGGAGCAGCAGGAACAGCACCGGCAGCAGCATCCCCAGCAGAGCCAGGATTTCCTCCATCAGCTCCGCCTGGGCCTGATTCCCGTGGAGGCCGAAGTCTCCTGAACGAAAGGAAGTGAATTCCAAGCATGGGCAACTTTATGTATGACGTGGGTATGGTGCGCACCGAAATGGCCACCAAGGAGGCCACCAGGAACAAGAACAAGACCAGCCCCGATATGGACATGACCGATTTCCTCCAGCTGATGGTGGTACAGCTTCAGAGCCAGACCATCGACAACACGGCGGATACCTCGGATATGCTCAACCAGCTGGTCCAGATGCAGATGGTGACCGCACTGGCCAACGTGACCGATGCCAGCGTCATGTCCTATGCCGGATCCCTGGTAGGGAAAGAGGTCACGGTGGTGGAGTACGACGGCAACAAACCCGTGGAGAAGGTCGTGACCATTACCGGAACCGCCACCTCCAACGGCGAGCAGATCGTCTTTGCGGGGGACAACGCCTATAAGCTCAGCGATATTATGGCAATCGGCCGCCTGCCAAAGCCCGAGGAGACCGAGAAGCCCGGCGAGGGCGATGGCAGCACGGACGGCGAAAAGCCGCCGGTTGACGGGACCAAGCCCCCCGAGGGCGGCGATACGAAGCCTCCTGTGGAGGGGACCGAGCCCCCTGCGGAGGGCGACACGAAGCCTCCCGTGGATGAGACCAAGCCCCCTGAGGAGAGCGACACCAAGCCCCCCGTGGACGAGACCAACCCCGGCAGCGGTACCGAAAACGAGACCGAACCCCAGAGAACTGTGGGACGGTGAGGTGAAGTAAGATGATCCAGCGCGTGACGGGCGCGGGGATACGGCCCGCCGCTCAGACACAGGCTCCCAAACGGGGGAACGGCAGTTTTGGCGCAATGTTTCAGCAGGAGCTGGAAAAAAGCGCCCGGCAGCCGGTTTCGGGCGTGGCTTTCTCCAAGCACGCCATCTCTCGAGCTGAGGAGCGCGGTATCCAGGTGACTCCGGCCCTGATGGACCAACTGGCGGGCAGTGTGGTGCGGGCCCAGGCAAAGGGCGCGACCAATATCCTGGCGATGGACGCCGAAAAGGCGTTTATCATCAATGTGCCCAACGCCAAGGTCATCACCGCCATCACCCAGGATGAGATGAAGGAGAGCGTTTTTACCAACATTGACGGCGCCGTATTCCTGTAGCAACAGAAGGCAGGACCGAGTTTCGGAGGCCTTTGGCCCCCGCCCGAATGGCGGGGGCCAGGCGGCGCGAGACACCGAAAGGAGTTAACTCATTTGACCGGAGCAATGTATGCGGCCATTTCTGGCCTGAGAGCCCATATGTCGGGCCTGAACGTAATCGGCAACAATATCGCAAACGTGAACACCAACGGCTATAAGGCCGGACGTTATCTGTTTGAAACCGCGCTGTATACCTCGGTCAGCAACGGTTCCAACGGCTCCACCACCGTGGGCGGCAAGAACCCCTCTCAGATCGGTATGGGTACCAATATGGCCACGGTGGACATCGACATGGGCACCAGCTCCTATGTGCCCACCGGCCGCCCCATGGACTGCATGATCGACGGCGACGGTTTCTTCCTGCTGGGCGAGACCAAGAATATGACTTTCAACACCGCCGAGGATTTCAAGTCTCTGCTTCTCACCAAGGTGGGCGACTTGGAGTTCAAGGCTGACGGCACCCTGTCCAACCGGGCCGGTTATGTGGTTTACGGCTTCCAGTGCGTGGGCCAGGTTCAGGGCGACGATACCACGATTCCTGTGATGAGTAATCAGCTCTCCCCCATTACGCTGCCCAGACAGATCTCTGTGATGGTGGATGTGACGGTGGCGAACGGCCAGGAGACACTGACTGTTGTAACCGATCCAAAGCAGCCGCCGGCAGCAGGTGCTACGCGGGAAATGAGAACCTATGCGGTCTCGACGTTGGATCAGCTGAAGAAGGTGCCTGGTCAAGATGCTGCGACACAGGCGACGTTTGAGGCGCTGCCCCACGTTGAGATGGACAGCATCAGCATCGATGAGAAGACCGGCCGGATCAGCGGTACCACCAAGGATACCGACCAGCATATTACCATCGGCTTCCTGGCTATCGGCAACGTGACTAACCCCAACGGCGTGACCCAGGTGACCGGCACCTATTTCCAGTGCGGCGACGGTGCAGGCTCCATGAGCATTTCCATGCTGGGTGGTTCTGCCGCAACTGTCTATGACAAAGCGAATTTGACTGGTATGGATGTGGACGCCAACGGAAACTGGAGCCCTGGCGCCGGTGCGGCTGTTACTGTTACAACGGGTATGACTCACATCACCAGCAATGGTGAAGCGCCCGCCACCGACGTCTCAGACAGTATGAGTATCAAGACCGGCGGCACCACCAAGCTGCTTACCAGCGGCCTGGAGCAGACCAACACCGACTTGGCCACTGAGATTTCCAACATGATTTTCATGCAGCGTGGCTATCAGGCCAACACCCGTATCGTCACTGTGACCGACTCCATGCTGGAGGAACTGGTGAACATGAAGCGCTGACGCTTCTTGATCCGGCGGAAACGGCGGGGGCGCAAGGCCCCCGCCCGCCGCCCCGCGCGGAAGGAGACATATGTTATGATCATGCTCACGAAACGCAATCACGAAAAATTCCTGGTCAATCACCTGCAAATCGAGTACATTGAAGCGATTCCCGAGTCCAAGATCGTCATGATGAACCACGACTATTACCTCGTCCGTGAGACCACGGAGGAGATTATTCATAAAATTGCGGATTATAATGCCAAGGTGATGGATATCCAGCGGGAAATCTCCATCATCGACAAGCGCTAGCGCAGAGCAGAGAATATCCCCGGGCGGATGGCGCGGCCCGGCGGGAGGTAGTGCGATACAATGAATATAACCTATATCATAGGCTTAGTATTGGCCATCGGCGTCATGCTCTTCGGCATGATCACCAAGATCGACCTGAGCGAGACCGCTGAAAAGCTCATTGACGTCAACGTTGTGAACCTGATCAACTTCTTCGATGCAGCCAGTATCCTGATCGTTATCGGATGTACCCTGGCTGTGGTGGTGGCCAGCTTCCCGCCCACGATGCTCAAGGCCATCCCCAAGCATTTCAAGGTGGTGCTGAACACCAAGAAGTTCAACCCCGTCTACTACATCGAGCAGCTGGTGGAGCTGGCCCAGACCGCCCGGAAAAACGGCCTGCTCTCTCTGGAGGAAAAGGCCAACGAGCAGGAGGATCCCTTCTTTAAGCAGGCGATCATGCTGATCGTGGACGCCAACGACCCGGATAAGGTGCGGGCGATTCTGGAAAACGATATCGAGTGCATGTCCTCCCGCCATGAGGACGGCGCGGGGCTGTATGACAAGGCCGGTGCCGTGGCCCCCGCTTTCGGTATGGTGGGTACGCTGGTGGGCCTGATTAACATGCTGAAGAGCATGAGCCTGGACGGAGGCGGCGCCTCCAGTCTGGGCGCCGATATGGGCACCGCCCTGATCACCACCCTGTACGGCTGTATCCTGGCCCACATGATCTTCGGGCCCATCGCGAACAACCTGCGCATCCGGGACGCGGAAGAGGTTCTGTGCAAGCAGATCATCGTGGAGGGCATTATGTCCATCCAGTCCGGTGAAAACCCCAAATTCCTGAAGGAAAAGCTCCTGACCTACATGGGGCAGCAGCAGCGTGAAGGCGCCGGCGAGGGTGGCGAAGGCGGCGAAGGCGGCGGCAAGAAGAAGGGCAAGAAAAAATAATCCGGCGGCGCAGGCCGGCCGCAAGGAGTGACCACACGTGAAACGGAAAAAGGGCGGCGGAGGCGGCGCCAACTGGATGGATACCTACGGCGACATGGTGACGCTGCTTCTGTGCTTTTTTGTGCTGCTTTACTCCATGTCCACCATCAGCGAGGAGAACTGGAAGGCCCTGGTCATGAGCTTTAACCCCAAGGCTCTCACTCAGATCACCGCCACCCCCGGCGGCTCAGGCCCCAGCGCTGACGGCGACCAGTCCGGCGTCATGCCGGAGCCTACAGAGAGCCAGGACCCGGACGTGAGCCAGGAGGAGATTGAGGCAGATATTGAGGAGCTCTACGAGGCCCTGAAGGCCTATGCGGAGAGCTCGGAGGCCCAGGGGCAGATCTCCGTGAACCGGGACGGCGGCAAGATCTTCGTGTCCTTTAACGAGACCGCCTTTTTTGACAGCAATGAGTCCGTATTGAGGCCAGAGAGCGAGACGCTTCTGGATTCGGTGAGCGAGATGTTCTCCGGGGTGGCCCGGTCCATTGACGAGATCGTCATCTCGGGGCACACGGCCCAGGCCACTCCCAACGCGCCTAATGAGGTGCGGAAGGACCGCACCCTGTCCTCCGAACGGGCTACCGAGGTGCTGATTTACATCCAGATGCACACCGACCCGGAGGTCCTGGACCCGGGCAAGCTGGTCAGCCAGGGCATGGGCCAGTGGCGGCCCGCAGCCACCAACGATACCTCCGAGGGCCGGGCGGCCAACCGCCGCGTGGAAATGGTCATCAGCGGCCGGGATCTCGAGGCGGAGGCGGAGCTGGCCGGCTCGATCCAGCAGTATACCACCAGTTCGGACTGAGTAGAGCGGAGTAGGTGATTCGATGGCAGAGGTACTTTCACAAAGTCAAATTGACGCTCTGCTGAGTGCGGTCCGCAGCGGAGAAAAGGACGTTGAGAAGACGGAGGACACACAGCCGGAAAAGAAATACCGGAAGTACGACTTCAGCAGCCCGCGCAAATTTACCAAAGACCGTATTAAAATGCTGGGCGGTATTTTTGAGAACTACACGCGGGTCATCAGCTCCCGGCTCAACGCGATCCTGCGCATGAACTGCGAGATCGAGGTAGAGAGCATCGAAGAGCAGCGGTATTATGAGTTCTCCAACGCCTTGACGGAAGGCGACGTGCTGGCCATGGCCTCGGCCCAGATTCTGAGCAAGGAGGAGGAGGAAGAGGTACCCGTGATGTTCTACCTCTCCACTGCGACCGCGCTGAGCATGATGGACCGTATGATGGGCGGCGAGGGCGATCTGGACGACGAGCTGGCCAGCGACTACAGCTATACGGACCTGGAGCTGCGGATGTATGAGGACCTGGTGGAGGATTTGATCCGCGTGTTGGGCGGCAGCTGGGAAAATTATATCGGGATACAGTTTCAGTACACCCGGACGGAGGTCAATCCCACCCTGGTTCAGGTCCTGGGCCTGGACGAGACGGTAGTGATCGTGGACCTGAAGCTCCAGTTCGTCAGCGGGGACGGGCAGATGCGCATCTGTCTGCCTGGCACCGTCCTGACCAATGTGTTCGCAGAGCTCGGCCGGGATGTGCCGGGCCGGAAGGCCGCAGGCGAGGACAAGTCGGAGGAGATCTTCGACAAACTGAGGGATTCCAGCCTGGAAGTTGTGGCACAGCTGGGCGATACCCGGCTGTCCTTGAGCGACGTGTACCACCTGAACGTGGGAGACGTGGTGGACCTGGGGCGGTCTAAGGACTCCCCGATCTATCTGGAAATTGGCGGCTATCAGTGGTTTGCCGGCCGTATCGGAACGCATAAGAAAAATATGGCCGTCAAGATAGAAGAGGTCTGCTATCAGGCCGATCAAAGGAGCGAGTAGACAGGATGGAGAAGGAACTATTCAGCCCGATGGCACTGGACGCCCTCGGTGAGATGATGAATATCAGCCTTGGCTCCTCGGCCACCGCGGTGTCCAATATGTTGGATCACCGGGTCGATATCACGACCCCCACGGTTTCGGTGGTAGACGTCAAGGACTTCTCGCTGGGCAATCTGGAGCCCGCTATCGGCGTGGAGATCAAATACGTCGAGGGCCTGGAAGGCAGCAATATCATGCTGCTGAAAAAGAGTGATATCAAGATTATCGTGGATATCCTCATGGGGACCGAGACTCCCGATGAGGAGTTCGAGCTCAACGACCTGACAATCAGCTGCGTGTGCGAGGTCATGAATCAGATGATGGGCTCGGCCGCCACGGCGATGTCGGATTTCCTGGGGTTCCGGGTAGACATCTCTACACCGGAGTCCTTTGAGCTGGACAATTTGCAGCAATTCAAGGAGAACCACCTGCCCCCCAATGCAGAGAGCATTGTGGTGGTCCGGTTTTTCCTGAAGATCGAGGACGCGCTGGAGAGCGAGTTCATGAACGTCATGTCCGTGGCCCTGGCCAGCGAGCTCCTGAAAAGCCTGGGCCTGGAGGATGAAATCCATCTGGACGGCGTGTCCGCTGCCCCTGCCCCTGCCCCCGCGCCTGCGCCGGAGCCCGAGCCCGCTCCGGCCCCTGCCGAGAGCAGCGGCGGCAAGCTGAGTCAGGCGGAGATCGAGAAGATGCTGGCGGGCGGTACGCCCGAGCCTGCTCCGGCCCCTGCCCCTGCCGAGAGCAGCGGCGGCAAGCTGAGCCAGGAGGAGATTGAGAAACTGCTGACAGGCGGCGGTGCGGCCAGTGCGCCTGCTGCGCAGCCTGCCTCCCCGGCCCCGCAGACCGCGCCCGCGGCTCCACAGCCCGCGCCGCAGGCCCCTCAGGCTCCGGCCGGTCAGATGATGCCCCCCCAGGCGGCCCCCGGTCAGATGCCCCCCTATCCCATGCCCCAGGGGATGGACCCGGCGGCCTTTGCCAACGGCTATATGGGCTATCCACCCATGTATTATCCGCCTTACCCCTACCCCTATCCGCCTCAGCCCCAGGAGCCGGAGAAGCCCAAGCCGGAGCCCAAGGTCATCAATACCAAGCCACTTCCCATGGAGCACATGGACCCCGCCGAAAAGCTGGGGAAGGAGCAGGCTCAGAACCTGGACCTGATTATGGAGGTCCCCCTCCAGGTTACGGTGGAGATCGGCCGGACCCGCCGGAAGGTGCAGGAGATTCTGGAGTTCGCCAAGGGCTCCCTGGTGGTGCTGGACAAATTGGCCGGCGATCAGGTGGATCTGTTTGTCAATGGGAAATGTATTGCACGGGGCGATGTGGTGGTCGTCGAGGACAACTTTGGCGTCCGTATTACCGAGATCGTCCAGGCCCCAGGCGTTGAGATATTGTCCCATAATAAGTGATGGGACCACCCCCAATCACCGTTAATTTGTAATTTTTGATGAAAAAGGATGGATTACGATGGCGAAGAAGATTTTACTGGTGGACGACGCCGCTTTTATGCGCAAAATGATTAAGGATACCCTGAGCAAGAGCGGCTACACCGAGCTGTTCGAGGCCGTGGACGGCGCGGACGCTGTGGAGAAGTTCGGCGAGATTAGCCCTGACTTGGTGATCATGGACATCACCATGCCCAACATGGACGGCCTGGAGGCCCTGAAGGCTATCCGCGCCAAGGACAGCAACGCCAATGTGGTCATGTGCTCCGCCATGGGCCAGGAGAGCATGGTTATGGACGC
>CANSQX010000008.1 GCA_947649225.1 uncultured Flavonifractor sp.
CCCGGCTTACCGGCTGCTTCGAAAAAGTCATGAGATATGTACCTTGTCACTTGCCAATCTCTCCGGACTGACCGGCGCACGCAGTTCTTCAGAACGGGCCTATATCGTGGAAAATGAAATGGTGTTCACCCAGCTCTGCGACCGCTCCGCCCAGTTCCACTCTCCGCTGATCTGCACCTCCGGCCAGCCCTCGGTGGCGGCGCTGCGGCTACTGGATCTGCTGGCGGCGGAAGGAACAGAATTATTTTATTCGGGAGATTTCGATGGAAAGGGCCTGTCCATCGCGGCACAGCTGTGCGGCCGCTATCCAAACCTGCTGAAGCCGTGGCATATGGCGCCCGGTGATTATGCCCTGTGCCGCTCTGACGTACCGTTGAGCGAGTCCAGCCGCTCATTGCTACAGGGCTGCGCTGGAACGGCCCTGGAAAGCTCTGCGGAGACCGTCAAACAATTCGATCGCGCCGGGTATCAGGAGCTGTTGATTCCATTCCTGGAAACGGACCTGACTGAGACATTGTAGCTTCGGAACAGCTCTATTGTTTGCTCCGCTTTGGTTGTGTTCCCCAACAGCCCGAACGTGGGGACGAGCAGCAGGTCAATATCCTTTCGAATCGCGGCAGATATAGCCGGTATTAAACCGCCTTGAGGAAATACGGAACCAATTTCCGCACAAACTGAGGTGCCTGTCACGGTATCGTCGGGGCTGGTATTTTCCTCTATCATATCTCGAATCCGCTCCGGACTGTCCCCATAAATCCATATTCGCATAAGGATACCTCCTTGCAGAGCTTATAAAAATAACTATGACGAAAGCAGCAAAAACATGCTTTCGTCATAGTTGTTTTAGACTTGTTTTTTATTCTTTATACATTGTGGGCGATTTAAAAGCCCCCGTCTGTGGCGGAACCTTTGGGAGTATTTTCTTTCAGCTTTTCGGCCTAAGCCGGTTTGAGGTTTCGCAGTACAGCCCCTCCCGAACACTCAGTAAGGCAATGCTTACCGGCTCACCCTCTTGCTTCAACGTTTCCACAGACACACGCTGTTAATATCCACTGATTTTGGCGGAACAATATCGCGAACACCTGTCTCCTTTTGTCTCCTCAAGTGTTCTTCTAATGTCATTCTGCATTCCTCCTGTAATAAATATGAGGTAATGATAGCAGAACTACACTTTTATCACACGACTTGAGGAAACTTTCATCAAATCAATCCCATTCTGTATCTGATTCTATTATGGAGAATCGTTCTTTTTGTAGGGAAAGGCAGTACTCCTCCAAAAGGCGGCCATCCAGCGCATGTTGGATAATACCGTAGGGCGGGAAATGATAATTGCATTCAGATACAGTATAGATGTAGGCCGTCGTGGAAAGGTAGCCGCCCTTTTTAAATCCATCAAGAATGATATATAAGAACCTGTATTCACAACCGTTGAACACCGTCTTGCCGGGTCTTTTGCCGCCCTGCGGCGTTAAAAAATCTTGCAATACACCAAGTATTCCTACGATTTTTTGCCTTGCAGGACGGCACACCCCCCCGGCAATCCGGTGTTCCCCAGTTATGAATACAGGTTCTAAATATGGACCGCTTTCCCGCTCAGCCTGGTCTAAAAGAAGAGCCATGCCTCGTTTTGCATTACGGACTCCCTGCGCATGATTTTATGTTCCTTTTCCGGCATCAATACCTGCAGCAAGTCAAGAGTCCAACCAATCTTCACGCCGTTCTTCCAGCATCGCTTTTAAGCCTGATTCTAAAATGCTCACTTTCATTGGGTTCGGAAACCACCGGCCCGGCCGGTGTAAGAGCAACTCATACGCTCTGGAATGATTTTTTCGGAAGCAGTACCTATCTGGTGAATCCGCCCGGACCTTGGATTGATGCGTTCGACATATTGTGGAACGGCCTACCCCGCGCTACAAATAGGCAGCGGCCTTTTACAAGAATCAGAATTCCTCCGCCCTGTCCAGGCGGTAGTGATAGATCCGGTAATAACGGTTGGTGGACTCCCGGCCATACAGAAAGCGGTAAACAAGCTGGACCGGGAGGCTGAAGCTGCGCAGATACCGGCTGCTGTTGAAGTGGTATGCCCGCAGGTACCGGACGCCGGGAAGCTCCTCCAGAAGCTGCGGCTTGGAGAGTCCCCACAGGATTGATTTCCCACGTTTAGGCGGATGCGTGGGGGTGCTCACGTAGAGTACCGCCCGGTCCGTATATACGTCAAGGGCATATTCTGAATAGGGAAACTTCTCCTGAAACGCGGTAAACAGACTGAGATTCTCATCGGCCGTCAGGAACATGGTCAGCCCTTCCGCCAGAATCAGCGCCTCGCGGCTGTCCGCTACCTGCTCCAGCCAGGACAGATCGGAGACGTCAGAGCCAATCATCCGGTACCATCCCTCCTCCTGATAAAACCGGCGGCGCAGATGGATGACGGCCGGGAAATCTAAATCATACCAGAGGCGCGGCTTATGGCGGACGCGCAGGCAGCGGGCGTCTAAGCCGCACCCCAAATGCAGCACAATGCAGCCTGGATGCTCCACAACGAAACGCTCCGCCAGGTCGTCCAGCACTCTGGCCCGTACGCCGAGAAAGAGGGCCAGATAGCGGCTCATACGAAGCTGATCACGCCCGGCCCCCAGGCAGGCGGCAATCTCTTCCGCTTTCGGATCGTAGATTAAGCCTCCCTCCCGGCTGATCCCGGCGCGGCCGCAGACCAGCGACAGGCACTTCCGGTTTTCCTCACTGATAGCCAGCGGCTCCATCCGCCCATCTCCTCTCTCTCCCATATGCCGGAAAAGTAGCGCCATGACCGCCTTTTCCGGTTTTTATTTGGCATACTGCTCCGTAATGCTGTGGTAGCCCTGAAACAGAAGCCGGTCCGCCTGTGCGATCAGCTCCTCCACCGTCCACCGCTGCCCGGCCGGCTTGGCGGCGCTGCGGATCACCACAGGGTCAGAGTAGAGCCCGATGCTGTTTCCCGCCAGGTGAAAAACCGAGCCGTTGATATTCCGCGCCTCATCCGTACACAGGTAGCAGAGGAAAGGCGCCAAATCCTCCGGCAGGGGCGTCCGGTCAACTGTGGGCGCGGAGGCACCCACAAACGCACGGTCTGCCTCGTCTACCGCCTGGTCATAGGCCGCCAGATCCACAGAAGCCCGTGTCCGCGCAAAGGGGCTGAATGCATTGGCTGTAATGCCGCAGTGCTGGTATTCGACTGCCAGGGCACGCGTCAATCCCACAGCCCCCGCATTGGCCGTGCAGTACTCTGCATGGCGGATGATATCCCCCAGCCAGGAGCGGGAGGCGCAGTTTATGACGCGCCCCCACCGGTTTTTCAGCATATGGGGCACGGCGTGACGGCAGGTGTTGAAATACCCCAGGGGCTTCACTGCGTTTACCCGCATAAAGAGATCCGGCGTCATTTTTTCAAAAGGGGAGAATCCAAACGCGCCCGCCACATTGATCAGGATATCCACGCCGCCGAAGGTCTGGACCGCCGTGTCAATCAGCCGGCCCGCCTGATCAAACTCTGTGATATCTGCAAAGCAGGCCACCGCTTTTCCCCCGTTGTTTCGGATCGCCTCCGCTGTGGTCTCCGCGTCTCCACCATAGCGGTCATATTCCTCCTGGACCCACCGGCGCAGCTCCGGCGGCAGCTTGGCCAGTTTGGCTGCGTCCAATTGATCGGATTGGCTGGTCCGGCCCGGCTTGCGGTTGTTGGTCACTACGGCGGCCCCCTCGGCCGCCAGCGCCAGGGCGACAGCCCGTCCGATGCCCTGGCCGGATCCCGTTACCACCGCAGTCTTTCCCGCTAAATGCGCTCCCATGACGCTTCCTCCTTCGTTCCTGACATCTGTCCAGCCTATACCGCGTCAAAGCACCCCATCCGGCCTGGGGTAAAAATTCGCGGATCCATCTCCCGGAGCTCCGCACTGATCTGCGGCCGGAATGTCATCTGCGCCAAAATATCCCGCTCCAGGTCTATGCCCGGCGCAATTTCAGTGAGCATCAGCCCCTCCGGGGTCAGGCGGAATACACACCGCTCCGTTACATACAGGATCTCCTGGCCGCTTTGCACGGCATATTGCCCGCTGAATGTAATCTGATCGACCTGTTCTACAAATTTGGGAAAAGCACCCTCCCGGCTGATATGCAGCGTACCGCCGTTCACAGCCGCCTTCAAGCCCTTCGCCCGGAAATAGGTACAGAATACGACCTTCCGGCTGTTCTGGGAGATATCGATAAATCCCCCCTGTCCAGCCGCATGTCCGGCAAATTTGCTCACATTGACGTTGCCGGCCTGATCCACCTGCGCGGCGCCCAGAAAGGTGATATCCAGTCCGCCCCCGTGGTAGAAGTCAAACATAGACGGATGGGCGAGAAAGGCGTCCGGGTTCATGGACACGCCAAAGTCAGCCTTGGACTGCGGCACGCCGCCAATGGCCCCCAGCTCAATGGTAAAGGTCACCTGTTCCGCCATCCCTTCGGCCCGGGCCACAGCGCCCACGCCGGAACCAATTCCCACGCCCACATTCACCACCGCATCCGGGCAGAGCTCATAGACTGCGCGGCGGCAGATGACATCCTCTGCCGAGAGGGCGGCGGGCGCTTCCTCTGCACCGCCCCGCCGGGGAGCGCGGATCTCCCCGCAGAAGCCGGGGTTGTACACCGTGGCCGCTGTCTGACGGTGGTAGGTCTCCGGTTCCTCAGTAACCACTACGGCGTCCACCAGACGGCCGGGCACCACCACATGGTGGGGATTCAGCGTTCCGCTGGCCGCCACCCGCTCCACTTGAGCGATCACCCGTCCGCCGCAGGCTTTGGCCGCCAGGGCAATCTCCAGCAGCTCCAGTTTCAGCGCCTCGTGCTCAATGGTGAGGTTGCCCTGCTCGTCGGCGGTAGTGCCCCGGATCAGGGCCACAGTCACCGGGAAAGCCCGATAGTAGAGCCATTCCTCGCCATCCAGCTCCATTACCCGCACGATATCCTCTGTGGTGATACGGTTTGCCTTCCCACCCTCCTGCCTGGGATCCACATAGGTCCCCAGGCCGACCTTGGTCAGAAGTCCGGGCTCCCGGGCCGCGCAGCACCGGTACAGGTGCTGTAAAACTCCCTGAGGCAGGATATACGCCTCGATCTCATCCCGCTCGATCAGGGCCCGGAAATCGGGAACCGGCTCCGGGTGGGCGCAGATAGTCCGTTTCAGCATCCCCGGATGGGCAAACCGGGCATCCCCGGCGTGGAGAAAGGGTACCCCGTGGCCGCACCCCGCATAGAGGGTCAGATCCCGCGGATGTCCCTGGGCGCAATATCGCTCCTCCAGACACTTGGCCAGGTAATCAGGGTATCCCACCAGTCCGGCGGAGGAAACCGCCACGCAGTCCCCGTCCCGGATCAGCTCCAACGCCTGCCCGGCGCTCATCACCTTACTGCGGCTCACGTGATTCCGCCCCCTCGCCGGCAGCCATCAGGGCCGCACCGGCGGCCATGAGGTACACCGCATCTGCGGCAATCTGGAATTCCAGCCCTGTCTGGGCCTCCAGCGCCTGGAGAAACGCCGCATTTTGGGTCAGGCCGCCCATGATCGCAACACAACTGGTGTCGGGCCGGGTGACATCCTGGAGCACCACACTGGCCCGCACAGCAGCCGAGCGGAGGACCGCAGCGGCCACCGCCTCCCGGCTGACGCCCCGGTTCAGCAGCCCCAGGGCGTCCAGCTCTGCAAAGGGCATACACCCGTCGCTCACCACGGCGGGACTGTCCACATCCAGGTCCACCTGACCCAGCTCCTCCAGGGAGTACTCCAGCCGGTCCGCAATGGATTCCAGCATCAGGCCGCAGCCGGCGGAGCACTTTTGATTGTAGGTCACCTCCCGAATCCGGCCCCCGGCCTCCAAAGTCACGGCGAGGATCTCATCGGCCCCCGCGTCTATCACCATGGAAGCCCCGGGACAGAACGCCGCTGCCGCTTTGGCCGCACACACCGGCTCCGTATACTGGTCGTCCCGGAAGGGCACATCATACCGGCCCTTTCCGGTGGCGAACACCCTGGCCACCTCCCCGGCGTCCACACCCGCGTCCTTCAGGGCCTCCGCCCAGATCCGCGCCGCGTTCTCGCTCCGGCGGACTCCGCCGGAGCGGCCCATGGCGCGCCCGATGACGGCCCCATCCCGCAGCACTACGGCTTTGGCATAGGCCAGTCCCATGTCAATTCCACCTGTTATCATCGTTCCCGCCTCCTAATCTTCCAGTTTCCGCAGGCCCAGGCTCTCCATCCACGCATCAAGCTGGTCGAGAAACCGCTTTTCATCCAGATCGGTGCGGTCGCCGGGCTGGCTGCCCTCATATTCCAGCACGCTCAGGCCGGACTCCCGCAGCAGCATCGCCTGCTCCTTCCGCGTCATGGTGCAGCCCACGCCGCAACGCCACAGCCCCAGCACCGCTCCGTCCGCCTGCATAATCTCCGCGAACTCCTGGATGGCCTTGGGCCGGATGTACTCGTCAATCTTGAAGTGCTTGACCTCCCGGGCATCGGGCGTCTTAAAAAAGCGCACCGCGTCCTCGCGGGTCTCCAAAGGGGTGTCCTTGGGATAAAACAGCCGGTCCCGGCGGTCAATGGAGCCGTCCGCCTTTTTCTCCAACTGAGCGCCGCCCTCCATATGGGTGTACTGCGACCCCAGACAGACCGCGCCATACTTCTCCATATAGCGGTAATACTTCAGGAAGTGCCAGGAAGGCGGATGGGCCTCAATCCAGCGGAACCGCTCGTTGCCCACGGCTGCAATGTGGTTCTCCGCCCGCCACTTCACCTCGTCCCTCACCATCTTCCAGAATTTCACTGTCTCGTCCGGATCCACCTTAGTCAGCCCGCCGATGGTATAGACCGAGTACAAATCCTTGACCGAGAGGGGGGTGGGGATGGTGGTGGCCATATAATACGAAATGTCGCGGGCGTAGGCCTCAATGAGGAAATGGTCCTCGATAAGCTTATGGAGCTTCTCGTCGTCAAACTTCTGCCCAAAGATCCGCTCCAGGTCGTTGATCTCCCGGAGGGTACAGTAGGTCCGGTGATCCAGCATAGGGGCCTCCCGCGCCGCATCCCGCTCCCCCAGGTACATGCACTGGTCATCCATCCACTGGGGCACCGGCGCGAAGTCCCGGCACTGTTGGCCCCGCTTGGCGTGGGAGTCGCAGACGCATGGGAAGGGGATGACAAACTCGCGGTACTGGAAGGGCTCGCCGTTGGCCTGATAGCCCAGGAACTGCTCGCCCCAGCAGTTGTTATGGTAGCCGCAGATCTCCCGGCCCCAGCCGCGGATCTCGCAGGCCAGCCGGCTCTTGCGGGCAAAGGAGGAGCTCTTATTGCTGATCATGGCGCCGTTAGGGTTGTCCTCCACGATCCGGATGGCGGGAAAGGCTGCCTGCCAGTCGCAGAAGTAGATGTTGCCCTGACCTAAAACCTGCTTCTGCGCATCAATCGAATTCTGCCAGCTCGCACGCAATTCCTTGGCTTTCGCCCAGAATTCCAGGGGTCTGGTCTCCCAAATTTGTCCTTTCACTGTGTTACCTCCACTTCAATGCCGCCCGGAGGGTTAAGCCAGCGTCTTATGCCAGCCGCACACATGGGTGGCGCCCTGCCGGACCACGGTGAGGAAGGACTCCAGCCGCAGCCGGGTCTCCTCCTCCGGCAGCGTGGTATCCCGCTCGAAAAATAGATAGGGGATATTTCGCTCCCGCAACAGCTTCCATACCGCGTAGTTGTCCGTTCCGTGCAGGTGGCAGTAGATCTGCTTGGCGATGATGACGCCATCGGCGCTGAAGTCCTCATAGAGCTCAAAGATATGCTGGGGCCGCCGGCGCCAGTTGTTGTCCTTGATGGGATTGTGTGGGCGGCCCAGATAGCGCAGGGCAAGCGCCATCAGCCGGTCCTTCTGCGGAAGCACGTTGTTCCAGAAATAGGAACTTCCTGTGTCCAGCTCATCCACCACAACGTTGGCCCCCAGGGACTCTGCCATCTCCTCCAGCGCCGCATCGGAGGTTTCGCTGCCAATGAGCATCAGCCGGATACAATCCCTATGAGGCGTCCGCTGCTCCAGCTCCTCCAGGAACCGCTCCAGAATCTCGTTCATCTCCGCCTTGTCCATCACCTGATCGGCCAAAATCAGGTGCATCATCTCAGAGCCCAGAATAACCGGCTCCTGGGCCCGGCGCAGCTCGTAGATCTGCCTCAGCAGCAGCCGGTTTTTATTATACACTTCAATGGCCCAATCCAGATCGGCGTCCGTGACAGTCCGGCCCGTCCACGCCTCCAATTTCTCCTGGAACACCTGGAGCTCCGAGCGCAGGACGGTTTTGGAGGTGGGGGCGTCGGTATAGTCCGGCAGGAATAAGTAGTGATTCCAAAATTCCGGGCGGCTGCGCAGGGTGGACTCAAAGGCGTGGTACATCCACTGGCAGCCCTCCACCGTCACCATACCGTCGAGGTAGTCGTAGCGGCCCTTCAAAAACTGGTTCAGAATATCCCGTGCCGGATAGCAGGCCGCGTACATCCATTTTTCGGAGCGGTCGTCCGGCTCGTGCCGGGCCAGCAGGCGGACGGGCAGGATGCCCGCGGCGTAGGCCAGCTCCTCTGGGAAATAGGGCTCGTACCAGCCCAGCACCTTCCCGCCCGTGCGGGCTTTCCATGACTGCGCATAGGCGTGGCGGTTCTCCACAAGCTGTTTGAATTGATCCATATGTCTCCCTCCTATCGTGCGTCCCGCGCTCACCCGGCCAGCAAAGCCGCGCCGATGGCCCCGGCCAGCATAGGATCATACCTGCTCTCCAGTGCGGTCACCTTCAGCTCCCGCTCGATGCGCCTGGTAATCCCGGGGTTTTTGGCCAGGCCGCCGGTGAAGCCCAGGGCTCCATATACCTGGATGTCCCCCACATCCAAGGGCTGGAGCTTGCCAATCGTACCGAGGATACGCCAGGCGACCGCAAACAGATGGGAGGCATATACCTCCGCCTCGCTCAGCGGCTCCGCCCGGAACTCCGGCCGTCCGAACAGACCCATGGTCTCGGTGTTTGCAAACGCAAAGCAGGTGGTGCTGACCGGCTCCGGGTCCGTCTGGACCTCCAGGGACCTGGGGCCGATCTCCGTAATGGGGATCTCCAGCAGCTCACAGAGCCTCTCAATGCTGCGGCCCATGCCGGTGGCGCATTTATCGTTCATCATGATGTCCCGCACCCGGTCCCAGTCGAACAGACGGATGGCCTTGCAGGTCTGCCCGCCCAGATCCACCACGGTGTGGACCTCCGGTCCGAAGAGGAAGCGCCCGCCCTTGGCATGGCATTGCACCTCGTCGATATGCTGGGCAGGAAAGGGTACATTGGCGCTGCCCCAGCCTGTGCGGCCCATGGCGTGTATGTCCGCCACCGTCATGTCTGTGCCCTCCAGGGCCCGCTCCATCGCCAGCGTGGCGGACCGGTTAAAATCCACGCCGGTGGCCAGGCTCGCATAGCTGAACAGAGCCCCGTCGCACAGTACCGCCGCCTGCGTACTGGTGGTGCCGGCGTCTATCCCCGCCGTAATCCGGCGGGCCGCCCTCCAATTCATCTCCGGGGAACGCCATACGCACTCCGGCCATATTCCATACTTGCTCATTCTCATCCCTCCTGATTCACTTCCTTGGATCAGTCCTCCAGCCGCTCCAGACCCAGACTCTCCATCCAGCCATCCAGCCGGTCAAAAAACTGTTTCTCGTCCAGATCGGTGCGGTCGCCGGGCTGGCTTCCCTCATAGAGCAGCACCTGATAGCCTGCGTCCCGCAGCCGCATGGCCTGTTCCTTTCGCGTCATGGTACAGCCTACGCCGCAGCGCCACAGACCCAATAGGGCCCCGTCCGCCTGCATCATACCGGCAAACTCCACAATCTTGTCTGGGTAGAGATATTCGTCAATTTTAAAGGTATAGGGGTAGCGCGCATCTGGACCAAAGCTATAGCGCACAATGTCCTCCCGTGTCGCCAGCGGCGTGTCCGCCGGGTAGGGCGCCGTCCCCTTAGGCTCCAATTCCCAGTTGCCGGAGATCGTCCCGTCTTCCCGGCGCTGGAGGCCGCCGCTCATCATGTGGGAATACTGGGATCCTAAACATACAGCCCCGAACTTCTCCAGATACCGGTAGTATTTCAGCATGTGCCAGGAGGGCGGATGGGCTTCGATCCAACGGAACCGCTCGTTGCCCACAGCGGCGATTTGATTGTCCGCCCGCCACTTCACCTCGTCCCGCACCAGCTTCCAGAAGGCAATGGTGTCGTCCGGGTTCACCTTGGTCAGCCCGCCGATGGTATAGACCGAGTACAGGTCCTTGACGGAGAGTGGGGTCGGGATAGTCTGTGCCATCAGAACAGAGATCTCCTGGGCATAGGCCCGGACCACGCTGACTGTATCCAACTGGCGGATGTACTCCTCTTCATCCAGAGGCTGGCCGAAGATACGCTCGATGTCGTTGACTACCTTTAACTGGCACCAGGTCTTATGCTCCAGCATGGGCTCATCCCGCCGGGCGTCCCGAGGCCCGAAATAGATGCACTGATCCGCCATCCACTGGGGCATTGCCTCGAAATCCCGGCATTGCTGGCCCCGCTTTCCGTGGGAATCGCAGACGCAGGGGAACGGCACCACAAACCTCCGGTAGGGAAACGGGGTTCCGTCGTCCTGACAGCCCAAAAACTGTCCGCCCCAGCAATTATTATGATAACCGCAGATCTCCCGGCCCCAGCCGCGGATCTCGCAGGCCAAACGGCTTTTCCGGGCAAACGGCGGGTTTTTATGGCTGATCATGGCGCCGGCCGGATTATCCTCAATGACAGTGATGGCGGGAAAGGCCGCCGACCAGTCGGCAAACCCCGTGTTGCCCTGCCCCACCACCTTATCCTGTTTCTCAATGGATTTCTGCCAGTCCGCACGGAGCTCCTTCGCTTTCGCCCAAAACTCCAGCGGTCTTGTTTTCCAGCGTTGTCCCTGACTCAAAGAATGGCCTCCTTCCTATGCAGCTTCTCCCAATACGGCTTAAAAAAGGGGCGGGCGGAGCCATGGCTGCCCCGCCCGCCCCACGGGGCTGCATCCATTTTTGTTAATCTGCCGTCCACTCCCAGCCGTTGTATTTGTAGACGATTTTCAGAATGGCCAGGCCCTCTTTGGAATTGCCCGCGATCAGGTTGTCAAACAGGGGCTTCAGGGGCTCGGTAAAGGCCCCGGTCTCCTCGTCGTTGAGCTCGGCGATGGTGACGCCGGATCCGGCCACAATCTCCTTATAGGGCTCATACTCTAGCTCCACCAGGCGCTCATAGGTCTTCTTCTCGATGCCGTCAAAGCCCTTGAGAATGGCCTGCTGCTGGTTTTCACTCAAGCTGTTCCAGACATCCATACTCATAAAGAAGCAGTGGGCAGGGTCGTACATAGAGGTATAGGTGCAATAGTCGATCATCTCATAGAAGCCGAACTCCTTGACCAGCGCGTAGGCCGAGAAGGCGTAGTCCACCGTACCGCGGTCCAATGCAGTCGCCAGATCACCGATGCCGATGACTGTAGAGGCGCCGCCCCAGATCTTCACCGCATCGCTCTGGTTATTGCCGGAGGTCCGGATCAGCAGGCCGGAGCAGTCGGCGGGGGTTAAGACCTGCTTGCCGTTTCCAAACAGGCAGCTAAAGGCGGTGTAGTCGGAGGCCAAAAACTTCAGGTTATGCTTGGCAAACAGGGCCTCCAGCGGCTCCTGGAGCTCCTCGCAGAACTGGAGCCACTCCTCCTCGTCACCGGCGAAATAGCCGGGGATGCACAGTGCGGACAGCTCCGGAATCACGCCGGTCATATACGTGTAGACGCCGGGGCCAACCTGGGTGATATTGTTGACCACGCTGTCCATCATATTGCTGTCGTCACAGAGGGTTGCGTCATAGGCCTGTTCAAGAATGACGGTGCCGCCGCTGCTTTCATAGATCTCATCGGCCACCTCCTGCCAAATGACGGCCTTATTGTTGGTGGAGGAAAAGGCGTGGCCCATAATCAGGGTGACGGGCTCCTCGGCGGGCGTTGCGGCTCCGCCGCCGGGGGCGTCCTGCTGGGCGGGCGGCGCGCTGGACTGCTGGCCGCCGGCGGGTGCGCCGCCTCCGCTGCAGCCGGCCAGAAGGGCGGCGCAGAGAACGAGTGCGAGGGCGAGACAGAGCATACCTTGCGATCTTTTCTTCATGACTTCCTTACCATCCTTTCTATACTTGTGCGCCTGCGGCATCCGCCGGCTACATATGGTTGGGGACGAACATGACAATCTGCGGGAAAACAGTCATCAGCGCCAGGGCGAGGAGGAGCACCAGAATATACGGGATACACCCCTTCATGATATATTTGAATTCCACATCGGTGTTGGCCTTTAGGACAAACAGGTTTAGGCCGACCGGAGGAGAGATCATGCCGATCTCGGTGGCGACCACGGACACAATGCCCAGCCAGATGGGATCGAACCCCACCGACACCACTGCGTCAAACAGGAAGGGGATCGTCAGCATTACCATGCTGCCGGGATCCATCAGGCAGCCCAGCACCAGCCACATGATGTACAGCATGATGAGCAGTACATATTTGTTGACGTTGGCGCCAATGATGAACTGGGTGAGATACGACGGGATTTTCAAATAGGTAAGGACAAAGCTCAGGCTCAGACCCGCGATGGTGAGGAAGATGATCATGGTGCTGTTGCGGGCAGCCGAGCGCAGGGTGGCCAGAAAGTTCTCTTTTCTCAGACGGCGCTGGGCCAGAACAATGACAAACGCACCCACAGCGCCCAAGGCGGCTGACTCCACAGCCGTGCAGATGCCGGAATACATTGTTCCCAGCAGCACCACGATCAGGATCAAAGCCGGAAGCACCCGCACAAACAGTTTTTTTCCGCCGCCCGCCTCATTTTCCTCCGGAAGGGGTTTGAGCAGCGCCTCGGCATCCAGCTCATAGTCGTCCGGGCGGTATCGCTTGCTGGCCAAAAACTCCGGAGTGATGATGCCGCCCACCGCCGGGTTGAGGCGGACACGGACATAGATAAACAGGATAAACAGGAGCGAGATAAACAGTCCGGGCACCAGTCCGGCCATCAGCAGCTTGACGATGGAGGTCTCGGTCAGGATGCCATAGCCCACCAGGGTCAGGCTGGGGGGAATCATAATACCGAGAGTTCCGGCCCCCGCCACCGTGCCCACGGCAAAGTCCTTGCGGTACTTCCGCTTGGTCATGGCAGAAATGGAGATCCGTCCCATGGCCGCCGCTGTGGCGGGCGAGGAGCCGCAGAGAGCCGCGAAGATGGTGCAGGCCAGGGTGGTCGCCATGGCGAGGCCGCCCCGGATCTTGCCTACCGCCAGGTTCATCGCCTTGTAAATATCATCGGCCACCCCGCCGCGCGCTAAAAATTCTGCCATCAGGATGAACATGGGGGGAATCAGCTGGTTCATGTTGGTGGCCTGGGCAAAGGACAGGGTGCTGAAATAGACCATGAGGTCATTTCTGAAGAAGAGCAGCATCGCGACCACCGATGTGCAGCCCAGGGCCGCAAACACCGGACAGCCCATCAGGATAAAGAGGATCAACGCGGCGATGATGACAACGAGCTGGATAATATAGGCAGTTTCCATATCCGCACCTCCCCACTACTGCAAATACCGGCTCTTATGGTCCCGGGCCCAGCAGTCCAGAATCATAAAGAGCAGGGTTATCAGCATCAAAATACAGCCTATAATCATCGGCGTATAGAGCACGCTGATGGGAATCACCGGCGCGGTAACGGTCTTCTGACTGCCGGCGATAGCCCGCATCAAAAGCTGCCACGCGCCCCGGGCAATGACAAAGATGAACACTGCTGCCAACAGATAGCCGATGCTGGTCAGGACCCGGCGCAGTATCTGCCGCCCAGAGCGATCGGTCTTGTCGGCGGCCATCAGCACCATGTCTACCGCCACATGCCCGCCCTCCTGAAAGGCATAGGGAGAAGCAAAGAACACAATATAGAGCAGGATATACTGGGAGACCGTCAGCGTCCAACTGGTGGGGCTGTGCAGGAAATACCGGAGTATCGCCTCCAGCAGGGATAGTACGGCGATCACCAGGGTCAGCACACCCGATGCCAGTCCAAGTGTATTGACACATTTGTTCCAAAACTTCGGATATTTCATATCTTTCCCCCTCTTTTGTTTGAGTTTTACCCAGATTCGAAAAGGCGTTCCCTCCCCCCCGTATCATACCCGGTTCCGTCTTGGGCCTTGCTGTTCCAACTTCATCTTACCCTATCTCTTCTTAATTCTTCAACTAGCAATCCAGCATAGTTGTATGCATTTTCTGCATAGTTGCGCCTGAGGAAACGCAATCTCTTTTTGTACAATTTCACGATTCCACAAAAAGCAAAACTAAAACTTGCACAAATTCCGGCCGCATGATATAGTCTTTTGTAGCGATTTGCTTTTTATGAAAACGGAAGCAACCGCTATGCCAAAGCGTTTGCGATCCTTCACATTATGGAAGCAGCCAGAGGATTTCAGCCATGGATATACAAGGAATTATCTGTTTTCTGGAGCTTGCCAAGACCCTGAGCTTCACCAAAGCCGCCGAGCGGCTTTTCATGTCCCAATCCGCCGTAAGCCGCAAAATCCAGGCGCTGGAGGCCGATCTTCACATGAGCCTGGTCGAGCGCACGCCTAAAACCGTGTCCCTTACCACGGCGGGCAGGGTTATGGCCGAGGGCCTTAGCCAGATGGCGGACGAGTATCATGCCCTCTACCTGCGCGCGCAGAATATGAGCTGCGGCTTCAGCGGGGAACTGCATATCGGCGTCATGCCGGAATTCATGCTGGATGTCTTTCCGCTTATGCTCAACGAATTTGAGCGGCACCATCCCGACATCTATCTCTCCCTGAGCAACGAGCCCATGGATAAGCTCCGCGCCAAGCTGATGGACGGCAGCCTGGATTTTGTGGTGGGAGGCAGGCTGGACCTGGATCTCCAGTATGTGCCCAACATTCAGACCATCCGGATCGGGCGGCGCCGGCTGGGTATCGCGCTCTCCAGCGTCCACCCCTTAGCCGGCGCGGGCCACCCCCTCTCTCTCAGCGACTTCAAGGACGACATCTTTGTCACCCTGCCCGACGACGTAGCCCCGGCCCGGAAAAACCTCTACATCCGCTGCGCCAACGCGGGATTTGTCCCTAAGGTCAAAACGGCGGCCGACCTCTCCACCATCCTGCTCTGGGTAGAGACCGGACGCTGCGTCTGTATTCTTTACCAGAACAGCTCCCTGCTGGGCAATCCCCGGATCAAATTCGCGGAGATGGAAAATCCCGTACCCGACTGTATGGAGGACCTGGTGCCCACCCATGCGGAGATCCTATGGAACGGCAGCGTAACGCATAACCCCTGCAAACCGGTCTTTGCTCAGTATATCACGCAATACCATTGGCCCCTGGAGTAGCGCTCCGAGCCGGGATTCATGAAAAAAACCGCACTGGACATGTCCAGTGCGGTTTTCCGCTGTTCCCACGCTATTCGGTTCTCTTTTTGGGGAGCTGCCGCCGGTATTGGCTGGGGGAAATGCCTTCCAGGGCGGTAAACTGCCGGCTGAACGACCGTCCGCTTGAGAAGCCGGAGCTGGCCGCTATCTCATCAATGGTCCGGCCCGTCTGCGCCAGCAGTTCCTTTGCCCGGTCGATGCGCAGTGAGAGCAGGAGCTCGGAAAACCCCACCCCCAGGCACTCGTGCAGCAGCCGCTGGCACTGGCGGGGCGAGTAGTGAAGGGCCTGGGCCACCCCGGGCAGCGTCAGCCGGTCGCGGTAATGCCGGCGCAGGTAGGTTACAATTTTTACCGCGTTGAGCTGGGGGCCGGCCTTAAAAATGTCCTCCAGAGGCGTGCCGCCGGCGCACCCTGTCAGCGCCTGCACCGCCCCCATCAGAAAGCTGGAAATGCCCCCCGCCACCTTGACGCACTCCCCCGGATACCGGGACTGCGCGGCGGCCAGGGCGTCCCACAGGCTCATTGCGCAGCACCGGGTGTCCCAGGCCGTCAAAAACCGTGCCTGCTCGATGCCCTCCAGCAACCCTCGAATCTCCGCCGCCACCTGATCCGGAATCCCGCCGTTCCCTTCTCGGAGCGCCACAGAGAAGGAGAGGTTATAGGCGTCCATCTCCCCGGCGGGCGCCAGCCGGTGGGGGACCTCCGTATTGACATAGCAGAGCATCCCCGCCGAAACCGGGATCGGCTCCTCGCCCGCTACACTGAGATATCCGGACCCGGAGGCAATATAACAGATCTCCTTCACGCTGTGGAAGTGTTCCAGGGTGAGAAACAGGTGATCCCGGACGGGAAAGAGCTGATAGACCGTCACCTCCGCCGAAAACCAGTCCAGCCTGGTTACAAACGTATATGAGCTCCCCTCTTCTGCGGGGACCGGTCCTCTCCGGCAGGGACCAGCGGTCTCCGGTTTTTGCACGGACCTCGTCCCTCCTCCCACCGCGCAGGACAAATTGCGACATTCTGCGGAACAAAGACAGCGCAGAACCTGGGCGCGGTAAACTGTGATTTATGCTATGGTAAAAGAGAGCTTGGAGCCCCAGACGGCAGGCGCTGGGACAGTTTATCATAATATGCTGCACGGCGTCCTGTCAAGCGGAATCCTGTGCCGGAATCCAATCCTCTCCCCCACAGCGCGCGGGCCTTTGCCTGTTCCAGACTCATCTCAAAGGAGCGAATTCATCATGAGCAGTATCCGAAGAGAGAACATCCTGCGCGTCTACCGCCACGAGACCCCCTATTTTATCCCCTCCATGGACGATGTGGAGACCTATTTTTTCGGGGGCGATCCCACTCCGGCCCACTTCGGTCCCTACCGGGACGAGTGGGGGGTACAATATCTCCTGCTGGAGGGCCAGCCCGGCCCCGTCCACGACGAGAGCGTGCCGCCTGTGATCGCCGACGTGACCCGGTGGCGCTCCCAGGCGGCGTTTCCCGACCTGGACCGGATCATAGATTGGAAGCGGGAGTCCGCCGCCGGCGCCAAGTGGGATGCGGAAAACAAGCTGTCCAATGTCATCCTGATCAATACGCTTTGGGAGGGGTTTTACTCTCTCTGCGGACTCCAAAACGCCCTGTGCAATATCCTGGAGGAGCCGGAGGCCAGCTATGAGCTGCTGGACGCCCTCTGCGAACATGCTTTGCTGCGCATTCGCCGCATCGCAGAGGTCTACCACCCGGACAAAGTTCAGATGCACGACGACTACGGCATGGAGCGTACCCTGTTTTTCTCCGCAGATCTCTGGCGTACACTGATTAAGCCCCATCTGAAGCGCATTGTGGACGAGTGCCACCGCCTGGGAATGCTTTATGAGCACCACTCCTGCGGGTATGTCGCGCCGCTGATCGACGACTTCGTGGAGCTTGGCATTGATGCGTGGAACCCCGTCCAGAGCAGCAACAACCCCAGGCAGCTCTTCCAGACCTACGCTGGAAGGCTCACATTCGTAGGGGGCTTTCACGACCGGCTTTTTATTGACGTAACGGCCAGTGAGGAGGAAAAGCTGGCCTCCATCCGGGATACGGTAGCCCAGGGCGCCGCCTGCGGCACTTGGGTGCCGCGTCCTGCCAGCGGCATTACAGCGTATACGGCCCCCATTGCGCAGGCGGTATACGACCACAACCGGCCCATTTACGAGCGCATGGGTCTGACAGGCCCCGGCTTTGAGCCCCCTGCCCTGGAAAACGGCTCTTCCTTCTATACGTTCCGCTCCAGCTTCCAGGCCGGATAACGGCAGGTAAGGAGGGCACGCCCATGCATTCGATTTACCATACCCTTCTCCAACAGGGCGCTGCCCGGTTCGGTGGAGACAAAACGCTCTATTTTTATGAAAATCATCCCTACTCCTACGCGGAAGTCCTCGCACGCTGCGAGCGGCGGGCCGCCCAGCTCACTGATCTAGGCTTAACCAGCGGGGACACGGCAGTGCTGGCCCTGCCGGACTGCATTGAGCTGGCCGTCCTGTTCTACGCACTGATCAAGCTGGATGTGAAGCCGCTGTGCATCAGTGAGCTCAACCGGCGGGAAAGCATCCTGCACTATGCCCAATCCGCCCGGGCCGCCGTCCTCTTCCTGGACAGCGCAGACGAGGCGCTTTTGGCGTCCTTTTGCGCCAGCGATCCCGGCGTCCGGATCCTAACTGTACATACGGCAGGGGACTGCGATGCGGCTCCCGTCCCCTCCCTGGAGACCGGCTCCTCCTTTGCCCTGCCTCTGGCAGACCCCGGCACCGCCTATCTCACCGCCACTTCCGGCAGCAGTGGTCGGCCAAAGATCATCCCCAACCGCCATGACCGTGTCATGGACGGCCTGCTGCATTTTGCTGTGGGTACGCTGGGCATCCGATCGGATGATCTGCTCCTCTCCGCCTCTAAAATGTCCTACACCTACGGTTTGGCCAACAACATGCTTACCCCTGCTCTGACCGGGGCGGCAGCCCTGCTGTTCCGCTCCCGCGCCAAGCCGCAGGCCCTCTGCGAGCAGAGCCAGAGCCATTCACCCACAGTCTTCTTTGCGGTTCCCGCCACCTTCCGCGCTATTTTGCAGGATGAAACCTGCAGCCGCATGTTCCGCAGCGAGAGACTTCGTCTGTGCCTCTCCTCTGGGGACGCCCTCCCCGGGGCCGTCGCCCGGGACTGGCAGGCACGCTTCGGGCTGACGCTTACAGACGCCACCGGGTGCAGCGAGGCAGGCTGCTCCTATCTTCTGAACCGAAACACCCTCCCCAGCAAAGTGGGCAGCGCGGGCCTCCCACTCCCGGGCTTCTCGATCAGGCTGGCAGAGGAGGACGGCACTCCGGCTCAGGGCCATACCGGCGTACTGTGGGTCAAGGGCAGCTGTACAGCCAGTTGCTATCTTCACGCTCCAGAGGCCACTGCACGGAAATTCCGGGATGGCTGGGTGGTGACCAACGATGTCTTTAAGGTGGACAGCGACGGCTATTACTGGTTTGAAGGCCGGAGCGACCATCTGTTCAAGCTCAACGGGCTGTGGGTCTCCGGCTTGGAGATCCGTGACGCGCTGCTCGAAAGCCCATTGGTCTCTGAGGCAGAGATCCTAAAAATCCATGTGGGCCAGCGGGACCGCATGACGGCCTTCGTCACCCTCAGCCGCCCATGCCCCGGCTATGAGGCGGTGCTTCAGGGATATCTCCGCCAGCGGCTCAGCAAATACAAATGCCCCTGGCGGATCTGTGCGGTGGAACAGATGCCCCGTACACTCAGCGGCAAGACGGATAAGCACATGCTGTGCGCCTGGTTCCGCAGTCAGATGGACAAAGAACAGGGAGATAGCCCCGGTCCATCAAGGCATAGACCTTGATATACTTGGTATATTTAGGCCTTGTTTGAAAATTGGTAGAATGCCGTACGGCGTGAAAAATTCTTGAAATACACCAAGTATTCCTGCGAATGTTTGCCTTGTCTGGCGAAAAAATCTCTCGCCGTTGGGTATTCCGCCAATTTTCAAGCCGGGCCTAGACAGAATGGTGCAATTCAAGGCTGATGGTTTCATTCCCACGCAAATCGGCAGATAGCCCTTGCAATTTTTTCGACTGTGTGGTATATATAGAGGTTGAAATGCAGAGAAGGGGAAAATAGCGTGTTTTCGTTTCTTCAGAGAGGGGCGGCCACCGGCTGAAAGCCGCCCTGGGACGTGTCGCTTGGTTCGCCCCGGAGCGGCCCTGGAGACAGGGACGGCCATCCGCCGTTACCGGATGCAAGCGCCCGCGCCCTGCGCGGGAATGCGGGTGGTACCGCGGAAGGCATGGCCTTTCGTCCCGGCAGCGGGACGGAGGGCCTTTTGTTATACCTGAACCTGGATTCCATGTAAAAAGGAGAAACCGAAGATGAAGGAAACGCTGGAACAAATCCGACGCGAGGCCCTGGCCGCCCTGGAGGGCGCGGGCAGCGCCCAGGAGCTGGAGACCCTGCGGGTGCAGTACCTGGGCAAAAAGGGCGAGCTGACTGCCGTGCTCAAGCAGATGGGCAAGCTCTCCCCCGAGGAGCGGCCCGTGATGGGCCAGCTGGCCAACGAGGTGCGGGAGGCCCTGACCGCCTCCCTGGCCCGCCGCCAGCAGGAGCTGGAGGCCGCCGGCCTGGAGGCCCGCCTGGCCGCCGAGGCTGTGGATGTGACCATCCCCGGCCGCCGGCCCGCTCTGGGCCACAAGCACCCCATGTCCATCGCCCTGGATGAGCTCAAGGAGATCTTTATTGGAATGGGCTTCCAGATCGCCGAGGGACCCGAGGTGGAGCTGGCCGAGTACAACTTCACCAAGCTGAACACCGACGAGGGCCACCCCGCCCGGGAGTGGGGGGATACCTTCTACATGCGGGAGGACTCCTCCCTGCTGCTGCGCACCCAGACCTCTCCCATGCAGGTGCGCACCATGGAGCAGCAGCGCCCCCCCATCCGGGTGATCGCCCCTGGCCGGGTCTACCGCAAGGACGAGGTGGACGCCACCCATTCCCCCATGTTCCACCAGGTGGAGGGCCTGGTGGTGGACAGGGGGATCACCATGGCCGACCTGAAGGGCACCCTCAACACCTTTGTAGAGGCCCTCTACGGCAAGGGCACCAAAACCCGCTTTCGCCCCCACCACTTCCCCTTCACCGAGCCCTCCTGCGAGGTGGACGTTCAGTGCCACGCCTGCGGCGGCGCGGGCTGCCGGGTTTGCAAGGGCGAGGGCTGGATCGAGCTCCTGGGGGCCGGGATGGTCCACCCCAAGGTGCTCCAGGGCGTGGGCATCGACACGGAGATCTACTCCGGCTTCGCCTTCGGCATCGGGGTGGAGCGCATGGCCATGCGCCGCTTCTCCATTACCGACCTGCGGCTGATCTTCGAGAACGACATGCGCTTCCTCAGCCAATTTTAATTCTTTTTCTTGAAAGAAAAAGAATTAAAAAGAACTTTTATAAGGGGTTTATGATAAATGAAGCTATCGAGAAAGTGGCTGGCGGAGTTCGTGGACATCTCCGCCGGAGACAAGGAATTTTCGGACGCCATGACCCTCTCCGGCTCCAAGGTGGAGGGCGCCGAGGACCTGGGCGCGGAGATTCAGAACGTCGTGGTGGGCCGCATTGAGGCCATGGAGCGCCACCCGGACAGCGACCACATGTGGGTGTGCCAGCTGGACGTGGGCCGGGAGGCGCCGGTCCAGATCGTCACCGGGGCCTGGAACATCCACACGGGGGACCTGGTCCCCGTGGCCCTGCACAAGTCCATCCTCCCCGGCGGCAAGAAGATCGAAAAGGGCAAGCTGCGGGGGGTGCCCTCCAACGGGATGCTCTGCTCCCTGAAGGAGCTGGGCCTGGACGAGCGGGATTTCCCCTATGCCGTGATTGAGGCCGCCGCCCTGCTCCACGACTACCACCCCATCGACCCGGACAAGCCCTCCATCCCGGCGGACATCCAGCCGGGCCATAAGATCTTCGGGCCGGTGGTGGCCGCCGAGGTGCTGGAGTGTATGCCGCTGGCGGACGGCAGCTTCCACACCTGTATGGCGGTGAAGGACGCCACGGTATGTCCGGACATCCACTGCTCCAACGTCCATGTGGGCGATCTGGTGGCCTACAACACCAGGACGGACTCGGTCTGCACCCTGGCGGACCTCCACGCAGAGCAGAAGGAGTTCCCCCACTGCATCAGCGACGGCATCTTTGTCCTCCGGGAGGACTGCAAGCCGGGGGACGACATCCGTCCCGTCGTGGGTCTGGACGACCACGTGGTGGAGTTTGAGATCACCCCCAACCGGCCCGACTGCCTCAGCGTGATCGGCCTGGCCCGGGAGGCGGCGGCCACCTTCAACGTGCCCCTGCGGCTCCATACGCCGGTGGTGAAGGGCTCGGACGCCCCCCAGGGCCAGACCCTGAACGAGCTGCTGGAGGTGGAGACCCCCGACCCGGAGCTCTGCCCCCGCTACACCGCCCGGATGGTGCGCAATGTGAAGATCGGCCCCTCTCCCAAGTGGATGCGGGAGCGGCTGCGGGCCATGGGCGTGCGGCCCATCAACAACATTGTGGACATCACCAACTACGTCATGCTGGAGTACGGCCAGCCCATGCACGCCTTCGACTACCGCTATGTGAAGGGCGGAAAAATCGTGGTCCGCCGGGCGAAGGAGGGCGAGGAGCTGACCACCCTGGACGGCGGCGTCCGGACGCTCACCCCCAACATGCTGGTCATCGCCGATGAGACCCGGGCGGTGGGCCTGGCGGGCGTGATGGGCGGACTGAACAGCGAGATTGTGGCCGACACCTCCCACGTGGTCTTTGAGTCCGCCAACTTTGACGGCACCACCATCCGCCGCACCGCCGCCGCCCTGGGGATGCGCACCGAGGCCAGCGCCAAGTACGAGAAGGGCCTGGACCCCCTGAACACCCTCCCGGCGGTGAACCGGGCCTGTGAGCTGGTGGAGCTGCTGGGGGCGGGCGAGGTCATCGACGGGGTGATCGACGTGCTCAACTACGTGCCCCAGCCCACGGTGCTCAAGCTGGAGCCCGAGAAGATCAACGGCCTGCTGGGCACCGATATCCCCGAGGATGAGATGCGGGCCATGCTGGCGCGTCTGGACTTCACGCTGGAGGGGGATACCATCACCGTGCCCTCCTGGCGGGGCGACGTGGAGCACTACTCCGACCTGGCCGAGGAGGTGGCCCGGCTCCACGGGTACGACCAGATCCCCGTCACCCTCATGCGGGGGGAGACCACCCAGGGGGGCCTGACCGAAAAGCAGAAGGCCGAGCGCCGGGCCGGGGAGCTGTGCCGGAGCCTGGGCTTCAGCGAGATCATCACCTACTCCTTCACCTCCCCCTCCTGCTGGGACAAGATCCGGCTGGAGGAGGGGGACAGCCTGCGCCGCTGCGTGACCATCCTGAACCCCCTGGGGGAGGACACCAGCGTCATGCGTACCACCGCCCTTCCCTCCATGCTGGAGATCCTGGCCCGCAACTACAGCGCCCGGAACGCCGCCGTCCGGCTCTATGAGCTGGCCACCACCTACCACCCGGTGGAGGGACAGGACCTGGCCGACGAGCGGCAGATGCTCACCCTGGGCGCCTATGGGGGCGATCTGGACTTCTTCGCCTTCAAGGGCGACGTGGAGGCCCTGCTGGCGGGCATGAACGTGAAGAATGTGCAGTTCGAGCGGGCGGCCGAGGGGCGCACCTTCCACCCCGGCCGCTGTGCGGAGATCCGGGTCAACGGGACTCCGGTGGGTATTTTGGGCCAGATTCATCCCCTCACCGCCCAGAATTACGGCGTGGATGCCGCGCTCTACGCGGCCCAGCTGGAGTTCCAAGCTCTGCTTGACGCCCGCGCCCCGGAGGCCCGGTATGTCCCCCTGCCCCGGTTCCCCAGTATGCAGCGGGACATCGCTGTGGTCTGCGATCAGGCCGTGACCGTGGCCGCCCTGGAGGACTGTATCGCCCGGGGAGCCAGGGGCCTGCTGAAGGAGACCGCCCTGTTCGACATCTACACCGGCGCGCCCATCCCCGAGGGAAAGAAGAGCGTGGCGTTCTCCCTCACCCTCCGGGCCGACGACCGTACCCTCACCGATGCCGAGGCCGACGAGGATGTGAAGGCGGTGCTGGCCCTGCTGGAGCGGGAGCTGGGGGCTGTGCTGCGGTAGGTTTCCCAGGAAATGGGGAAAATGTGTTTCTTAAAACTTCGTGAATTTTCCCTCCGCCTCTTTACAGCGGAGAGAATTTCGGGTACAATCTAAGATAGAATCCAAACTCGTGGGAGGTGTACCGGCATATGCAGATGGACTATACCCGCAAATTCCGAATTCAGGACGAGACGGGCGATCAGATTAAGGATATTTTAACCTCCGTCTACAACTCACTCCAGGAGAAAGGGTATAACCCCATCAATCAGATTGTCGGGTATATCCTCTCGGAGGACCCCACCTATATCACCAACTACAACAACGCCCGTTCCCTGATCCGCCGTCTGGACCGGGACGAGCTGCTCCAGGAGCTGGTGCGGCGGTATCTCATGGACTGATTTTTACGCGCAGTCCGACAAGATTTTGCACCGGTTCCGCCCGGCGGGTTGTGGAAGCATACAAAATTCCAGCAATGCCCTTGCAAACCCCTTTCAGAACCGATATAGTTAGATTATCAGCTGCTTTGGAGCATGGGTCGGGGGGAACTGGAATGGATGCTTACCGCGTGGCATTGTCCGGGAACAGCTATGGCACCCATGCGCCCAAAATGCACAGATAACAGAACAGGCAGGTCATCCGCGCCCGGCGGATGGCCTGCCTGCTTTTGCCAGGAGGTTGGATTGCTCTATGAATCAAAAAGCTGCGGTGATTCTGGGATCGGACAGCGATCTCGACACCATGCGCCCCTGCATCAGGCGCTTAAAGGAGTTCGGCATCCCGGTGGAGGCCCGGATCATCTCGGCCCACCGCACCCCCGCGGCGGCGGAGGCCTTTGCCTCCTCGGCCCGGGCGGAGGGCTTCGGCGTGATCATCGCCGCCGCCGGAAAGGCGGCCCATCTGGCGGGAGTCCTGGCCGCCTATACCACCCTGCCCGTCATCGGCGTGCCAATGAAAACCTCGATGATGGGGGGGCTGGACTCCCTGCTCTCCATGGTCCAGATGCCCAAGGGCATCCCGGTGGCCTGCGTGGCGGTGGACGGGGCGGACAACGCCGCCATTCTGGCCGCCCAGATGCTGGCCCTCTCCAATCCCGTTCTGACGGACAAGCTCGAAGCATTTAAGGCGGATATGGCCGCCGAAGTGGCCGGGAAGGACAAAAAGCTGCAAACGGAGGAGTTTTAACATGGATTACGAGAAGAAGGAACAGCTCTACGAGGGCAAGGCCAAGAAGGTCTACGCCACCGCCGACCCGGAGGTGGTAATTGTCTCCTACAAGGACGACGCCACCGCCTTTAACGGCCTGAAAAAGGGCACCATCACCGGCAAGGGGGCCATCAACAACCGCATGACCAACAACCTGATGCGCCGCCTGGAGGCCGCCGGAGTCCCCACCCACCTGGTGGAGGAGCTCAGCGACCGGGAGACCGCCGTGAAAAAGGTCTCCATCGTCCCTCTGGAGGTCATCATCCGCAACATCTCCGCCGGGTCCTTCGCCAAGCACTACGGCGTGGAGGAGGGCATCGTCTTCGACGCGCCCACCATCGAGTTTTCCTACAAAAACGACGGCCTGGGGGACCCCCTGCTCAACGAGTACCACGCCCTGGCCCTCAAGCTGGCTACCCGGGCGGAGATCGATCTCATCAAGAAGTACGCCTTTGCGGTCAACGACCTGCTGAAGGGCTTTATGAAGGAGATCGGCATCGATCTGGTGGACTTCAAGCTGGAGTTCGGCCGTCTCGCCAACGGGACCATCGTGCTGGCCGACGAGATCTCCCCCGACACCTGCCGCCTGTGGGACGAGAAGACCCACGAGAAGCTGGACAAGGATCGGTTCCGCCGGGACCTGGGCGGCGCAGAGGAGGCCTACGAGGAGGTCATGCGCCGCCTGATGGGGGACCAATAAGCGATGGGGGGATTTTTTGGCGCAGCCTCCCGGCGGGACTGTGTGCTGGATCTCTTCTTCGGCACCGACTACCACTCCCACCTGGGCACCCGCCGGGGCGGTATGGCCGTCTACGACCCGGACAGCGGCTTCCAGCGGCAGATCCACAACATTGAAAACACCCCCTTCCGCACCAAGTTCGAGTCCGATCTGGCCGAGTTTCACGGCACGTCCGGCATCGGCTGCATCAGCGACACCGATCCCCAGCCCCTGCTGGTCCGCTCCCACCTGGGGCTGTACGCCATCACCACCGTGGGCATCATCAACAACGCGGAGGAGCTGATCGCCCGCTACTTCGACGGCCACGGCCATCAGTTTCTGACCATGAGCTCGGGCAAGGTCAACGACACCGAGCTCACCGCCGCCCTCATCAACCAGGCCGACGACCTGGTGTCGGGCATCCGCCGGGCCCAGGAGGAGATCGACGGCTCCTGCACCATCCTGCTCCTGACGGCGGAGGGCATCCTGGCCGCCCGGGACCGGCTGGGCCGCCTGCCCGTCCTCATCGGCCGGGACAAGGACGGCTGCTGCGTCTCCTTCGAGTCCTTCGCCTACCGCAAGCTGGGCTATGAGGACGCCCACGAGCTGGGCCCCCGGGAGATTGTGAAGGTCACCCCGGACGGGTGGGAGACCCTCTCCCCGCCGGGACAGGAGATGAAGATCTGCGCCTTCCTCTGGACCTACTACGGCTACCCCAACTCCAACTACGAGGGGGTCAACGTGGAGGTCATGCGCTACCGCAACGGCGCGATCATGGCCCGGGACGAGGCGGCCCGAGGGACCCTGCCCCAGGTGGACTTTGTGGCCGGGGTGCCCGACTCGGGGGTCCCTCACGCCATCGGCTACTCCAGCGAGAGCGGCCGCCCCTTTGCCCGGCCCTTTGTGAAGTACACCCCCACCTGGCCCCGCTCCTTCATGCCCGCCAACCAGGATGTGCGCAACCAGGTGGCCAAAATGAAGCAGATCCCGGTCCCCGAGCTCATTGAGGGCAAAAAGCTCCTCTTTGTGGACGACTCCATCGTTCGGGGCACCCAGCTGCGGGAGACGGTGGAATTCCTGTATGAGTCTGGGGCGAAGGAGGTCCATATGCGCTCGGCCTGCCCCCCCATCATGTACGGCTGTAAGTACCTGAACTTCTCCCGCAGCAACTCGGACATGGAGCTGCTGGCCCGGCGGACGGTGCAGGACCTGGAGGGGGCGGCCGGTCAGACCCATCTGGCCGAGTACGCCGACCCGGCCACCGAGCGGGGCCAGTGTATGCTCCAGGCCATCTGCAAGGAGATGGGCTTCGATTCCCTGGGCTACCAGTCCCTGGACGGCCTGCTGGAGGCCATCGGCATGGACCGGGACAAGATCTGCACCTACTGCTGGTCCGGGAAGGAATCGTGCTAGGAAGGAGACAGACACCATGATCGAATCAAGATGCGGGCTTCTGTGCAGCGCATGTCCCTATCGGGAACAGACAGGATGTACCGGCTGCGTCAGCATCCAAAAGCCCTTTTGGGGGGAGCGCTGCCCCGTGAAGTCCTGTGCTGAGGACAAAAAATATGCGCATTGCGGACAATGCGAGGCATTTCCCTGCCGGCTGCTGAACCAGTTTGCCTATGATGAAACGCAGGGGGACGGCGGTATGCGGATTGAGCAGTGCAGACACTGGAAAGGGTTGGAGAAATGAAGAATTCGCACTCCGAGTCCTACGCCGCCGCAGGCGTGGACGTGACTGCCGGTTATGAGGCGGTCAGCCGCATCAAGCCCCTGGTGGAGTCCACCTACATCCCCGGGGTGATGGGCACGCTGGGCGGCTTCGGCGGCCTGTTCGTCCCCGACCTGTCCGGAATGAAAAAGCCGGTGCTGGTCTCGGGCACCGACGGCGTGGGCACCAAGCTGAAGCTCGCCTTTCTGATGGACAAGCACGACACCGTGGGCATCGACTGCGTGGCCATGTGCGTCAACGACATCATCTGCTCCGGGGCCATGCCCCTGTTCTTCCTGGACTATCTGGCGGTGGGGAAAAACAAGCCGGAGCGCATTGAGGCCATTGTCTCCGGGATCACCGAGGGCTGCCTCCAGGCGGGCTGCGCCCTCATCGGCGGCGAGACCGCCGAGATGCCCGGCTTCTATCCTGAGGACGAGTACGACCTGGCCGGCTTCGCCGTGGGCCTGGCCGACCAGGAGAAGATGCTGGACGGCTCCGCCCTCCGGGAGGGAGATCTTCTCATCGGCCTGGGCTCCTCCGGGGTCCACTCCAACGGCTTCTCCCTGGTGCGCAAGGCGCTGGGCATCGACAGCCGGAAGGCCCTGGATATCCAGGTGTCCGAGCTGGGCTGCACCCTGGGTGAGGCCCTGCTCAAGCCCACCCGCATCTATGTGCGGGCCATCCGGTGCCTGCTCCAGCGGGGGGTGGAGGTGAAGGCGGTGAGCCACATCACCGGCGGCGGTCTCTATGAAAACGTGCCCCGGATGATGAAGCCCGGCCTCACGGCCCAGATCCAGACCTCCACCTTCCCGGTGCCCCCCATCTTCGAGCTGATCCAGCGGGCGGGGGATATTCCCGAGCGGGATATGTACAACACCTTCAACATGGGCATCGGCCTGGTGATCGCCATCCCCAGGGACCAGGTGGGCCACGCCCTGGACGTACTGGCCAGGGCCGAGGAGCGGGCCTATGTGGTGGGCGCCGTGGTCAAAGGCGAGGAGGGCGTAGAGCTGGTATGAGCAGGCGGATTGCCGTGCTGGTGTCGGGCGGCGGTACCAATCTCCAGGCCCTCATCGACGCCCAGGCCCGGGGCGGGCTGGGCGGGGGAACCATCGCCGCCGTGATTTCCTCCAAGGAGGGGGCCTACGCCCTGGAGCGGGCCGCCAGGGCGGGAATCCCCGCCTATGTGATGCCCCGGGGGGATTTCCCCGACAGCCGCGCCATGACCGTGGCCCTGCGGGATAAGCTGCGGGCCCTGGACATCGATCTGGTGGTGCTGGCCGGGTTCATGCACATCCTCACCGAGGAGCTGATCGCGGCCTATCCCAACGCCATCCTGAACGTCCATCCCGCCCTGATCCCCGCCTTCTGCGGGGCGGGCTATTACGGCCTGAAGGTCCACGAGGCCGCCCTGGCCTACGGCGTCAAGCTTACCGGGGCCACCGTCCACTTTGTCAGCGCGGAGCCCGACGGCGGCCCCGTGATCTTACAGCGGGCGGTGGAGATCCGGGCGGGGGACACCCCGGAGGCCCTCCAGCGCCGGGTGATGGAAGAGGCCGAGTGGCAGATCCTCCCCCGTGCCGTGGCCCTGTTCTGTCAGGGCCGCCTCGCGGTGGAGGGCAGAACGGTACATATTTTGGGAGGTACGCCATGAGTATTCAGGATCTCTCCGCGCTGCTGCGCGCCAATTCCTATCCCGGCCGGGGCATTGTGCTGGGCCGCACGGCCGGCGGCAGGCAGGCGGCCATCGCCTACTTCATCATGGGCCGCAGCGAGAACAGCCGCAACCGGGTGTTTGAGGAGACGGAGGACGGCATCCGCACCCGGGCCTTTGACGAGGGAAAGATGACCGACCCCTCCCTCATCATTTATCACCCGGTCCGGGTGCTGCCCAACGGCCTGACCGTGGTCACTAACGGAGACCAGACCGACACCATCCGGGACAGCCTGGCCCAGGGCCACTGCTACCGCCACGCCCTGAACACCCGCACCTTTGAGCCGGACGGGCCCAACTACACCCCCCGGATCTCCGGCGTGGTCAAGCCGGACGGGAGCTATAACCTGTCCATCCTCAAGAGCCTGGACGGGGACCCCGGCTGCTGCTGCCGGTATTTTTACGAGTACAGCGCCCCCGCGGCCGGGACCGGCCATCTGATCCACACCTACCAGGGGGACGGAACTCCCCTGCCCTCCTTCGAGGGGGAGCCCCGCCGGGTGGCGGTGACCGCCCCGGACGCCCGGACCTGGGCGGAGGAGATCTGGGCGGCCCTGGACGGGGAGAATAAGGTGTCCCTCTTTGTCCGCTACCTGGACCTGGAGACCGGGGTGGCGGACACGGTACTCATCAATAAGCATCAGGAGGGCTGAGCGATGACCGAACTGACCCTAAAATACGGCTGCAACCCCAACCAGAAGCCCGCCCGCATCTTCTCCGACGTGGGGGCACTGCCCATTCAGGTCCTCAACGGCCGGCCGGGTTACATCAACTTTCTGGATGCACTCAATTCCTGGCAGCTGGTGAAGGAGCTGAAGGCGGCCACAGGACTGCCCGCAGCCGCCTCCTTCAAGCATGTATCCCCCGCCGGGGCCGCCCTGGGCCTGCCCCTGTCCGATCTGGAGCGGCTCCTCTATTTTGCCGGGGACCTGCCTCTCTCGCCCATCGCCTCGGCCTATGTGCGGGCCCGGGGGGCCGACCGGGTGTGCTCCTACGGCGACTGGGCCGCCCTCTCCGACGTGTGCGACGAGGAGACCGCCCGCTTCCTGGCCCTGGAGGTCTCGGACGGCGTGATCGCCCCCGGCTACACCCCCAAGGCCCTGGAGATCCTCCAGGCTAAGCGCAAGGGCGGCTATAACGTGGTCCAGATCGACCCCCGCTACGTCCCCAAGGCCATCGAGCACAAGGACGTGTTCGGCATCGCCTTCGAGCAGGGCCGCAACAACAGCGTCATCCGTGCGGAGCTGCTGGACAACCTGGTCACGGAAAACAAGGAGCTGCCTGACGCCGCCAAGCGGGACATGATCCTGGCCCTCATCACCCTGAAATACACCCAGTCCAACTCGGTCTGCTACGTGAAGGATGGCATGACCATCGGCGTGGGGGCCGGCCAGCAGAGCCGCATCCACTGCACCCGCCTGGCGGGCAGCAAGGCGGACACCTGGCGGCTCCGGCAGCACCCCCGGGTGCTGGGCCTCCCCTTTGTGGAGGGCATCCGCCGCCCCGAGCGGGACAACGCCATCGACCTGTTTCTCCTGGAGGACAGCACAGAGCTTCTGGAGGGGGACGGCTGGCGGGCCATGTTCCAGCACTGCCCGGACCCCCTGACCGCCGAGGAGAAGCAGGCCTGGATCGCTCAGATGCAGGGGGTCACTCTGGGCTCCGACGCCTTCTTCCCCTTCGGGGACAATGTGGAGCGGGCCCGGAAGTCCGGCGTGCAGTACATCGTCCAGCCCGGCGGCTCCATCCGGGACGACCATGTAATTGACACCTGCAACAAATACGGCATTGCCATGGCCTTCACCGGCCTGCGGCTGTTCCACCACTGAGAGGGGGACGATTTCCCGATGAAGGTACTTGTAGTAGGCGGCGGCGGGCGGGAGCACGCCATCTGCCAGGCGCTGGCCCGGAGCCCACGGGTGACCCGGCTCTTCTGCGCACCGGGGAACGCCGGCATTGCCCAGACGGCGGAATGCGTCCCCATTCCGGCCACCGATGTGGAGGCCATGGTCCGGTGGGCCAAGGAGCACGGTGTGGAGTTTGTGATGGTGGCCCCCGACGACCCCCTGGCCCTGGGCATGGTGGACGCCCTGGAGGCGGCGGGCATCCCCGCCTTCGGCCCCCGGAAAAACGCTGCGATCATTGAGGCCAGCAAGATTTTTTCCAAAAACCTGATGGAGAAGTACCACATTCCCACCGCCCGCTGCAAAATCTGCACCGAGGAGGCGGAGGCCCTGGCCTATGTCCGCAGCCGGGGGGCTCCCATTGTGGTCAAGGCCGACGGCCTGGCCCTGGGCAAGGGCGTGGTGGTGGCCCAGACCGTGGAGGAGGCCGAGGCGGCCGTCCGCGACATGATGGGCGGCAAAAAGTTCGGGGAGGCCGGGGCCCGGGTGGTCATTGAGGCGTGCATGACCGGGCCCGAGGTGACGGTGCTGGCCTTCTGCGACGGGGCGCATGTGGTCCCCATGCCCTCCTCCCAGGACCACAAGCGGGCCTTTGACGGGGACCAGGGACCCAATACCGGCGGTATGGGGGCCATCTCGCCCTCTCCCAACTACACGCCGGAGGTTGCGAAGCGCTGCATGGAGGAAATTTTCCTCCCCACTGCGGCGGCGCTGAAAGCCGAGGGCCGGCCCTTCCAGGGGGTCCTCTACTTCGGGCTGATGCTCACCCCCGACGGCCCCAAGGTGGTGGAGTACAACGCCCGCTTCGGCGATCCCGAGTGCCAGGCGGTGCTCTCCCTGCTGGAGACCGATCTGCTGGAGATCCTGGAGGCCTGCCGGGCCGGAACCCTGGACAAGCTGGAGATCCGCTGGAAAAAGGCGGCCGCCTGCTGCCTGGTGCTGGCCTCCGGGGGCTACCCGGCGTCCTATGAGAAGGGCTTCCCCATTTCCGGGCTGGAGGAGGCGGGGCGTACTGCCGTGGTTTTCCACGCCGGAACTGCCCGGAACAGCGCAGGGCAGATCGTCACCAACGGGGGACGGGTGCTGGGGGTCACCGCCGTGGGGGCGGACCTGGACCAGGCCATCGACGGGGCCTACGGGGCCGCCCGGTGTATCTCCTTCTCCGGGATGCACGTTCGCACCGATATCGGGCGGACCGGAAAAAGGCCCTGATTACCCCCTTGACAGGCGTGGTATAATACCATTACAGTATGCAGAAGCTGGTGCGGGGAGGAGGTGCAGCGGTGGAGCAGAAGGGGATCAAGGTGATCGCCCGGAACAGCAAGGCCTATCACGACTACTTCATTGAGGATAAGTACGAGGCCGGGATCGAGCTGGCGGGCACCGAGGTCAAATCCATCCGCATGGGCCATGTGAATCTAAAGGACGCCTTCTGTCTGGCCAAGGACGGCCAGATGCAGGTCTATGGGATGCACATCAGCCCCTATGAGAAGGGGAATATTTTTAACAAGGATCCCCTGCGTACCCGCCGTCTGCTCATGCACAAGCGGGAGATCCTGCGGCTTCACGCCAAGGTAAAGCAGGACGGGTATGCGCTGGTCCCCCTGTCCCTGTACTTTCGGGGCTCCCGGGTCAAGCTGGAGGTAGGGCTCGCCAAGGGCAAGAAGCTCTACGACAAGCGGGACGCCGCCGCCGCCAAGGACGCCCGGCGGGAGATTGACCGCACCATGAAGGCCCGCCGGAACGGCGGATATTGAGTGATTTGACAGAGTGAGGAGTGTGTTCCCATGGCTCAGAATCCCATTGTCACCTTTGAGATGGAGGACGGCGGCAGGATGACCGCAGAGCTCTATCCCGAGGTGGCGCCCAACACGGTGAACAATTTTGTCAGCCTGGTGAAGAGCGGTTTTTATGACGGGCTCATTTTCCACCGGGTGATTCCCGGCTTCATGATCCAGGGCGGGTGCCCTGAGGGCACCGGCACCGGCGGGCCTGGCTACAGCATCAAGGGCGAGTTCCGCTCCAACGGCGTGCAGAACGAGCTGGCCCACGAGCGCGGCGTGCTCTCCATGGCCCGGGCCATGGACCCCAACTCAGCGGGCAGCCAGTTTTTCATTATGGTGGAACGTGCGCCTCACCTGGACGGGGACTATGCGGCCTTTGGCCGTGTGACCGAGGGCCTGGACGTGGCCGACGCCATTGTGAACGCCAAGCGCAACTACATGGACCGGCCCAACCAGGATCAGCGGATGAAGAAGGTAACCGTGGAGACCTTCGGCGTGGAGTATCCTGCGCCGGAAAAGCGGTAATTGCACGATCCTCCGGCGGCAGAGATACAGCCTGCCGCCGCCCTATGGGGGCGTACTGGTTTCGACGGGGACGTGGGGGCCGGAATAGCGGGCGGATGCGCCTAACATCCTTAAAATGGGCACTTTATAAATTAAAGAACAACGATAACGTCGTTCTCGCTGCGGCTTAACGCAGCCGTCTGACCTGGCAGGACCACGGGCCCGGATCAGGCGTCGTTGAGTGGTGAACGTGCGTACGCAAAGCTTTGAGCGTGCCATGAATGATGAAGCTACCAAACCCTGAAGTGTGACGGTTCACGTCAGGGCGAGGGAAAATAAAGAACCGTCTGCGCCCGGAGAAGTTCCCGCTGAAGCGTTTTCGGACGGGGGTTCGATTCCCCCCGCCTCCACCAAGAGGTCCCGGTCTCATCAAGAGACTGTGACCTCTTATGTTTTTCTAAAATGACTGCGGTGCAATGGATAGCTGCCAACTCCCCCCTCTCTTCTGTTTTCTCATATCATAGACTATATTGTGGAAAAAAGCAAGGAAAATGTCACATAAAAAACAAAGATATCACACGAGTTGTCACACGTTTGGCGGGGCCTCCCCCGCCTTTTTTGTATCCAGAAGCTGCTCGAAATAACCGTTTATGACCTCGTCTATAGCCGTGCGCTTGGAGGCCATTGTATGCTCGTAGATGCGTTGCATCGTATCCGGAGTCGACCACCCACCCCGGGCCTGGGCGTACTTGGTGGGGACATTCAGGGCCACCATAACGCTGGCCGCCGTGTGCCTCAGATCGTGGAACCGGATGTCCGGGAGCCCGTTCTTTTTGAGGATGGTTTTCAGCCGCTTATACATACTCTCGCCCGAGAGCGGCACTACCCTTTCGCCGCCGGCGCTTTCTTTCGCGGTGTGCAGCTTCTCCAGGATGTAGTCGGGCACGGAGACGGTGCGGGTGGAGCCGGTGGTCTTGGTCCCCTTTTCCACCCACTGGTTGTCCTTATCCCGGACCAGCGCCTTTTTGATGGTCAGCGTCTTACGCTCGAAGTCCACACAGTCCCAAGTCAAGGCGGCAATTTCAGAGGCCCGCATACAGAGCCAGACGCCCATCAGCACCGGCAGCTCCATCGCTGTGCCCTCCACGGCTTTCAGGAGAATGGCGATTTGGTCCGGCTCCAGAATTCCCTGCTCCTTGATTTCCTTCTGCGGGAGCGTGGTGCGGAGCGTCAGACCGGGATGGTACTCAGCCAGAACGGCGGAGAGCAGGCCGTGGATATTGCGGATGGTCTTGGGCGTCCGGACCTTTTGCCGGCCGCGCTTGTCGGTGTAGGGCTTCGTCTCCTTGTTGATGGCCTGCTGGATGATCTGGGGCGTAAGCCGGTTCAGCCTCATGTCCATGAGGCCCTGGAGGTTATTCCGGCGAATGTTCTCATAGCCCCGGATGGTGGAGGGGCTGAGGATGCCGTCCTTGCTGGCAATGTATTTCTGCATGGCCTCATCCAGGGTCATAGCGCTGCTGTCGCGGCTGATCTCCCGGTGGTGGAGCTGGAATTGCAGGGCCTCAAATTCGGCCTCCTTCTTGGTGGGCTTCGTGATGCTGATATACTGCCGCTTGCCGTCCGGGCCCTTCCCGGCGTAGACCTGCACCCGCCAGCTGCCGGATGGTAATTGCTTCGCACTTGCCATCTTGAACGCCTCCATTTTAATGGTTTTATGTGAACGCCGGGACGGCTTTTTGTTGCCTTTTAGCGAAAGCTGTGCTATGCTGGCGGTGCTGCCCCTCCCCAGACTGGCAACAGGAAGGGGGTGAACGCAGTGGAACACCTTCTTAACCTCTTAGTGTCGCTCGTGGCAAATGTAATCGCCTATTGCATTTGCAAATGGCTTGAACGGCACCGCAAGGGACAGTAAGCCTAAAGGCAAAAATGACCCCCGGAGAGCGCCTATCTCTCCGGGGGTCCGCCTTTGTTGAGAACACAATGGAACTTCCTCAACCTCTTAGCTGTGGCCATTATACCACAGCTTAGACAGTATATGCAAGAGGGATTTTTTATCCCCGGAGATATTCGGTTTTGGTGCCGCAGGGGTCTCCTTTCTATCTTGAATTTTATGGTAAACTCCAACCGGCATTTCCATGTCGAACGAGGTCGAACGATTTTTTCCAGTTTTTTCGACAAAATTATTCGAAATATGATATAATTTTTGTGCTGTCGACAGCTACTTTACACAAAGGAGCTGTGAACGATGAAGGAACCGAATAATACTCCCGAACGGGAATCCCCTGTGGCGTTTGATGATGAGATCACACGCTTTCTGCTGATTGCGCGTGATCCTCTCATTCGTCCAGCTCTGCTGGCGCTTCTCCAAGAGTTAGAATTGCTTTCTTCTTATCTGGAGGCAGAGAACGGAACCAATTAGCCAAGCGAATATCCTTTTCATCCAGCCCATCCCCGGCAACGGGGGTGGGCGGTTCTTTTTCATCGGTGCGGCCCAAGAGGTAGTCGGCAGAGACATGGAAGTAATCAGCAATTTTCGAAACAATGTCGCCGCTTGGAATGGTGTTCCGTTTCTCCCAGTCGACTAAAGCGTTTTTATTTATACCAATGTCAGTCAGGAGTTTATTTTTACTTATACCATTCAAATCAATTAAACTTAATACTTGTTGCAAAAATATCATTGGGTATAGCCTCCTTGACTTTCAGCAAATGTGGCGTTTGATGATGAGATCACACGCTTTCTGCTGATTGCGCATGATCCTCTCATTCGTCCAGATCTGCTGGCGCTTCTCCAAGAGTTAGAATTGCTTTCTTCTTATCTGGAGGCAGAGAACGGAACCAATTAGCCAAGCGAATATCCTTTTCATCCAGCCCATCCCCGGCAACGGGGGTGGGCGGTTCTTTTTCATCGGTGCGGCCCAAGAGGTAGTCGGCAGAGACATGGAAGTAATCAGCAATTTTCGCAATAATGTCACCGCTTGGAATAGTGTTCCGCTTTTCCCAGTTGTTAAACGCATTTGTATTTATGCCAAGTTCAAGAAGCAACTTATTCTTCGTAATCCCATGAAATTTGATGAGCTCTGTTACTCGCTCTAAGAACACAATAAAACCTCCTTGACTTTAATCATTCGATGAAATATAATGCTTCTAAAGGGATATTTGTGGAGGTAATCTTAAAAATTGAACTATAGTAAAAAGGGGGTAGTCAAGTGGGGCTTTACGAGAAGTTCATTCTTATAGGTATGGCTGTGTGTTTTGCCTGTATAGCCATTCTTCTCATTAACATGGTTTTATGCGAAATCCTGAGGACTATAAGGTCTATTCGGTATTGGTTTATTTGGGAGAAACCTCACCTTTCTTCTGGGAAGCGGCAATATCAGACCGCATCAATTCTCCAAGCCGGTTTATCTTTTCATCCACCAGAAGCGCCCGCTCCTGACCAGCGCGCGCCCAGTCTATCACAAGAGTGAAAAGCTCCTGAGCCTCTATAGCAATAAGTTTAGGAGCAAAGAGCTCCAGTCTGTAAAGGGCTGGCGCTAAAGCATCTCGCTCGGGAAGTCCGCGCCGGTTTACAAAATTGGCGACACAGCCCAGATACTGTGCGTATGCGCTTACCATTTCGGAAAAGTAGGTGTCGGAGAAAACCGATTTACGGGATTCGCGCACAGCATAAAATGCGACAACGACTGAGACAAGCGAGATACCTAAACCTGCGAGTGCAACAACTTGGCTGAGATCCAACTATATACGCCTCCTATTGTGCAGTCCCGCCAAAAACTGGACTGCTTTTTTGTGGAAAAGAACGATATTCATCAAAAGATTAAAACAATGTATTGACTTTAATCTTTTGATGAATTACTATATCACCGTAGTAACCTGCTGAGTTCAGTTTACACCAAGGCGGCGGGTACTGTCAATCACGGCTGTAATATTAAGGGGGTGAAAAAATGATCGGGGAAGCATTTAAGGCAAAACGCAATGCCCTGGGCCTGACCCAGGCGGAGCTGGCGGAAAAGCTGTGCGTGGGCCAGAGCATGATCGGGCAAATCGAAGCGGGGTTGAAAATGCCCTCGGTGCCGCTGGTCAAGCTGGCGGCGGAGTTGTTCAGCTGTACCACCGATGAGCTGATCTGTGGCACTAAAAGCGCGTAAAAAAGCCCCGCCAAAAGAGGCGGGGAGGGAGAGGAGGTTACAGAATCTTTTTTCGGACAATTTCTTCCTGTGCTTGAAGCCGGTCACCGTATCGGTAAATTTCTTCCCAGATGTAATTTACCTGTGTTTTGATGTCGGATACGTCATCTTTCAGTACTGATACATCGTCTTTTAGCACTGATACGTCATCTTTCAGCACGGAGACATCGCCCTTCAGTGCAGAGACATCAGACTTGATTCCAAATACATCGGCCTCCAGCTTGGCTTGACCGGCCTCCAGCTTGGCGAGACGATCGTTTGTCTGGATTTGTGCGGCCTGCATCTGTGTGAGGATTTCCAGGATTTTCTCTTCGTTGTTCATTTGGGCACCTCCCTCATTGGCTGAATTGTAGCACAGCGGGCGGCGGGCTGTCAATGCCGCGCCAAAACGGCGGGGCAGCGGGGAAGGAGAATGCCATGCGCGAGAACCTGAAAGCCGCCCGCAGGGCGGCGGGGATGACCCAGCAGGCCATGGCGGATAGGTTGGGTCTGACACTCAATCATTATCAGAAGATTGAGTACGGGAAGCTGAACGGGTCTTTCGCGGTGTGGGACGCCTTGGAGGACCTTCTGGGGGTACATCAACGGATACTCCGAGCTTCGCTAGATATTCGTCCCGGCCCAAAAGAAAATCGGTAGGAACGTCAAGGGCATCGGCCAAGCTACTTAACATCTGCAAACTCGGTTCTCTTGTGCCGCCTTCGTACTTTTGAATTACTATCAGTGCAATACCAAGTTCATCAGCGAGCGCTTGTAAAGTTTTCCCTCTAGAAATTCGTGCCGAGCGCAATCTGTCTTTGAACATTTTTATCCCTCCTAAAAACGCTTGACATACTGCCATATTGTATGTTATCATCCAGCTATAATATACTGCCAATATGGCAGTAAAAAGGAGAGACGCAACATGGCAAGGAAACACAGGATGACCCCGGAGGCCTTGGAGCGGCGGATCGCGGAGCTCCAGACACAGCCGCTGGTGCTGCTGTGCAAGGCCAGGGACGGCAAGGTCCGGTCGATGAGCGTATCGGAGTGTCTGGAGAGCGGGAGCTCGTACATCCACCTGGGATTTGACCGGTTGGATCGGCTCTTGGCCCGTGAGCTGGGATAAAAAAGCCCCGCCGAAACGGCGGGGCGGGAGAGGAGGATTGTAATGCCAAAATTGAAAGAAACCCCGGCTCAGCGGATGGAGCGGGTATTCCGCGCAGCCATTATGTACGGCCTGGAACGGCGGGGCGAGAACATAGAGGACCTGGCAAAGAAGGCCCCGCAGAGCCGGTCCACCGTGTACCGGCGAGTCAAGCAGCCGGGCTTCTGTACCCTGCGGGAAATGCTCTTTTATGCGCCTAGGTTTTTGAATGACCGGCAGCTCTGTGAGATGTTCGGCGTGGAGTACCACGGCGACACAAGACCGTGAAAGTGGGTGGTACCGCTGCATGAGAAAGGAGTGCGCAGCATGAAAGACATGGAACGCACAAGGCTGGATGCGATCCGGCGGCGGCTGTCGTATGGGGCGGGGACGGTGCTGGCGGTGAGCTTCTGCATGGAGCACCTGGAGTTCGACCGGGCCTATGAGGACGCCCTGTACGGGGCCTGGCTGTACCTCTCCAACGCGATCACAGAGCTGGAGGAGCTGGCGGAGGGGAGCGGTGAGACGTGATATGGCGGATCCCGGCTTCGGCTATGCGCCGCCGGAACCCGGAGGCTATTTTGACGTGGTGATCCGCGCGGGGCCGCAGGGGGCGGTCCGTGTCTACGAGTGCTTTGCCCTCGGAGAAGCCCGCAGCCTGGAGACCCGGCCGGAGGATATCCTCAAGGCGGAGCTCACGAAAGAGCGGTGGGACGAGCTGGCTCCGGCGGTAACAGCGGAATTCAACCGCCGCCTGCGGACGGAGAAAAAGCCCGCAGGGCGCTTTACCACGGGCCACAACCCGGTGGAGAGGCCGCTGGGAAAGGAGCTGCTGGTGCTCCTCTGGGGCACTGAGTATGAGGAACTGGAGGCCTTTCCCACCGCCCTGCGCAACTGGCTGGGGCTCCTGCCGGAGGAGCGCCAGTGGCTGTACACCGTGACCAACGAATCGTCCGGAAGAATCCACGACCGGAACGGCTGGCGGGCCGCCCTGCGGTATATTCTGTGCGAAAATCCGGTGGACGGGACCGGGCGGATTCCATGAGTGAGGAGAAGGTACAAAATGACAACACGCAAGAAAGACGCGCTGGTCTTTGCGGCCTGTCTGGGGGTGTGGGCGGCGGTTGGCGGCTGGGGGGAGGACCCGGCTCCGGCGGAGCCCGCAGCGCCGGACCTGCCCCGGCCCCCGGCGGTGACGCTGCGGTTGGACAAGCCCGCCCGCGAGGGCGAGGACCCGGACGAGGACGCCCTGATCACCGCCGCGCTGGAGGCCCAGGGCTATTTCCGGCGGTCCGTGCCGCTGAGCTATGAGCTCCAGGACGCCTTGCAGACCGCCTGCGAGCGCCACGGGGTGGACTATGCCGTCGCCCTGGGGCTGATCCAAGTGGAGAGCGGCTTCGACCCGGCGGCGGTCAACCCCAGCTCCGGCTGCTATGGGCTGATGCAGCTCTCGCCCCGGTATTTCCCCAGCGGGTTGACTCCCGCTGAGAACCTGGAGGCCGGGGTGACTTACCTGGGGGAGCACCTGGAGCGGTACGGCGGGGACATCGAGGCGGCTCTGACCGCCTACCACGACGGCCATGACACCGGCCGCCGGGGCTACGCAGACGCCGTCCTCGCGGCGGCGGAGAAATGGGGGCTGTCATCCCCATGAAAAAGCGGTTTTACGACGTGAGCGGGCGCTACATATACCAGGGCATCGCGCTGTGGATGCAGCGGACCCAGACCACGCTGGGGGGTCTGGCGGAGCAGATTGGGATGTCTGAAACGGCGCTTTTGCGGATTTTGAAGGGCTACACGCCCAGCCCCGGGAAGCACGCCATCGACCGGCTTCTGGCGGTCACCGGCCTGACCTATGAGGAGGCCTTCCGGCAGGCGGCCGGGGAGGAGAGGAAGCCGTGAATAAGCTGGAATTTTTGGACAAAATCGAGGCCCTGCTGAACGCGGCGGACAAGCTGCCCGAGGACACAGACGAGCCGGATTGACGGCGGGAAAGGAGCACGGGATGTATTGTGCAGAGACAGCGGAGCAAAAGCGAATCATGCGCTGGCTGGGACAGCGTATCGTCAAGCTGGGGGTGGTGGAGGCGGCGATCCTCGACGGGAATCAGGTGCTGGTCATCAACCGGGTGGGGGAGCGGTTCGCGGCGGCCTGCACCCCGGACGGCCATGTCAGCCTCCGGCCGCTGGAGGCCGCAGACTGACAAAAAAAGTCCCCGCACCTGTAGCAGCAGGCGCGGGGGGCGGACTCCGGAAAACCGGAATACCATTAGACGAGATTATTTTATCACATCTGCGGCGCATTTGCAAGGGAGGTATGGCCATGACGCGAGATGAGATCACCCGGGCGGCCAGAGAGGACGGCGGAATGTTTGCCATTATCCCGGCCATTGTGATGCGGGACGCCGCCTTGTCCATGTCGGCGCGGATGCTGTACGGCGTGCTGACCTGGCGGAGCAACCGGGATTCCCGGTGCTGGCCCACCAACCGGGAGCTGGGCGAGGACCTGGGGCTGTCTCCCAAGCGGATCTCCGTTCTGCTGGCCCTGCTGGAGGAGCGGGGGCACATTGAGATGGAGCTGGTCAGCGATCCGCAGACCGGGCAGATTGTCCGGCGGTACTTATACCCCGTGGTCAAAAGCGGGAGGGGTATCCCCAAAAACGAGGATACCCCTCCCCGGGACCGGGGGGACCTTCCCCCCGAAAACGAGGAGGTTATAGGAGATCATAAAAGAGATCATAAACCAGATCCCCCCATAGCCCCCCAGGGGGGTGCGCAGGAGCCGGAGCAGAAAAAGCGGACGCCCCGGCGGGCGGTGAAGACCGTACCCGCGTGGGAGCCGGAGCGCTTCGAGGGGTTCTGGAGCTACTACCCCCGGCATGAGAACCGGGCGAAAGCGGCGGAGGAGTGGGACCGGCTGCGGCCGGACGGCGATCTGATCCGGGCCATGGGCCTGGCCCTCCAGCGGCAGAAGGCGTCGGAGGACTGGCAGCGGGGCATCGGGATTCCCCACGCCTGCCGGTGGCTGAAAAACCGCCGGTGGCTGGACGAGCCCCCCGGCGGCGGGGACGGCTCCGGCGGCGTCGCACTCCAGGAGGGGGTGCCCACATGGTGACGGGGGACAAGCTGACGGCGCAGGCGGGGGTGCTGGGGTCCCTGCTGATTGAGCCCA
>CANSQX010000009.1 GCA_947649225.1 uncultured Flavonifractor sp.
AGCTGGCTCTGGATGACCCGCCCCAGCTCCGCCAGGTCCTGGCGGGCCTCCGGCAGATGAAGGAGGAGTGGGACACATGGCAAGCGTGAGAGAGGTGTTTCAGTATCTGGACGGACGGGCCCCGTTCTCCATCCAGATGGACTTTGACAACGCCGGATTTCTGGTGGGGCGGGGGAACCGGACGGTCAGCCGGATTCTGGTGGCCCTGGACATCACCGAGGAGGTGGCCGCCGAGGCCGCCGAAGCGGGGGCGGAGCTCATTGTGGCCCACCACCCGGTGATCTTCCACCCAGTCCGGACGGTTACAGACGGGGACCCCACCGGGCGGGTGCTCCTGGCCCTGGCCGAGGGCGGGATTGCCGCCATCTGCGCCCACACCAACCTGGACGCAGCGGCAGGGGGCGTCAACGACGCTCTGGCGGCCCGCCTGGGTCTGGAGGAGATTGAGCAGCTGGACCCGGCGGGGACAGACGCCTCCGGGCGGCCCTATGGCATCGGCCGGGTGGGCATGGTCCAGGGGGCCCCGGTGTACGCCCCCGCCTTCGCCGCCTTCGTCAAGGAGGCCCTGGGGGCCAACGGCGTGCGCTATGTGAACGCACGCCGTCCGGTGCGCCGGGTGGCGGTGGGGGGCGGCGCCTGCGGCGATATGCTCCCCCAGGCCCTGGCCCTGGGCTGCGACACCTTTGTGACCGCCGACGTGAAGTACAACGGCTTTTTGGATGCCAGGGCCCTGGGGGTCAACCTCATTGACGCGGGGCACTACCCCACCGAGAACGTGGTGGTCCCGGTGCTCTGCCAGTGGCTGGCGGCCGGCTTCCCCAAGGTGGAGATTTTGCAGTCCCAGCGCCACCGGGAGGTTTTCTCCTACGCATAAGCGGGCCCCGGGGCGCACAGCTCAGTCGAACAGGGGCTCCCAGTGCCCGGCGCGGCAGGCGTCGAAGCACATGCGGATCTGCTCTGCCGTGGTTTTTTCCTCGGACAGCGGGGGCAGCTCATCCAGGCCGAAATACCGGCTCTCCGTGGTCTCCGAATTGGGAGTGAACTGCCCGCCGGTGGCGGTGCAGCGCACAAAAATTTTGCAGATTTTGTAGGCGCAGATGGGCCGGTTGTGCTTATCCCGGTCCTGAACGGCAATCAATGCGTCCGCCGTCACGGTCAGCCCGGCCTCCTCCCGGACCTCCTTGATCACGTTCTCCCGGACTGAGAGGCCCACGTCCACCCAGCCGCCGGGCAGGGACCAGGGGCCCTCCCGCTCTCTGACCAGGAGGATTTTATCCCCCTGAACGATGGCCGCCCGGGTGTCCAGCTTGGGCGTCTGATAGCCGGTCTCGCAGCAGAACAGGTCCCGGACCGTTTCTGGGGAGAGGCCCGTCTTATGGCGGATCATATCCGCCGCAATGGCCCGTATCCGCTCATACCGCTCCAGGTCAAAGGGGTCCTTGCCGTAGTACAGCCCGGCCTGGGCGATGCTCTGGAGCTCCACAGCCCACTCCAGCCACACTTCACTCTGATCCATCGTGCTTCCCTCATTTCTGTTCGGATGGTTGGCTTTGCCGCGGCTATTGTACCACGGTCTGCGGCCGGGGGCAAGGAAAAGCCTGCCTGGGCCCTTTTCCAGGGCGGAGTCCGGTCAAATTCCCGTTAGGGCTTGCCAAGCGGGGCGGAAAGTGATAAAATAATGCCGCTAACTTTCGAGAAGGGAACGATAGTATGTCAGGACATTCCAAATGGCACAATATCCAGAAGACGAAGGGCGCCGCCGACGCCAAGCGCTCTCAGATATTCACCAAAATCGCCCGTGAGATGATTGTGGCGGTCAAGACCGGCGGCAGCGGCGATCCCAATAACAACTCCCGTCTGGCCACGGTGGTGGCCAAGGCCAAGGCCGCCAATATGCCCAACGACAACATCAAGCGCACCATCGACAAGGCCCTGGGTTCGGGCAACGCCGACGCCTACGAGAACGTGACATATGAGGGCTACGGTCCCTCCGGCGTGGCGGTGATCGTGGACGCCCTCACCGACAACCGCAACCGCACCGCGCCTGAGGTGCGCCATCTGCTGGACAAGTACGGCAAGGGGCTGGGGGCCACCGGCTGCGTGTCCTGGTCCTTCGACCGCAAGGGCGTGATTGTGATTGAGAAGGAGGACCTGGACGAGGACACGGTCATGATGGACGCCCTGGACGCGGGGGCCTCCGACATGGAGGCGGACGAGGACTGCTTTGAGATCACCTGCGATCCCGACGCGTTCAACGGCGTGGTGTCCGGCCTGGAGGGTAAGGGCTATGTATTCGTCTCCGCCGAGATTGACATGGTGCCCCAGAACTATGTCAAGCTGGAGAGCGAGGAAGACATCAAGAACATGGAGAAACTCATCGATCTGCTGGAGGACAATGACGACGTGCAGAACGTGTGGCACAACTGGGAGCAGGAGTAAGCGCCATGATTCGTAGAAGCAGCGAGCAGCTCCGGAAGGAGCTGTCGGAGTTTCAGGGCGGGACGGGGACCCTCCATGCCCGGGTCTTGGTGACCCCGGAGGAGCTGCTGGGCCGGGGCCGGGTGTTCAACCGCATGGAGGTTCCGCCAGGGAGCTCCATCGGGCTCCACGCCCACACGGGAGACTTTGAGATCATCTACATCCTCAGCGGCCGGGGTACGGCCGTGGACGACGGCGCGGAGGCCGTGCTGGAGGCCGGGGATATCCTCTACACCGGCGACGGGCACACCCACGCCCTGCGCTGTGAAGGGCCGGAGCCTCTGGAGATTCTGGCTGTGGTTTTGTACACCTGAGCAATGGAAAACACCCCTTGTCCTTCCCGGAGATGGAGGACAGGGGGTGTTTCTGCGTTTGACGGGTTGAGGCTCTGCCGGGGGCGGCACCCCGGAACCCCGCGCACTTGGAAGGCGGCCCGAAACGTTCATGGTGCTTATACCCATTTCTCAAGGAAACGTACCGCGCTGCTACAGGGGAAAACTGGGAATTCCAATGGCCGGAAGGGGGAAGACGAAGTCCTCTTTGATGCTCTTTTTCCATAAGGCCAGACATCCCTGACATAAATGCTATGCGTTTGTGAAGGGCTCCGACCGTTCAAGAGAAACTATCAATACGCCGCGACGATGCCGCCGTCGTTGGCGTAGACGGTGGTGACGCCCCCCGCCTCGGAGACAAGGACCCGGGCGAATCGGCACTCCTTCAAGGCCAGCTCCTTGAGATGGAACGCCCGCTCCAGGCAGTTACAGTGGGTGATGCACAGGGTGCGGCCCTGGTGCTTTTCATCGGCGGCCATCATGGCGGCCATCTTGCCCAGCGCCTGCTTGATAGACATGGCCTGGCCCTTTTTGCAGATCTCCCCCTCAGGAGTAGCCCCCATCAGAAGCTTGATTTTCAGCGCCCCGGTCACCAGGGACTGCACCCGGGTGAGCCGCCCGTTTTTGCGCAGGTTGTCCAGATCTTCCAGCACAAAAAGGGTCTCCAGCTCATTGATATAGCGGGAGGTCTGGCTCACCACAGTGGTGAAATCCATCCCGGAGCCAGCCAGCTCCCGGATTTTCAAGGCCACCAGCACCTCCCCGGCCGAGGCCGAGCAGGAGTTGAAGATGTGAATGTTGGTTTTAGGGTGCTCTTCCAGGTAGAGCATCCGGGCCTGGGCGGCGCTGTTGTGGGAGCCGGACAGCAGGGCCGACAGCGTGACCACATAGAGGTCGTCCGCCCCGCAGTCGAAGGCGTCCATATACTGGGCGGGGGAGGGGCAGGCGGTCTGAGGGGCCGTGGCGCTCTCCTTCATCCGCCACAGCAGGTCGGCCTGGTCGAAGCATTCGTCGTCCACCACCACAGAGCGCCCCACACGCAGAGTCAGGGGGACCCGGAGAAAGGGGCCCTCCTTTAGATGGGCGGGCGTCAGGTCGCAGCAACTGTCCACGATAATTTTGAAACTCATATTAGAAACCCCTTAATCTAATTTTAAAAACTAAATTTGACGCTGTTGCTATTGTACCACTCCGCCCGGAAAATGTAAAGGGGAAAGCTGTAAACGAACTGTGAAAGTGGGATTAAAATGACCCGTTACTGGGAGGCGGTCCCGTCCCTGGAGCGCTCCTCCTCCAGCTCGCGGAGGAGCTTCTGGTCCTGCTTGGAGGACAGATCCAGCGTTTCGTACAGATCCGGGCGGCGGAGCCGGGTGCGCAGGAGGGCCTGCTTGCGCCGCCATTTGGCGATATTCGCGTGGTGGCCCGACAGGAGGATGGGGGGGACCCGCCGTCCCTGCCACTCCTCGGGGCGGGAGTACTGGGGGTACTCCAGCAGGCCGTTCCAGTGGCTCTCGTCCTGGAAGCACTCCGCGTCGGGCAAAACGCCGGGGACCAGCCGGGCCACCGCGTCGGCGATCACCATGGCGGGGAGCTCGCCGCCGGTGAGCACGAAGTCCCCGATGGAGATCTCCTCGTCCACATAGCCCTCGATAAACCGCTCGTCGATGCCCTCGTAATGGCCGCAGACCAGGATCAGGTGGTCGTAGTCCGCCTTTAAGCGCTTGGCGTCGGCCTGGACGAAGGTTTTTCCGGCGGGGGAGAGGTAGATGGTGTGTCCGGGGCCGTGGGTGTCCACGATGTGCTTCCAGCACTGGTAGAGGGGGTCGGCCTGCATCACCGCCCCCCGGCCGCCGCCGTAAGGGTAGTCGTCCACCTGCTTCTGCTTGTTTCGGGTGTAGTCCCGGATCTGGTGGGCCTCAATGCGGATGAAGTCCCGCTCCTGGGCCCGGCCCAGGATGGACTCGTTCATCATATCGCCGACAGTCTCGTCGAAGAGGGTCATAATATCAATCTGGTACATCAGCTTTCCATCCCCTCAATGAGCTTTACCCGGATATAGCCGCCCTCCACGTCGGTTTTGACCAAAAACTCGTCCACGGCGGGGATCAGGTATTCCTTTTCTCCCCTGACCACATAGACCTCGTGGGCGGGGGGGGTGAGCACGTCGGCCAGAGTCCCCAGGGTCCGCCCGGTGGCGTCGTCGATTACGGTCAGGCCGATAAGATCGGCGATAAAGTGCCGCCCGTCGGGGAGCTCCACCCCGGTTCGGTCGATCCACACGGTCTTGCCCTTGAGGCGCATGGCGGCGTTCACGTCCTCCACCCCCTCCAGAAAGGCCAGTACGTTGCCCTTGTGGATCCGGGTGCTGCGGAACTTTACGGGTTTCCGGTCGATATAGAGGGTGTCGAAGCTGCACAGAAACTCCGGGCTGTCGCACCAGGGGACGATCTTCACCTCGCCCTGGACCCCGTGGGTGTTGGCGATCTGACCGGCCTCTAAAAATTGGTTTTTCATTTTATCACATCTCCCAAAATGCCTCTAAAAGAGGCACGCAAAAATTAGAAATACTTGACAGACGGGGGGGGTGCTGTAAAATAAGGCTGTCTATAAACAAAGAGGAGGTTTTTCCCAATGAGAAAAAAGAAACTCATCCCCGCCCTGGCGCTGGCGCTCATTATGGTGAGCAGCTTCACGCTGGGGGCCAGCGCGTCCAACGGCCTTCAAGAGATCACCGCCTACCTGAACTCCAACATCACCGTGAAGATGGACGGCGAGGCCCAGACTTTCCTGAACGCCCAGGGTACCCGGGTGTACCCCATCACCTACCAGGGCACCACCTATCTGCCAGTCCGGGCCGTGGCCGGACTGGTGGGGCTCGACGTAAACTGGGATCAGGCCACCCAGACTGTGGAGCTGGGCCAGACCAAGGGCGTGGACCTGATTGATACCTACAAAGCCTATAATTTTGCATTTGGCGGGGGGAATAAGAATGCTAAATGTGGCCAGAGGCAGTCTTCCGAGGGGCTGACCGAGGATATTTCCGGTGTCTCCTGTTCCCACTGGCTCTGGTTCACCACCAATACGACTGGCGCCGGAACCTCCGCGACTTCGTTCAATCTGGGCGGCAAGCATGATACATTGACGTTCAGCTACTACTCCAAAGAGGATGCTACCCTGACAGTTTTGGGGGACAACGGGTCTGTCTTGGGCGAGTACATGATTCCCGGCGGCGCAGTTGCCCAGACCGTCACCATTCCTCTGCTGCACACCAGTGAACTTACCTTCCAGATGGCGACAGGCAAATGGAGAAATAGCGCCTATGTGTTCAACGCCTACCTGGACGCGGAGTAATCATCCGCAAGCCGAATCAGAGAATGGGGCGCGCCGCAGTTTTGCGGCGCGCCCCTCAGCTTGTCCGGAAAAGCGCCGCTTGTTCATTGTGAGGCGGGAGAAGCCCGGCGGAAACTGGACAGCGGGGGCGCGCGCAAAAATTAGAAATACTTGACAGACGGAGGGCGGGTGCTGTAAAATAAGGTTGTCTATAAACGAAGAGGAGGTTTTTCCCAATGAGAAAGAAGAAACTCATCCCTGCCCTGGCGTTGACCCTGGCGCTGCTGTGCGGCATTACCATCGGCGCGGGGGCATCCAACGGTTTGCAGGAGATCACCGCCTACCTGAACTCCAACATCACCGTGAAGATGGACGGCGAGGCCCAGACTTTCCTGAACGCCCAGGGTACCCGGGTGTACCCCATCACCTACCAGGGCACCACCTATCTGCCAGTCCGGGCCGTGGCCGGACTGGTGGGGCTCGACGTAAACTGGGATCAGGCCACCCAGACTGTGGAGCTGGGCCAGACCAAGGGCGTGGACTTGATCGATACCTACAAGCTCTATTATTCCAACGGTGGTGCCGGACAGGTTCAGACCGCAGAGAAAAAGACGCAGGATATTTCCGGCATCTCCTGCTCCCACTGGCTATATGTGGACAGGGCTTCGTGGAATGACGAAGAAGGTCAGATCTCGTTCAACCTGCTCGGTGCGCACGACATGCTGACGTTCAGCTATTACTGCGACAGCAACGCTACCCTGAAAGTCTTGGGGGACAACAGCTATGTCCTGGGCGAGTACCCCATCACCGGGGGTGCGGCTGCCAAAACCGTGACCGTCCCTCTGCTGAAAACCAACGAACTCTCGTTCCAGGTGGAGATACCGGGTGGTGGTGGATTCAGAGTCTTCAACGCCTATCTGGACGCGGAGTAAGGCCGCAGCACTAAGAAAGAAACGGGGCGCGCCGCGAATCTGCGGCGCGCCCTCTTTTTCGTCAGTCCACGATCTCCACAGAAACCCGGGCGCCCTGGCGCTGGGCCACCGAACGCATGAGCGTGCGGATCTCCTTGGCAATGCGGCCCTGGCGGCCGATCACCTTGCCCATATCCTCGGGGGCCACCCGGAGCTCCAGGACGGTCTCGCCCTCGCCCGTGTGTTCGCTGACGGCCACCGCGTCCGGGTGGTCCACCAGGTTCTGGGCGATGTACGTGAGAAGCTCTTTCATGCTGCCAAAGCCCTCCATCAAATGGCGCCGGCCTTCTTCAGCAGGGCCTTCACGGTATCAGTGGGCTGGGCCCCGGTCTTGATCCAGGCCTGGGCGCGCTCGGCGTCCACCTTGATCTCGGCGGGGTTGGTCAGCGGGTTGTAGGTGCCGATCTCCTCGATGAACCGGCCGTCGCGGGGATAGCGGGAGTCAGCCACAACAATGCGGTAGAAGGGGGCCTTCTTGGCGCCCATCCGGCGCAGTCTGATTTTAACCATTCTCGTTCACCTCCATAGTTATCGAAGTTCGTATCGGAAACCGCCTGCGGCGGTTGCCAACAGGGAAGGGGGGCAGTTCGGTCTGCCCATCCGGGTCAGAAGGGGAGGCCGGGGAGTTTCCCGAACCGGCCCATTTTGCCCATCTTTTTCATCTTGCCGCCCGAGAGCTGCTTTGTCATCTGCTGCATCATCTCGAACTGCTTCAGGAGCCGGTTGATATCCACCACCTGGGTCCCCGACCCGGCGGCGATGCGCTTTTTCCGGCTGTTGTTGAGCAGGGAAGGGTTTTCCCGCTCGGCGGGGGTCATGGAGAGGATAATGGCCTCGGTCCGGGCCAGGGCCTTCTCGTCCACCGTGGCCCCGTCCAGGGCCTTGGCGTTCATACCCGGGAGCATCCCGGCCAGATCGGAGAGGGAGCCCATGCCCTTCACCTGGACCAGCTGGTCGTAAAAATCGGTGAGGGTGAAGCGGTTTTTCTTTAATTTCTGCTCCAACTCGGCGGCCTTCTGCATGTCGAAGGTCTGCTGGGCTTTTTCGATCAGGGAGAGCATATCCCCCATGCCCAGGATGCGGGAGGCCATGCGGTCTGGGTGAAAGACCTCCACCTGGTCCAGCTTCTCGCCCACGCCCACGAATTTGATGGGCTTTCCGGTTACAGATTTAATGGAGAGGGCCGCCCCGCCCCGGGCGTCGCCGTCCAGCTTGGTGAGCATCACGCCGGTGATGTCCAGGGCCTCGTCAAAGGCCTTGGCGGCGTTTACCGCGTCCTGGCCGATCATGGCGTCCACAATCAGGAGGATCTCGGTGGGTTGGACGGCCTCCTTCATGACCTTGAGCTGCTCCATGAGCTCCTCGTCCACGTGGAGCCGCCCGGCGGTATCGAGAAAGACCAGGTCGTTGCCATGCTTTCTGGCGTGCTCGATGCCCGCCTTTGCGATGTCCACCGGGTCGATCTGGCCCATCTGGAACACGGGGATGTCCAGTTGGCCGCCCACCACCTCCAGCTGGTGGATGGCGGCGGGGCGGAAGGTATCGCAGGCCACCAGCAGGGGCCGCTTGCTGTTCTGGCGCTTCATGAGTCCGGCCAGCTTGGCGCCGTTGGTGGTCTTGCCCGCGCCATTGAGACCCACCAGCATGACCACCGTGGGGGGCTTGGGGGAGATGGCCAGCTTGGCGCTCTCGCCGCCCATGAGGGCGGTGAGCTCCTCGTTGACGATTTTGATGATCATCTGGGCGGGGGTCAGGCTCTCCAGCACGTCGGCCCCCACCGCCCGCTCGGTGACAGAGGCCACAAACTGCTTGACCACCTTGAAGTTGACGTCGGCCTCCAGCAGGGCCATCCGGATCTCCCGCATAGCCTCCTTCACGTCGGCCTCAGACAGCCGGCCCTTGCCCCGCAGCTTTTTGAATGCAGCGGATAGCTTTTCAGTCAGTCCCTCAAATGCCATGGCTCACTCCTGTTTCAGCTGGTTCAGTACGTCCTGCATCTGGCTGCACATGGCGTACAGCACATTGTCCTGAAAGGCCTCTTCGTTGCGGTCTTTCACCCCGTCCAGATAGGTCTGAAGCTTTGCCAGCTGGTCCTGCATCCTGTGAAAGCGGCGGATGATGCCGGTTTTGTCCTCCAATTCTGTGAGGACGGCCTCCGCCCGGACGATGACGTCCCGGACCCCCTGGCGGGTGATGCCGTAGTTTTCTGCGATCTCGGCGAGGGAGAGGTCTTCATTGTAGTAGAGGTCGTAAAATTCCCTCTGCCGGTCGGTGAGCATGTCTCCGTAAAAATCGTACAGAAGGGCCATCCGGTAGGCCTGATTCTTCATCGCCATGGAGCAGACCCCCTCTGCGTATTCTGTAAAGCGGCTGAGCTTTACAACGAGGGTATCATACAATACTTTTTTCCATTTGTCAAGGGCCAGTTTTGCCGTCACTTTTGAGAAAGGATCGCTGGACGATAACTCCGGCGGTTTCCACAAAAGCGTGTTGATAGGCTCCGGCATCCTGTGCTGTCATCGGTTCCACATATTAGGCCTTGTTTGAACATTGGCGGAATGCCCAACGGCGAGTTTTTTCTACTAGATAAGGGGAAAATTAACAGGAACACTTGGTGTATTTCAAGAATGATTCACGCCGTATGGCGGGAAAAGATCCGCCGTTTGGGTATTTTGACATGTTCCAAACGAAGCGTAGTCTAGTATTGATCGGGCAGGTATCCTTTCAATGGGTTATTGCCCGCTGCGGATAGTTTTGCGGACGGTTTTGCGAAACGGCTTTCAACAACACCGTTCTGAAAAAGGGAGTTTTTCCTCCGCGTTGCGGGCACGGCCCGCCTATGCTACAAGAGCAACCATTTGAGCGGAAGAGAGGATGAGAGAAGCATGAAAAAGCTGTTTCTGATCGGCGGGCCCATGGGCGTGGGAAAGACCACAGTGTGCCAGCAGCTGAAGCGGGCGCTGCCCAACAGCGTATTTCTGGATGGGGACTGGTGCTGGGACGCCAGTCCCTTCCAAGTGACGGAGGAGACCAAGGCGATGGTGCTGGACAACATCTGCTATCTGTTGAACCGGTTTCTTCAATGCACCGCCTATGAGACCGTGCTGTTTTGCTGGGTGATGGACCAACAGAGCACCATCGACGCCATTTTGTCCCGCCTGGACACGGCGGACTGCGCGGTGGCGTGCGTCTCCCTGACGGCAGATGCGGCCAGCCTGGCGGCCCGGATTGCGTCCGATCAGGCCCGGGGTCTCCGGGGCCCGGAGGCCCTGGCGGAGAGCCTGGCGAGGCTCCCGAGGTATCAGGGCCTGCGCACGGTCAAAATTGACACGTCCGGACGGACAGCGCCGGAGATCTGCGCGGAAATTATACGCTTATAGCAGAAAAAGTTCCGCTGTACCCTCCTTTTCGTATAGATTCCCCTCCGGCAGGAGAAACTGGAAGGGACTATGGTTGGAGGAGGCCGCGGAGCACATGGAGCACACATTGGAGCGCCTGGGGGCCGATTTGGCGGGTATGTGGACCCCGGAGGGGCGGATCAGCGGACGGGGGGCGGCGGCGGAGATCCACAGGGCCCTGCGGGCGGCCGCCCGGCTGCGGAGGGAGCTGGCCCGGCAGGCGGAGCCCCCGGCGGCGGCCGAGTGGCTGCTGGACAACTGGTACCTGGCCCAGCGGGAGGGCCAGGAGGGGATGCGGAGCCTGAAAAGGGCCCGCCGCCTGCGTGCGCTCTGCATCAACGGGCGGCGGACGCCCTATGTGGCGGCCCTGTGCCGGGCCTTGGCCGGGGCGGACGGGGTGCTGGACGCCCCGGGTATCGCCGCCTTTTTGTCTGGGGTCCGGTCGGTCCGCCCCCTTACCGAACAGGAGCTGGCCCACTTTTTCCCCGCCCTCCGGGGGGCGCTGGTCCTCCGGCTGGCGGAGGTGGGACGGCAGATCGGCGCGGAGGGGGCCGCACAGGAGCTGGAGCACATTTTCACCGCGCTCAGGGCCCTGTCGGCTCCCGGCCTGTGGAAGCTGCTGGAGGAGGCCAGCGGCGTGGAGCAGACTCTCCGCCGGGACCCGGCGGGGATCTATGGGCAGATGGACGACGCCACCCGGGTCCGCTACCGCCGGACCCTCTGCGCTCTGGCCCGGCGGCACGGCCTGTCCGAGGGGGAGGCCGCCCGCCGGGTGCTGGAGCTGTCGGAGGGGGGAACGGGAGAGGAGCGCCATGTGGGCTGGTTCCTCTATCGCCGCCCCATGGGCCGCCCGCCCCGGCGGAGCCGGGAAGGGTGCTACGGGGCGGCGGTGCTGCTGCCCACCCTCTTCCTGGTGCTGCTGATGGGCTTCTGCCTCCACAGCTGGGTGGTGACGGTGCTCCTCCTGCTGCCGGTGTCCGACATTGTAAAAAATGTGCTGGACTTCCTGATCGTCCGGCTGGTGCCCCCCCGGCCGGTCCACCGGCTGGCCCTGAAGGAGGGCATCCCGGAGCGCGGGCGGACCCTCTGCGTCATCGCGGGGCTCCTCACCGGGGAGAAGAGCGGGCCGGAGTACGCCGCCCTGCTGGAGCGCTACCGCCTGGCCAACCGGGACGCAGGGGACCAGCTCAGCCTGGGCCTGCTGGCCGATCTTCCCGACAGCGGGACCCCCATGGGGGACCGGGCCCGGGGCTGGGTGACCGCCGCCCGGCGGGCGGTGGAGGCCCTGAACGAAAAGCACGGCGGAGGGTTCTACCTGTTCTTCCGGGAGCCCGCCTTTCAGGCGGTGGAGGAGCGCTACCAGGGCTGGGAGCGCAAGCGGGGGGCCCTGCTGGAGCTCTGCCGCCTGCTGCGGGGGAAGAGGACCGGCCTGCGGGTGGAGGCGGGGAACCGCCGGAGGCTCCGGGGCGTTCAGCTGGTGATCACCCTGGACTCGGACACCAGCCTCAACGTGGGGACGGCCCGGGAGCTGGCGGGGGCCATGCTCCACCCCCTGAACCGCCCGGTGGTGGACCGCCGCCGGGGCCTGGTGACGGCGGGCTACGGGGTGCTCCAGCCCCGGGTGGGGGTGGAGCTGGGGGCGGCCAACAAGAGCCAGTTCTCCCGCATCTTCGCCGGACAGGGGGGCGTGGACCCCTACGGCGGCACGTGCAGCGACGTGTACCACGACCTCTTCGGCCAGGGCACTTACACGGGCAAGGGCGTCTTCGATGTGGACGCCTTCCTGCTCTGTCTGGACGGCCGGTTCCCCGAGAACCGGATCCTCTCCCACGATCTGCTGGAGGGATCCTACCTCCACGCAGGACTGCTGGGGGACGTGGAGCTCACCGACAGCTACCCCTATAAGGTCAGCGCCTATTTCGCCCGCCTGCACCGCTGGGTGCGGGGGGACTGGCAGCTGCTGCCCTGGCTGGGCCGGCAGGTAAAAAACCAGAGCGGCCGGACCGAGGCCAATCCCATCCCGCCCATTGCCAAATGGAAGATCTTCGACAATCTCCGCCGGTCCCTCTCGCCGGTGTGTACCCTGCTGGCCCTGTTGCTGGGCATGTGCCTCCCGGGCCCGGACTTCGCCGCGGCCGCAGGGCTTGCCATCCTGGCCGCCGCATCCAATCTGCTGCTGTCGGGGGCTGAGCTGGTCTGGCGGGGGGGCGCGGGGCTGAAGGCCCGCTACCACTCCACCATCATTGCCGGTTTCGGCGGGGTTATCCTCCAGACCCTGGTACAGCTGCTCTTTCTGCCCCTCCATGCGGCCACCTGCGCCTCTGCCATCGCCACCTCCCTGTGGCGGCAGCTGGTGACCCGCCGGGGGCTTCTGGCCTGGGTGACGGCGGCGGATGCCGAGCGGCGGGCCGGGGACGGCGTCTGGGCCAACTGCCGGAAGCAGTGGCCCGCCATCCTCATCGGCCTGGCCGCCATGGTCTTCTCCCGGTTCCCGGCGGGGGCGGCGGCGGGGCTGGTGTGGGCCCTGTCGCCCGTGTTCGCCTGGCTCCTGAGCCGCCCCATCCGGGAGGTCCGGTCCGTCCTGGCCGCCGACCGGGCCTTCCTGCTCCACGAGGGGAGCCTGATCTGGCGGTATTTCGACGAGTTTCTCCGGGCGGAGGACCACTGGCTCCCGCCGGACAACTGGCAGGAGCAGCCCCCGGCGGGGCTGGCCCGGCGGACCTCGCCCACCAATACCGGCATGGCCCTGCTCTGCTGCCTGGCCGCCGCCGATCTGGAGTATATTTCCCGGGAAAAGGCGGCCGGGCTCATCCGCCGCACCCTGGAGACCGTGGAACAGCTGCCCAAATGGCGGGGCCACCTCTATAACTGGTACGACACCGGCACGCTGGAGCCCCTCCGCCCTCGGTACGTGTCCACGGTGGACAGTGGAAACCTCTGCGGCTGCCTCATCGCCCTGCGGGAGGGGCTCTACGAGTGGGGCGAGGCCGGGTTGGCCCGCCGGGCCGAGGCTCTGTCTGACGCCATGGACTTTTCCGCCCTCTATGACCGGGAGCGGCGGCTCTTTTTCATCGGCTACGACCTGGAGAAGGAGGGCTATACCCAGGGCTGGTATGACCTGATGGCCAGCGAGGCCCGGCAGACCAGCTATATCGCAGTGGCCCGGGGGGAGGTGGAGCCCCGCCACTGGCGCTGTCTGGGCCGGATGCTGACAGGGGACAACGACTACAGCGGCATGTGCTCCTGGACGGGGACCATGTTCGAGTACCTCATGCCCAACCTGCTGATGCCCGTGGAGCCCAACAGCCTGCTGTACGAGTCCCTGTGCTTCTGCGTCTACGAGCAGCGGCGGCGGGGCCAGGCCAAAAAGGTCCCCTGGGGGATCTCCGAGTCGGCCTTTTTCGCCTTCGATCCGGGGATGCACTACCAGTACAAGGCCCACGGGGTCCAGCGGCTGGGGCTCCGCCGGGGCCTGGACGAGGACCTGGTGATCGCCCCCTACGCCTCCTTTCTGGCGCTGCCCATCGCCCCGGGCAGCGCGGCGAAGAACCTCCGCCGCCTCCGGGATCTGGGGGCGGAGGGGAGGTACGGACTCTGCGAGGCCCTGGACTACACCCCCGCCCGCCTGACAGGGGAGGGGCCCTTCGCCCTGGTGAAGTCCTATATGTCCCACCACCTGGGCATGAGTCTGGTGGCGGTAGACAACGCCCTGCGGGACAACATCATGGTGCGCCGCTTTCTGCGGGACTGCTCCATGGGGGCCTACCGGGAGCTCTTGCAGGAGAAGGTCCCGGTGGGGGCCGCCCTGCTCAAGCAGCCCGCCCTGGAGGCCCAGGAGCGCCCCCGCCGCCTGAGCCCCGGCGGCTTTGTCCGGGAGGGGGACTGGGACGGCGCGGGCCGTCCGCCCTGTCACCTGGTGTCCAACAGCGCGGTCTCGGTGCTGTGTACGGCGGCCGGAACCAGCCGGACCTGCTGGGGGGACCTCCAGCTCACCGGCGGCGAGGGGGTCACCTTCCTCCTGGGGACGGAGGCGGGGGCCGAGCCGCTGGTCCCGGTCCGCTGGCGCTTTGACGGCGGCGCGGCCTGGACGGCCCGGTCCGCCGGGGCGGAGGCGGTGATCCGCCTGCGGGCCCCGGACAGGGGGAACGGGGTGATCTGGGAGGTCCGGCTGACCGGTTCCCGGAAATTCCGGGGGGAGCTGGCCTGCTATCTGGAGCCGGTGCTGGCAGCGGCCCGGGATTTCCAGGCCCACCCGGCTTTCTCCAAGCTCTTTCTGGAGAGCGCCTACACCGGCGATGGGGTGATCTTCACCCGGCGGCCCCGGAAGAGGGGGGACGGGACCCCCGCCCTGGCCGTGGTCTGGGATGCGCAGACCGCCTTTTTTGACACCAGCCGGGAGGAGGCTCTGGGCCGGGGAGGCCGGGCGGCCCTTCCCGATGCCCTCCGGCGGCCCGCCCGGAGCACAGCGGGTGCGGTGCTGGACCCCTGCCTGCTGGTGCGGACGCCGCTGGCCCTGGCGGCGGGGGAGAGCCGGGCCGTCCGCTTCGCCCTGGCCCCCGGGGCGGGCGGGGAGGAGGCCCTGGAGAACGCCCGCGCCCTGCTCCACGGGGACAGGGGCGGGGAGAGCGGCCGTCTGGACCGGCTGATCGCCGCCCTCCACCTGTCAGAGAGAGAAGCTTTACAGGTATTTGAACTGCTGGCGGCGCTGGAGTATCCGGGACCGTGTCCGGCGGTGGAGCAGGCCCGCCTGTGGCCCTACGGGGTGTCAGGGGACGACCCCATCGCCCTGTTCCGACCCGCCGGCCGGGAGGAGGCCGAACAGGCGCTGGCCTGGATCGGTGGCCACCGGCTGTTGGCCGCCTGCGGCTATTCTTTCGATCTGGTGTTCCTGCTGGACGAGGGGGGCGACTACCGCCGCCCTATCCGCACCTTTCTGGCCGGGCAGCTCCGGGCGCTCCACTGGGATCACCGTCTGGGGAGCCACGGGGGCATCCACCTGGCGGATGCCCCAGCGCCCGCCCTGGAAGAGGCCGGGATCCCGGCAGGGGGACCCTATCCGGCCTTTCACCGTCCTGCCATATCTGAAAGGCGATTTCCCTTTACAATGGAGCAGGGGGCGCCCCTGTGGGAGAACGGACCAGATGGGACCTTTACCCTCCACGCCGGGCCCCGGCTCCCGCCGGTGGGCTGGAGCCAGATACTCACCAACGGCTCCCTGGGCTGGATGCCGGACGAGACCGGCTGCGGCCACCTCTGGCTGGGCAATGCCCGGGAGCATCTGCTCACCGCCTGGGAGAACGACCCCCTGCAAACCGGCGGACCGGAGACCCTGATGCTCCGGACAGAGGAGGGGGAGCGCTCCCTCTTCGCGGACGCCGACGGCCTGGTCTGTGATGTGACCTACGGCCCCGGTTTTGCCCGCTGGGCCAAGACCTGGCGGGACCGGCGCACGGTGCTCACTGCTTTTATTCCACCGGATCAAGATCTGCGGATCTGGCTGGTGGAGCTGGAGGGGCCGCCCGCTGCGCTGGTCTATCAGAGCAGATGGAAAGGAGAAACGCTTTACCCAATCAGCGGGGCTCTGAGTCTGACCACAGACGCCCGGGGGGCGGTGGCTTTGGGGGATGTGCGGGAGGCCCGCAAGCTGCTGAACCGGACGGTGATGTACTGGAACCGCCAGGTCTCAGCCCTCAAGCTCCGCACCCCCGACGAGAGCCTGAACAGCTACCTCAATGGCTGGGCCCTCTACCAGGTCCTGGCCTGCCGCCTGCTGGGGCGGACCTCCCGCTACCAGAGCGGCGGGGCCTACGGCTTCCGGGATCAGCTCCAGGACGCCTGCGCCCTGCTGCTCACCGGCAGCGAGATCCCCAGGAACCAGATTCTGCGGGCCTGCGCCCACCAGTTTTGGGAGGGCGACGTGCAGCACTGGTGGCACGAGCCGGAGGCGGGGGAGCCCGGCCCCGGCCGGGGGGTGCGCACCCGGATCTCGGACGATCTGCTCTGGCTGCCCTACGCAGTGTGCGCCTACCGGGCGCGGCGAGGGGAGGACGGCCTTTTGGATGAGCGCTGTCCCTACCTGGAGTCGCCCCCCCTGGAGCCGGAGGAGGGGGAGCGCTACGAGCAGCCTGCCCGGTCTCCCCGGACGGGTACGGTCTATGAGCACGCCTGCCGGGCGGCGGAGCTGGTGCTGGCGCGGGGCACCGGGGACCACGGCCTGCTCCTTATGGGGACCGGGGACTGGAACGACGGCATGAACCTGGTGGGGGCGGAGGGCCGGGGGGAGAGCGTGTGGCTTACCTGGTTCGCCGTCCATGTGCTGGAGCGGCTGGCTCCCCTCTGTGCGGAACGGGGCGATGGGGTCAGAGCGGAGACCTTCCGTGCCGCCGCCGTTCGCCTGCGGGAGGCCGCCAATGCCGCCTGGGACGGGGACTGGTTCCTCCGAGGCTGGTATGACAGCGGCGCGCCCCTGGGGAGCCGGGAGAATGAGGAGTGCCGGATCGATTCCATCGCCCAGAGCTGGGCCGTCCTGGCGGGTGGGGACCGGGAAAAGACGGAGCGGGCCGTCCGGTCGGCCTTAAAGCTCCTGTGGGACAAGGAGGCGGGGTTGGTGCGCCTCTTTACCCCCGCCTTTGACAGCGGGGACCAGGAGCCCGGCTATATCAAGGGCTATATCCCCGGCGTCCGGGAGAACGGCGGGCAGTACACCCACGCCGCCGTGTGGCTGGCCCTGGCCTGCCTGGAGCTGGGCCTGGCGGAGGAGGGGTATGGTATCCTAAAAACCCTGCTGCCCGCCGGGCACGACCCGGCCGTCTACAGGGCCGAGCCCTATGTGCTGGCCGCCGACGTGTACGCCGCCCCCGCCCACCGGGGAAGAGGCGGCTGGAGCTGGTACACCGGGGCGGCGGGCTGGTACTACCGCACCGCCGTGGAGGATCTGCTGGGGCTCAAGCTGCGGGCCGGGCGGCTGTTCCTGGAGCCGGTGCTCCCCGCGGACTGGCCTGGCTACACCGCCGTGTGGCGGACCGAGCGGGCGGTGCTGCGCATCGCCGTGACCCGGGGGGAGCGGGCTGCCCTCCTGCTGGACGGCGCGCCCGCCGGAGACGGGGTCCCCCTGGCGGAGCTGGACGGAGAGCACCGGCTGGCGCTCACCCTCGCGCCCGGCTGAGCCCGGCCGCCCCGATCCACATTTTTTCGATTAGAGGGTGCCAAATCCGCCAAGTTGTTGTATAATAGGGTCTGCATTTCAGAACCGCTCAGGTTCTCAGGAAAGGATTGGTAGCCAGTGACCCAGGTCACGCAAACTGAACTGTTTCCCGGCGTCAGGCTGACGGCGGTGCATACGGAAAAATTCAAGTCCTGTATGTTGGGCGTGCGCCTGCTCGCCCCCATGGCGGCGGAGACCGCCTCCCTCAATGCGCTGGTGCCCCAGGTGCTCCGCCGGGGTACCGCCCGCCACCCGGACATGGAGGCCCTGTCGGCCGCCCTGGACGACCTCTACGGCGGCTCCATCGAGCCTCTGGTCCGGAAGAAGGGGGAGACCCAGTGCGTGGGCTTTACGGGCAGCTTTCTGGACGACGCCTATGCCCCCGGCGGGGAGCCCCTGCTGGAGCGGGCCGCCGGACTGATGGGGGATCTCCTCCTGCGCCCCGCCCTGGAGGGGGGGACCTTCCGCCCGGACTATGTGGAGGGGGAGAAGCAAAACCTCCTCAGCGCCATCCGGGCCCAGATCAACGACAAGCGGCAGTACGCCCAGACCCGGCTGCTGGAGGAGATGTGCGCCGGAGAGCCCTTCGGCATCGACCGGCTGGGCAGCGAGGAGCGGGCCGGAGCCATTACCGGCGCAGCCCTGTGGACCCAGTATCAGGCCCTGCTCCGGGACGCCTGGATCGAGCTCTACTACTGCGGCTCCGCCCCGCTGGAGCGGGTGAAAAGCGCCCTGAGCGCCGCCTTGGACGGCCTGCCCGTCTCGGACAGCCGGATCCGGCCCGCCCGGCCCGCTGAGCCTGCCGCCCCGTCCGCCTCCCGGCTGGCGGAGGAGGCACTGGACGTGACCCAGGGCAAGCTGGCCCTGGGCTTCCGCACCGGCTCGGCCGCCTGGGACGGGGATTACCCCGCCATGGCCCTCTTTAACGCAGTCTACGGCGGGACCACCACCTCCAAGCTCTTTATGAACGTCCGGGAGCGGCTGTCTCTGTGCTACTACGCCAGCTCCGGCCTGATGAAGTATAAGGGCATTCTGATGGTGTCCTCCGGGGTGGAGTTCGACAAGTTCCAGGCGGCCCGGGACGAGATTCTGGCCCAGCTTAGAGCCTGCCAGGAGGGGAACTTCGACGATCAGGAGCTGGAGGGGGCCCGCCGCTCGGTGGTCAGCACTTTGATGACCACCCTGGACGCCCAGAGCCGGCTGGAGGACTACTGGCTGGGCCAGGCCGCCGCCGGGCTCACCGAGAGCCCCGAGGAGCTGGCCCGCCGGGTGGAGGCCGTCACCCGGGCGCAGGTGGAGGCGGCCGCCCGAAAGGCTGTTCTGGATACGGTCTATTTCTTGAAAGGCAAGGAGGCATAGGGGCCCATGGTAAAGCAGCAGTACCCCCGGCTGGGGGAGCGAGTCTATCACGCCCGGCTGGAGAACGGGCTCCACATCTATGTGGACCAAAAGCCGGGCTTTCAGAAGAGCTACGCCTTTTTCGCCACCAATTACGGCGGCATGGACCTGCGCTTCAAGCTGGACGGCGCGTGGCAGGACACCCCCGCCGGGGTGGCCCACTTCCTGGAGCACAAGATGTTCGACACCGAGGACGGCAACGCCCTCCAGGACCTGGCGGCCAACGGGGCCTCGCCCAACGCCTTCACCAGCTCGGCCATCACCGGCTACTACTTTGAGAGTACCCGGCGGTTTGAGGAGAATTTAAGGATTCTCCTGTCCTTCGTCTCGGTGCCCTGGTTCACGCAGGAGAGCGTGGACAAGGAGCAGGGGATCATCGGCCAGGAGATCCAGATGATCGAAGACGACCCGGAATGGCGGGTCTTTATGAGCCTGCTGGAGGGACTCTACGAGCGCCACCCCATCCGGGTGTCGGTGGCCGGGAGCCGGGCCTCCATCGCGCAGATTACAGCGGACACCCTGTACGCCTGCCACCGGGCGTTTTACTGCCCGGCCAACATGGTGCTGTGCGTGGCGGGGGACGTGGACCCGGAGCAGGTGTGCCGGATCGCCCGGGAGGTTCTGCCCCATGGGAGCGGCCAGGCCATCGAGCGCAGCTGCGGGGCGGACGAGCCAGAGACGGCGGCCAGGCCCCTCCAGACCATGGAGATGGAGGTCTCCACCCCCATCTTCCAGCTGGGCTTCAAGGCCGATCCCGCCCCCATGGGGGAGGAGCGGCTCCGCCGCCAGCTCATGGGAGAGCTGGGGCTGGAGGCCCTGCTTGGCACCTCGAGCCCCCTGTATGCCAGGCTCTACGGCGCGGGGCTGATCAACAGCAGCTTCGGCTACGGGTACGAGGCCTATCCCGGCTGTGCCTTCCTGGCCGCAGGCGGGGAGAGCCGGGATCCGGAGGCCGTCCGGGACGCGGTGCTGGCCGAGGCAGGCCGCCTGGCCCGGGAGGGCATTGACGGGGCCCTGTGGCAGCGGCTGAAAAAGGCGGCCTACGGCAGCCGGGTCCGGGGACTGAACTCCTTTGAGTTTATCTGCGTGCAGCTGGCCCAGAGCCACTTTGCCGGGGTGGACTACCTGCGCTTCCCCGAGGTGTTTGACGGCATCGAGAAGTCCGATGTGGAGGACTGCCTCCGCCGCTGGATGGCGCCCGAGCGGGCGGCCCTGGCCGTGGTCCGGCCCGCCGGGGCAGGGGGGAGGCCATGATGCACAGCGTGGCCTTTCCCGGCCTGGGTCTCGGGGAGCATACCCTCAACCGGGTGGCCTTCCACCTGGGGAGCTGGCCCATCTACTGGTACGGCATCATCATCGCGGCGGGCTTTCTGCTGGCGGTGGTCTACTGCTGCCGGGTGTCCAGGCGCTTTGGGATCAAGCAGGACGACGTGATCGACATGCTCTTCTTCGCCGTGCCCCTGGCCATCATCGGGGCGCGGCTGTACTACATTCTCTTCTACCTGGATCTGTTCCGAAAAGCGGACGGCTCCCTGGACTTCCTCCAGATGGTGAAAATCTGGGACGGCGGCCTGGCCATCTACGGCGGCGTCATCGCGGCGGTGCTCACCCTGTTGGTCTTCTGTAAGGTGCGGCACATCAAATTCCTGGCCTTCGGGGACCTGGGGGTGTTCGGGCTCCTGATCGGGCAGTGCATCGGCCGGTGGGGCAACTTCGTCAATATCGAGGCCTACGGCGGCCCCACCAGCCTGCCCTGGCGCATGGGGATCCACGAGTTCGCGGACGGGAACTGGACCTATGTGGAGGTCCACCCCACCTTTTTATATGAATCTCTGTGGAACCTCACCGGCTTTGTCCTGCTGTCCCAGATCGCCAAGCGGCGGCGCTTTGACGGCCAGATGTTCGCCTCCTACTTCCTGTGGTACGGCCTGGGCCGCTTTTGGATCGAGGGCCTGCGCACCGACAGCCTGTATCTGTTCCACACCCCCATCCGGGTGTCCCAGCTGGTGGCCGCCGTCACCACGCTGATTGCCCTGGCGCTGCTCATCTACCACCTGAAGATCCGCAGCCACACCCCAGAGGAGCTCTGGGTCAACCGGATAGCGGAGACGGACGCAGCCGGGACCACTTCAGACGCCGGTATCTCCGTAGAGACCACGGCCCCGGCCGGACCCGAGGCTCCCGCAGCTTCTGAGCCCCCCGCAGAATCTGACGCCCCAACAGAGGATGGCGCGGACAAGCTCCGGCGGGTGGCCCTTTTGTTCCCGGAGGGCAATCCGGAGGCCCGCCGCTGGGCGGACAGCTGCAAAGCGGGGGGCTATACCGAGGAGTACGCCCTGCCCGCCGGGCTCTCGGACGAGGCGTTCGAGAGCTTGGCCGACGGCCTGCGGAGCCGGGACGATCTGGACGATATCCTTCTCTGGATGGAGCCGGAGGAGGAGAGCGGCTCTGAATAAACGGCGCTCCCCGGCTCCCGCCGGACCCGCCGGCACACAATACAAAGCACCCTATCTGGTAGGACCGCCCTGCCTGCTCCGTTGGAGCAGGCAGGGCGGTTTTTTTCGTCTCCCGTCATAAAGGTGGACAGCCCCTCATAGAATGTGCTATCAACCGAGGACGTGCAAAGGACGTGAGGATATGCAGACCATGCAGCTGCCCAAGGCCGCCGGATGCTTCCGGCAGGCGGCGGCTCTGATGCCGGGCCCCCTCCGGCGGGGGCTGGAGGGCCTGGACGGCGGAACTCAGAGCCGGGCCGAGGAGATCCGCCTCCGGGCAGGGCGGCCCCCTACGGTGGCGGGACCCTGGGGAGAGCGCCCGGTGCCCGGCTGCGAGGCGCTTGTGACCCCGGAGGATCTGTCCCTGGTGCTGGAGATCGCCACCCGGGCTTCGGCCCACACCGCCCTGGAGCAGGTACGGCAGGGTTTTTTTACGGTCCAGGGGGGCCACCGGGTGGGGATCTGCGGCAGCGCCGTGGTCCGGGAGGGGGAGGTCCGCAGCCTGCGGCAGGTGTCCTCCCTGGCCGTCCGGGTGGCCCGGGAGATCCCGGGGGCATCGGACGGCATCCGGGACAAGCTGTGGGATGGCGGGGCGCTCCAGAGCACCCTCATCCTCTCGCCCCCCGGGTCGGGCAAGACCACCCTGCTCCGGGACCTGATCCGGGCCCTCTCGGACGGGGCGGGCCGCCCGCCTCTCCGGGTGGGGGCGGCCGACGAGCGGGGGGAGCTGGCCGCTATGTGGGGCGGCGTCCCGCAGTTCCACATCGGGGCCCATACCGACGTGCTGGACGGCTGCCCCAAGGGGACCGGGCTGCTGATGCTCCTGCGGGGGATGAACCCCCAGGTGCTGGCCGCCGATGAGATCACCGCCCCGGCGGATATCGCGGCCCTGGAGACGGCGGCCAACTGCGGGGTGGCCCTGCTGGCCACCGCCCACGGGGCGGATCTGGCGGATCTGACCCGGCGGCCCCTCTACCGGCGGCTGCTGGCGCTGGGGATCTTCCGGCGGCTGGTGGTCATCCGCCGGGAGGCGGGGGAGCGGCGGTTCCAGGTGCTCCCCCTGGGGGAGGACAGGCTATGCTGAGGGGGCTGGGGGCCCTCCTGGTGGTGGGGGGAACAGCCGTGCTGGGATTTTTGGCTGCGGCACGGCTGGGGAGCCGGGTGCGGACCCTTCGGGCGGTTCTGGCGGCGCTGGCGCTGATGGAGCGGGAGCTCTCCTTCTCCCTCACCCCCATGCCGGAGCTGCTGGAGCGCCTGGCGGACCGGACGCCGCCCCCCCTGTCCGCCCTCTTCGTCCGCTGCCGGGCCGGATTGGACAGGCTGGGGGAGCAGGATCTGGGCCAGATCTGGGCCGGAGCCCTGGAGGAGGTCCCCCTGGGGCTGGAGCGGGAGGAGCTCACCCTGTTGGCCGGGCTGGGGGCGGTGCTGGGCCGCTATGACGGGGAGGGCCAGCGGGCGGCCCTGGCCCGGGTTCGGGAGGAGCTGGCGCCCATCCTGGCCCAGGCGGAGGAGAACCGGCTCAAGACGGGCCGGATGTATGGGGTGCTGGGCCTGACGGCGGGGGCCTTTCTGGTGATTCTGCTGCTCTGAGCCGCCGGGAGGCGGCAAGGCGGACGATGATACAAAGGAGCGAGTCGGACCATGGATATTGATTTGATTTTCCGGATAGCGGCCATTGGCATACTGGTTTCGGTGCTCAACCAGGTGCTCTCCCGCTCGGGCCGGGACGAGCAGGCCACCATGACCACCCTGGCGGGGCTGGTGGTGGTCCTTATGATGGTGGTGCAGGAGATCAGCAGCCTGTTCGACCTGGTCAAGGATCTGTTTGGGCTGTAGCGCCATGGGGGACATGCTGCGGGTGGCCGCCCTGGCGGTGGCCGCGGCCCTGTGCGCGGTGGTGGTCCGGAAGAACGTCCGGGAGATCGGCGTGGTGGTGGCCCTGGCGGCGGGAGCGGTTATTCTGACCCTCTCCTTAGACGCCATCGGCAGCGTCCGGGCGCTGATGGACAGGCTGGGGGAATTGGCCGGGCTCTCGCCCGCCGTGCTGGCCCCGGTGATCAAGACCGTGGGCATCGCCATCGTGGCCCGGGTGGCCTCCGAGGTCTGCCGGGACGCGGGGGAGGGGGGCATCGCCTCCTTTGTGGAGATCGCCGGGGCGGCTCTGGCCCTCCTGACAGCCCTGCCCCTGCTGGAGGCGGTGCTGGATACCATAACGGGCCTCCTGTAACGGGGCGCGGGGGAGAGAGGGAGTTGGAATGATACGGCGATGGATGGCTCTGGCCGGGGTGCTTTTCCTATTAACTGGGCTGGGTACGGCCTCGGCCTCCAACGTGCTCCAGGCCCAGTCGGAGGCACTGGATCTGGAGGGTCTGGAGGAGTCGGCCCGGGACTACATCGGGGATTTGAGCCTGGAGGACGGCGTCAGCCTGGAGGAGGGGCTGTCCTACATCCTGGACACAGGCAGCGGGCAGGTGTTTGGCGTGCTGAGGAAGGCCCTGCGCAGCGGCGTGCTGCTGGTGGTGGTCGTGGTGCTCTGCGGTCTGGCCGGGGGGCTATACAGCGGCGCGGGCGGGGGTCCGGCCGCTGACGCGGCCGCCTTGGCGGGCGCTCTGGCGGTGACGGCGGTATCAGTGGCCGATGTACACGCGCTCATCGGCATGGGCCGGACGGCCATCTCCCATATGGAGACCTTCTCCAAGCTGCTGATCCCGGCGGTGACGGCCGCAGCGGCGGCGGCGGGCTCTCCCGGCAGCGCGGTGGCCCGTCAGTTTGCCACCATGCTCTTTACCGACGTGCTGATGACCCTCATCAACCGTCTGCTCATGCCCCTGGTCTACGCCTATATTGCCGCGTCGGTGGGCTACGCCGCGCTGGGGAACGACGGCCTCAAGCGGATTGGAGCCACCTTGAAATGGGTGGTGACCACCGTGCTGACAGCGGTGCTGATCGTCTTCGTGGGCTATCTGACGGTGAGCGGCGTGGTGGCGGGCACGGCCGATGCCGTCACCGTCAAGGCGGCCAAGTTTACCATGTCCAGCGTGGTGCCGGTGGTGGGGGGCATTTTGTCTGATGCGGCCGAGACCGTGCTGGCCGGGGCGGGGGTTTTGAAAAATGCAGTGGGGGTATTTGGTATGATCGTCATTCTATGCATCTGTATTGCGCCGTTCCTCTCCCTGGGCATCCACTACCTGACCTATAAGGCGGCCTCCGCTTTGACGGCCACGGTCTCCTCCGGCCGGGTGGCGGGGCTGGTGGACGCCATCGGCGGGGCGTTTGGACTGGTGCTGGGTATGACGGGGGCCTGTGCCGTGCTGCTGCTCATCTCCCTGGTGTCGGCGGTAACGGCGGTGGTGGTGTGATGGAGCTGGTGCGCAGCTGGCTGCTGGGGCTCACCTGTGCGGCCATGATCACCGCCCTGGCCGAGGCGCTGACCCCGCCGGGGACGGTGCGGAAGATCGGCCGCCTCACCGGGGGGCTGGTGCTGTTGCTGGCCATGGTGCAGCCGGTGCTCCGGCTGGATGAGGGGACCATGGCCCGGGCGCTGGCCCGGTACCGGGCCGAGCTCTCGGCCTATGACGGGGCGCTGGAGGCCGAAAACCAGGCCCTGGCAAAAGGTATCATAGCCGAGCAGTCGGGCGCATATATTCTGGACAAGGCGGGCGCACTGGGCATCACCTGCCCTCTGGAAGTGGAGGTGGAGACCCAGGCAGAGGAGGGCGGCTGGCCCGTCCCCTGCGGAGTCACGGTCCGGGGCGGCCTGACCGCCGGGGAGCGGGAGGCGCTGGCCCGGCAGATTGAGGCCGACTTCGCCATTCCGGTGGAGCGGCAGAGCTACGAAAGCGGTGAGAGCGGATGAAAGGCAGGGAGCCGGGGGGCTGGGGAAAAAAGCTGGCCAGATGTTTGGAGAAGTACAAATTTGTCCTTCTGGTGATCCTGGCGGGGCTGGTGCTGCTGATGCTCCCGGCCTTCCAGGAGGAGGCCGGGGGTGCGCCGGAGCCGGCCGCCCGGGCCGAGGCTTCCGGGACCTTCGACCGGGCCGGGCTGGAGGCGCGCCTGGAGGACGCCCTCTCCCGGATCGACGGGGCGGGGCGGGTCCGGGTGGTGCTCACGGTGCGCAGCGGCGCCCGGCAGATCCTGGCCCAGGACGGCCGGACCACCGAAAAGGGGGAGGAGCTGGACTCCCAAGTCAACACTGTGATCCTCTCCCGGGGAACCGGGGTGGAGGAGGCGGTGGCTCTCCAGGAGATCGCCCCCCAGTTTCAGGGTGCGCTGGTGGTCTGCCCCGGCGGGGATGACCCGGCGGTCCGGCTGGCCATCACCGGGGCGGTCGCCGACCTCACAGGGCTGGGGGCCGACAGGATCTCGGTCTGCCGGGGAAATTGACCCTTGCACCGGCGTGCGGATACGCTCCGCCGGAATTCAAGCAGTGTGCAAACCGGGAATCCCGGGAATGAAGAGGAGGAACTCAATGATGAAGCTCTGGAAACGAAATGCAGTGGTGGCGGCCATCGTCCTGTTTGTGTGTGCGGCGGTCTATCTCAACTGGTCCTATCAGAATGAGAACAAGGACACGGCGGATGTGGGCAAGACCCTGGGGCAGGCGTCGCTGGTAGGGGCCCCGGCGGACCCGCTGCTGGACGGGGCCAGCGCCCCGGCGTCCACGCCGTCCGTCCCGGAGACCAGTTCAGATCCCGCAGCCAGCCCCAGCCCAGAGGCCACCCCCGCACCTGCGGCCCAGTCCAGCGGTTATTTTGCCGCCGCCCGGCTCAACCGGCAGCAGGCCCGGGATTCGGCCCTCTCCCTGCTCCAGCAGGCCTCTGAGGGCGACTCGGCCAGCGAGGCCATGCGGGAGGAGGCGGTGGCCACCATCCAGACCCTGGCCGATTTTACGGTCTCCGAGGCCCAGATTGAAAATCTGATCACCGCCAAGGGCTATGCCGACTGTGTGGCCTTTATCGGGGACAGCAGCGTGTCGGTGGTGGTATCCACCGTGAGCGGAGGACTTACCGACGCGGATATTGCAAAAATCACCGAGATTGTCACTGGGGAGACCGGCCTCAAGGCCAGCCAGATCACCATCATCGAGGCGGAGTAGGGGGCGGCTCCACAGTAAAAGACGCCCGGACGGCGCGGTATGCAGCATGCATACCGTGCTGTTTTTTGCTGCGGCCGCCTTCCGGCTGAAAAAGAAGTTGTAATTTCCCGCGTTTGTGGTACAATGGGGGCAAGAACAGGAGCAGCCACGCCGGAGTCCCTATCCGGGCCCGGGGGCGGCCTGCGCCGCAAAAAGGAGCGTGACCGGTATGTCTGACACAAGAGAGTACGTTTCCCGTCCCGATGAGCTGGGGAACATCCATATATCGGAGGAGGTGCTGGCTGTCATCGCCGCCGCCGCCGCCCTGGAGGTGGGGGGCGTGGGCAGTCTGGCCGCCAACCTGGGCCCCGAGCTGGCCGAGCTGCTGGGGGGCAAAAAGAACTTGGCCAAGGGTATCCATATCAGCGTGGAGGAGGAGAGCGTCCGGGTGGATGTGGCCCTCCTCATCAAATACGGCTTTACCATCCCCGACGTGGCCCGTGCGGTGCAGGAGGCCGTGTACAGCGCCATTGAGAACACCAGCGGTCTGACCGTGGAATGCGTGAACGTCCAGGTCTCCGGCATCACCTTTGAGCGCGAGCACAAGAAGGGATAAGCGCGCCACCGGCCGGACGGCGGGAATGACAGTTTTCCGCCGTCCGGCCTTTTGCGCCTTTCCGCCCCGGCGGACGGATACGCCGGGACGCCTCATAAAGGAACCTCTGATTTACCCTCCGCGCACGTCTTAACGGCAAATGTTCCGCTGGGATTCCTGCGCTGTTTATTCCTTGCCGGACAAAAAATGTGCTCGCCAATCCATACACGCCGGTGAAATCAGAGGTTCCTAAAGAGTCTGATAAGGAATTCTAAAGGAAACTTAAAAAGTAAGGGTTTATTTTCTATGCAGGGATGGTGTATAATACAGAATACCTATCCATGCTGGAGCGTGAGAGAAAGAAGCGGGCTCCGCCCGCCAGGGAGGATGCCGCATGACCAGAACCAACGCCCGAGAGATCGCCGTCCATTTCACCTTTGAGCTGAGCTTCACCGGCCAGACTGCCGGGGAGCTGTTGGAGCAGTCCCTGAACCGCCCGACCTTCGCGGCGGTGGGGGAGGAGGAGCCCCTCTACGCCGAATTTCCCAACCAGAAGCAGCGGGCCTATATCGAGACCCTGGTCCGCGGCGCCTATGAGCACCTGCCCGAGCTGGATGGCTACATCTCCAAATACGCCATAGGCTGGAGCTTCTCCCGCATCTCCCGGGTGGTGATTGCCATTCTGCGGGTGGCTATGTACGAGGTGCTGTACATGCAGGATATCCCCAACGCCGCCGCCATCAACGAGGCGGTGGAGCTCACCAAGCACTACGAGTCCGGCGAGGTGGCCGCCTTCGTGAACGGGATTATGGGCTCCTTTGTCCGAAACGAGTGCCCGACAGAGCCCGTCCGTACCCCCGCCGCCCCCGAGGAGGGGACCTTTGACCCCGCCCCCGGCGGGCAGGAGTAGGGCCATGCGGACCCTGGGCATCGACACCAGTAACTACACCACCTCGGCGGCGGTCTTCGACGGGCTGGACGGCGTGAACGAGGGCCGCCTCTTGGATGTGAGGCCCGGCGAGCTGGGCCTGCGGCAGAGCGACGCCCTCTTTCAGCACGTGAAGCACCTGCCCGGCCGGCTCGCGGCCCTGCGGCGGCAGGGGGTGCTGGCGGAGATCGGGGCCGTGGCCGCCTCCACCCGCCCCCGGGCGGTGGAGGGCTCCTACATGCCCTGCTTTCTGGCGGGAGAGGGGCAGGGGAGAGCCCTGGCCGATGTGCTGGGCGTCCCCTTTTTCCCGGTCTCCCACCAGCAGGGGCACCTGGCCGCCGCCGCCTGGTCGGCGGGCCGGCTGGAGCTCCTGGACGCCCCCCTGCTGGCCTGGCACCTGTCAGGGGGTACCACCGAGCTGCTCTACGTGGAGCCCGAGGGGGGCAATGTGCATGCGGAGCGGATCGGCGGCACCAACGATATCTCGGCGGGGCAGCTCATCGACCGCACCGGCGTGTTGCTGGGGCTGGCCTTTCCGGCGGGGAAGGCCCTGGACGCCCTCAGCAGCCAGGCGGACGCGGATCGGAACTACGCTGTCAAGCTCAGCGGGCTGACGTTTTCCCTGTCCGGCATGGAAAACCAGGTCAAAAAGCTGCTGGCGGAAGGGGAGAAACCGGCCAACATCGCCCGGTTTACCCTGAATACAGTGGCCGGCGTGGTACACCGCGCCACAGCAGAGGCCCAGAACCGCTGGCCCGGCCTGCCGGTGCTCTGCTCCGGCGGGGTGGCCTCCAATACCCGGCTGCGCTGGGTACTGACAGAATTCTGCCAGGCCGTCTTTGCCCAGCCTCAATACGCCGCCGACAACGCCATGGGACCGGCCATTCTGGCCCGCCGCCTGCTGAGGGAGGGGAGCAACCCTTGCCAGTGACAACCGATGAGATCCCCGTCCTCAGTGTCACCCAGGTGAATCAGTACCTGAAGGGCCTGCTGGACCGGGACGGGCTCCTCTCCGGCCTGTACGTCCGGGGGGAGATCTCCAACTATAAGACCTACCCCTCGGGGCACCACTACTTTTCGCTCAAGGACGCCGGGGGGGCCATCCGGTGCGTGATGTTCAAGCGGGAGGCCCTGTCCCTCCGTTTCCGCCCGGAAAACGGGATGCAGGTCACCGCCTATGGGCGGGTCACCGTCTTCCCCCGGGACGGTCAGTACCAGCTCTATTGCAGCGCCCTCCGGCCCGACGGGGTGGGGGAGCTCTGCCTGGCCTTTGAGCAGCTCAAGGAAAAGCTGTGGAAGGAGGGCCTCTTTGACGAGGCCCATAAAAAGCCCATCCCACGGTTTCCCGGGCGGATCGCCCTCATTACCTCCCCGGCGGGGGCGGCGGTGCGGGATATGCTCCGCATCCTGGGGGCCCGCTGGCCCATGGCGGAGATTCTGGTCCTGCCGGTGCGGGTCCAGGGGGCGGAGGCCCCCGGGGAGCTCTGCGCCGCCATCGCGTGGGCCAACCGGCACCGGGTTGCCGACCTGCTGATCACGGGCCGGGGGGGCGGCTCCATGGAGGACCTGTGGGCCTTCAACGACGAGAGCGTGGCCCGGACCATCTTTGCCTCTCAGATCCCGGTGATTGCCGCTGTGGGCCACGAGCCAGACGTGACCATCGCCGACTACGTGGCCGATCTGCGGGCGGCCACCCCCTCCAATGCCGCCGAGCTGGCGGTCCCCGACCAGAACGAGCAGTACGAGCGGCTGTCTCAGCTGGCGCGCCGCATGGCCAAGGGGCTGGAGCACCGGCTCTCGGCGGCCCGGGACGCCCTGGACCGCTGCCGGGAGAGCCGGGTTCTTCAGGACCCGGGGGCCTTTACAGCGGGACGCCGGGTGCTGCTGGACTACCAGCGTGCCCGGCTGGGGAGCGGCCTGTCCGCCGCCGTGGGCCGGGAGCGGGCCCGCTTTGCCCGCCTGGCCGCCGGACTGGACGCCATGAGCCCCCTAAAGGTCCTGGGGCGGGGCTATGCCATCCCCAGCGGGGCGGATGGCACGGTGGTCCGCTCGGTGGGGGACGTATCCCCCGGCGATTCTCTGACCGTCCGGGTGCGGGACGGGGCAATTCCCTGTGTGGTGAAAGGAAGCGGAGACAATGGCTGAGAAAAAACCGACATTTGAGCAGTCCATGGCCCGCCTGGAGGAGATCGTCCGCCTGCTGGAGCAGGGGGACGCCCCCCTGGAGGACTCCATGGCGCTCTTTGAGGAGGGCACGGCCCTGATTAAAAAATGCGGGACTCAGTTGGACAAGGCGGAGCAGAAGGTCGGCAAGCTGCTGGCTGGGCCGGACGGGGCTCCCGTCCGCGCCCCCTTCACGGGGGAGGGCTAGCCGTGGAGATTTGGCAGGAGATGGAATATCAGAAGGAATATGAGCGGTGCCGGGCGATGGCCGAGGACGCCCTGGACCGCTGCTTTCAGGAGGCGCTCCCCCAGCGGCGTCTGCTGGAGGCTATGCGCTATAGCCTGCTGGCCGGGGGCAAGCGCATCCGGCCGGTGCTGGCCCTCCAGTTCTGCAAGGCGGCCTGCGGGGCGGCGGAGCCCGCTCTGGGCTACGCCTGTGCAGTGGAAATGCTTCACACCTATTCCCTGATTCACGACGACCTGCCCTGTATGGACAACGACGATCTGCGCCGGGGCAAGCCCACCTGTCACCGGGCCTTTGACGAGTACACCGCCGTTCTGGCGGGGGACGCCCTCCAGGCGGCTGCCTTCGCCAAGCTGGCAGGGGCGGAGGGGCAGAGTTCCCGGAGCCGGGCCGCCGCCTGCGCCGTGCTGGCCGAAGCCGCCGGAGCCTATGGTATGTGCGGCGGGCAGCAGCTGGACATGGAGGGGGAGGGCCGTCCTCTGACGGCGGAGGAGCTGGACCGCATCAACACCGGGAAGACCGCCGCCCTGCTGGAGGCCGCCTGCGTGCTGGGCCTGCTGGCGGCGGAGGTGCCGCCGGAGGACCCCCGGATTGGGGCCGCCCGGCAGTACGCCCGGGCCCTGGGGCTGGCGTTCCAGATCCAGGACGACATCCTGGACGCCACCGCCGGGACCGAGGCGCTGGGGAAGCCCGCAGGCTCCGACGCGGTCAACGGGAAGCACACCTATGCCACCCTGCTGGGCCTGGAGGCCTGCGTGCGGCTGGTGGGGGAGCAGACGGAGACCGCCCGGGACGCTCTGGAGATTTTTGGGGAAAACCGGTCTTTTCTGGACTGGTTTTCCGTCTGGATGGCGATGCGTGCCAACTGAATCGATACACAAAGGAGATTTCAGCATGAAGAATGTGGTAGATTTCTTTACTGGGAACCTGATCTTAAATCTGTCCATCTTCTCCTGGGCGCTGGCCCAGGTGCTGAAGTTTTTCGTGGTGCTCATCAGCAAGCGGAAGATCGACTGGCGCTATATCTGGAGCAGCGGCGGAATGCCCAGCTCCCACTCCTCCTTTGTCTGCACCTGCGCCTCGTCGGTGGGGTATATGTACGGCTGGTCGTCGCCTCTCTTCGCCATTGCGGCGGTGCTGGCCGCAGTGGTTATGTACGACGCCACTCACGTCCGCAAGGCGGCGGGGGAGCAGGCCAAGATCCTCAACTATATCATGACCCACTGGAAGGAAATGCGGCCGGAATTTTTTGGGCGCGAACTCAAGGAGCTGCTGGGGCACACCCCCTTCCAGGTGCTGATGGGCGGAATTTTAGGGGTGGCCGTGGGCCTGATCGGGGCGGCGGTCTTCTCCTGACGAGGGGAGGGGGATACTATTCTGACTTTGGACGAAGCCATGGATCTTAAGCACATGTCGGACGGGGAGGCGGCCGGTCTCTGCACCCTTCTCCGCGCCCGCATGATCGATACAGTTTCCCGCACAGGGGGCCACCTGGCCTCCAACTTGGGGGCGGTGGAGATCACCGTGGCCATTCACCGGGTCTTCGACACCGGGGAGGACCGGCTGGTCTTCGATGTGGGCCATCAGTGCTACGCCCACAAGATCCTCACCGGCCGGGGCGGGGCCCTGGAGACCCTGCGGACCTTCGGCGGACTCTCCGGCTTCCCCAAGCCGTCGGAGAGCCCCTGCGACGCTTTCATTGCCGGGCACGCCTCCAACTCGGTCTCGGTAGCCGTCGGCATGGCAAGGGCAAGAACATTACAGGGCGCTTCCTACAGTGTATTGGCCCTGATCGGAGACGGGGCCCTCTCAGGCGGGCTGGCCTACGAGGGCCTGTCCGACGCGGGCAACAGCGGCGAGCCCCTGATTGTGATTCTCAACGACAACGGCATGTCCATCACCCGCAGCGTGGGGGGGGTGGCCCAGCATCTGGCCCATCAGCGCCTCAAGCCCCAGTACCTGCGCTTCAAAAAGGGCTACCGGAAGATCATGAGCGTCCTGCCTCTGGGCGGGAGGATCTACCGGGTGACCCATAAGATTAAAACTGCTGTGAAGGAGACCCTGCTCCCGTGCAGCCTCTTCGAGGATATGGGCTTCACCTACCTGGGACCGGTGGACGGACACGACGTGGGGGGACTCACCAAGCTGCTGCGGTATGCCAGGGAGCTGAAGGTCCCTGTCCTGCTCCATATCAGGACTGTAAAGGGAAGAGGCTATCCACCTGCCGAGCGCAATCCGGACCGGTTTCACGGGGTGGGCCGGTTCTGCGTGGAGACCGGGGAGCCTCTCCACCCGGCGGGGCACAATTTTTCCGCCGAGTTCGGAGCCGAGCTGTGCAGGCTGGCCCTGGGGGACAGGCGCATCTGCGCCATCACCGCCGCCATGCAGGACGGTACCGGTCTGGGGGCTTTCGCCCAGCGCTTCCCGGAACGCTTTTTCGATGTAGGCATCGCAGAGGGACACGCGGCCGCCATGGCCGCCGGCATGGCCAAGCAGGGACTGATCCCGGTCTTTGCGGTGTACGCCTCCTTCCTCCAGCGGGCTTATGACATGCTGATCCACGACATTGCCATCCAGAACCTCCATGTGGTGCTGGCGGTGGATCGGGCCGGTCTGGTGGGGGAGGACGGAGAGACCCACCACGGCCTGTTTGACGCGGCCTTTCTGGAGACCGTGCCCGGAATGCGGGTCCTGTGCCCCTCCAGCTACGCCGAGCTGCGCGCCATGCTGGAGGATGCCGTTCACCGGCTCCGGGGCCCTGTGGCCATCCGCTACCCCAGGGGGAGCGAGGGGACCTACACTGGAAACAGCGGGCAGGTCTCCGCGGCGGTGCTCCGTCCCGGCCGGGATATCACTTTGGTGGGGTACGGCGCCATCATCGACCAGCTGATCCACTGCGCCGGGCTTCTCCAGGAGCGGGGGCTGGAGGCAGAAATTGTAAAGCTAAATACCATTACACCACTTGCAATAGAGCCGATCCTGCACTCCGTGGCCCGCACCGGCCGCCTGCTGGTGGCCGAGGAGGTCTCCGCCCATGGCTGCGTGGGGACCCGGATCGCCGCCGGGCTGCTGGCGGGCGGCGTCCCGGTCCGGGGGATGGCTCTGTGCAATGTGGGCGAGGGCTTTGTCACCCAGGGGACGGCCGCCCAGCTCCTCCGGCTGTGCGGCCTGGACGGGGCGTCCCTATTTCAGAGAGCGCTGGAGGTCTGCGGACATGGCGAAAAAGCGATTGGATATCCTGCTGTGTGAGCGGGGCCTGGCCGAGACCCGCCAGCGGGCCCAGGCGGTGATTATGGCCGGTCAGGTCTATGTGGACGGCCGGAAGGCGGACAAGGCGGGCTCCCCCACGGCGGAGGACGCGGCCATTGAGGTGCGGGGGCAGCTGCGCTATGTGAGCCGGGGGGGGCTCAAGCTGGAGAAGGCCATGGCGGTCTTTCCCCTGACCCTCTCGGGGGCGGTGTGCGCCGACATCGGGGCCTCCACCGGGGGCTTTACCGACTGTATGCTCCAGAACGGGGCGGAGCGGGTGTACGCGGTGGACGTGGGCTACGGCCAGCTGGCCTGGAGCCTGCGGCAGGACCCCCGGGTGGTCTGTCTGGAGCGGACCAACGCCCGCTACCTCACCCGGGAGCAGATCCCGGAGCCCCTGGATTTTGCCAGCGTGGACGTCTCCTTCATCTCCCTGAAGCTGATTCTCTCCGCTCTGCGGGGCCTGCTGAAGGACTCGGGCCAGGCGGTCTGTCTGGTTAAGCCCCAGTTTGAGGCCGGCCGGGAGAAGGTGGGGAAGAAAGGGGTCGTCCGGGATCCGGCGGTCCACCTGGAGGTGCTGGAACACTTTTTGACCTACGCCGCCTCCTATGACTTTGCGGTAAAGGGCATGACCTTTTCTCCAATCAAGGGGCCGGAGGGCAATATTGAATATCTGGGCCAGCTGGCCGCCGGTGCAGGTGCGCCCTGGGACGGCAGCCTGGAGGACCTGGTGGAGGAATCCCACCGCGCATGGGAGGGAACCGGAGCGTGAAAGTGGTACTTAGCCCCAACCCGTACCGGGACAGGGGGCTGAAAGCGGCCCAGGCGGCCGGACGTATTTTGAAAAACGTGGGCGTGGAGACCGTATTCTGCCTGCCCTTTCCCGTGGAGGGGAGCGGGGCGGAGCTTCCACGCCATCTGGAGTACCGGGATATTCAGGAGGAGCTGCGGCGGGCCGATCTGCTCATCTGCTTCGGCGGGGACGGCACCATCCTCCACGCCGCCAAGGACGCCAATACCTTTCAGGTACCCATTCTGGGGGTCAATCTGGGGAGCATGGGCTTTATGGCCGAGCTGGAGCAGGGGGAGCTGCCCCTGCTGTCCCGGCTGGCCTCCAAAAAGTACACTCTGGAGGCCCGGATGATGCTGGATGTGTCTGTCCGCCGGGACGGCCGGACCATTTACACCGACTTGGCGCTCAACGACGCGGCGGTGACCAAGGGGGCGGTGGCCCGGGTGATCGACCTGGAGGTCTACGGAGACCGGGTGCTGATGAACAACTTCTCCGGCGACGGCATGATCATCAGTACGCCCACCGGATCCACCGCCTACTCCATGGCTGCGGGAGGGCCCATCGTGGAGCCCACTGCGGAGAATATCATTCTGACGCCCATATGCGCCCATATGCTGGGGGCACGCTCCATGGTGCTGGGCGGGGAGCGCACCGTCACCGTCCAGATGGTCCGTACGCTCCGGAAGACGGCCTATCTGTCGGTGGACGGCGGGAAGGCGTTCCGGCTCAACGGCGGCGACCGGGTGGAGCTGAAGCGCTCGGCCTCTGTGACCAGGCTGGTCCGGCTCACTGGCCGGAGCTTTTATGAGATCATCCATCACAAGCTGGGGGGATCGTGAGGTATGAAGGCAAAGCGTCAGCAGGAAATCCTGCGCATCATCGGCGAGAAAGCCGTGGAGACCCAGGATCAGCTCCTGGCGGAGCTGCGGGCCCGGGGGGTCCAGTCCACCCAGGCCACCATCTCCCGGGACATTAAGGAGCTCCACCTCATCAAGGAGCTGACCGGACGCGGGGTCTATCAGTACGCCGTCAGCGAGAGCAAGACCTCCCTGAACTTTGCCGGACGGCTGCGCACCATCTTCAAGGAGGGGGTCACCAGCTTCGATATGGCCCAAAATATCGTGGTGATCAAGACCATGCCCGGGCTGGCCTCGGCCATCGGCGCGGCCATCGACAACATGGAGATCCCCGATATGGTGGGCAGTCTGTCGGGGGACGACACCGCCATCCTCATCATGCGCACCAACGAGGCGGCGGCGGACTTCTGCGGCGAGCTCCACGGAATGCTGAATTAGGCCTTGTTTGAAACATGCCGAAACACCCAAACGGCGGATCTTTTACCCCAAGGGTATGTGATATCCGTAAGGCAGCAAGGCTGCCAACGGCTATCCGATTCCGCCATACTGCGTGAAAAATTCTTGAAATACACGCAGTATTCCTACGAATTTTTGCCTTGTCTGGCGGAAAAATCTCTCGCCGTTGGGCATTCCGCCAATGTTCAAACAAGGTCTAAACAGCGGGAGGTCTGGATATGCTGAGCCTGCTCCACATTGAAAACATTGCAGTGATTGAGTCGGCGGATATTCAGTTTGACGCCGGCTTCAACGCCCTGACCGGCGAGACCGGCGCGGGCAAATCCATCGTGGTGGACGCCATCGGGGCTATCACCGGCGGGCGCACCAGCCGGGACCTCATCCGCACCGGGGCCAAGTCGGCCCGGGTGGAGGCCTCCTTTACCGATCTGCCCGATCTGCCCTGGTTCGCCGGAAGCGGCATGGGCCCTGACGAGGACGGGAACCTGCTCCTCCAGCGGGAGATCCAGCCGGACGGCAAGAACGTCTGCCGCCTCAACGGGCGTTTGCTCACGGTGGCCCAGCTTCGGGAGCTGGGGCGGCAGCTGCTCAACATTCACGGCCAGCACGACGGCCAGCAGCTGTTGGACGAGCGGTGCCACCTGGACTATCTGGACAGCTTCGGGGCGCTGGCGGCCCCTCTGGCGGACTATCAGGCCGCCTATCAGGCCCTGGGGGCCATCCGTCGGGAGATGGAGTCCCTCCAGATGGACGAGGCTGAAAAATCCCGCCGGATGGACACCCTACAGTATCAGATCGCCGAGCTGGAGCGGGCCGAGCTGCGGCCGGGGGAGGATGGGGCGCTCGCGGAGCGCCGGAACCTCCTGCGCAATGCCGGAAAGCTCATCGAGGCGGTGGAGGAGGCCCACTACGCCCTCTCCGGGGACGACGACAGCCCGGGGGCGGCCGCCCTGCTGGCCGACGCCGAGCGGTCCCTGTCCAGCGCGGCCGCCATGAGCAGCGAGGCGGCGCAGTTGCTGGAGCAGCTGGCCGACCTGCGCTGCACCGCCGACGACCTGGCCGAGCAGGTGCGGGATCTGCGCTCCGGCTTCGACTTCGAGCCCGGGGAGCTGGACGAGATCGAGGGGCGGCTGGATGTGATCTACCGCCTGCGCAAGAAATACGGCGACACGGTGGAGGAGATGCTGGACTATCTGGAGCGGTGCCGGAACGAGCTGGATCAGATCCAGTTTGCCGGGGACACTCTGGCGCGCCTGGAGAAGAAGCGGGCGGAGGCCCTGAAAACGGCGCGCAGCCGGGCGGAGGCCCTGTCCCACGCCCGCCATACGGCGGCCAAGGCCCTGGAGGCGCGGATTCAGGACGAGCTGCGGCAGCTGGATATGCCCAAGGTCAAGTTTCTGGTGGACTTTGCCCCCAAGGTGGGGGAGGACGGACTGGATCCCACTGGCATGGATGAGGTGCAGTTCCTCATGTCGGCCAACGTAGGGGAGGACCCCCGGCCCATCCAGAAGATCGCCTCGGGCGGCGAGCTGGCCCGGATCATGCTGGCCCTGAAAAACGTGCTGGCGGAGAACGAGTCGGTGACCACCCTGGTGTTTGACGAGGTGGACACCGGCGTGTCCGGCCGGGCCGCCCAGAAGGTGGCCCAGAAGATGGCCGACGTGGCCCGGCACAAGCAGGTGCTCTGCGTCACCCACCTGCCCCAGATCGCGGCCATGGCCGACGTCCACTTCTCAGTGGAGAAGGGGGAGCGGAAGGGGAGGACCTACACCGCCGTGGAGCGGCTGGACCGCCCCGCCCGCCAGCGGGAGCTGGCCCGGCTGGCCGCCGGAGCCCATGTGAGCGCCGCCGCCCTGGAGAGCGCCGGGGAGCTGCTGGACGCGGCGGAGCAGTATAAGAAGCAGTGAGAGGATTTACAGTTTATTCATAACAGGTTCATTCATTTTCCCAGCTCAGAAGCTAGAATATCTATCGCATACAAAGAATTTCTCCTGAAACCGGCTGCATTTATGCGGTAATAGAGGAGGTTATGACGGTGCAATGTCCATACTGCGGCGCAGAGATGACCTGCGGAGCCCTGCACAGCCGGGGCGGCGTCTATTTCCTGCCGGAGGGGGAGAAGGCACCCGCGCTCTATACGGAGGCGTCCCTGGACCGGCGGGGGGCTGTTCCGCTGCCGCCCTCGCCCTGGAGCCTGTCGCTGACGCCGGAGTGGCCGGCCGCCTATACCTGCTATGCCTGCCAGAAAATCATCCTGCCCTATGGGTAGGAGTAGAGGAGGATTGTGATGGCCTATCCATGGCTGGACGCCTATTTGCGGGAAAAACCCGGGACCACCTACGATTTTAAGGAGGAGTGGCAGTGGCACCGCTACCAGGTGGGGGGCAAGCTGTACGCCGCCATCTGTCTGGATGACAGCGGCAACCCCACCCTGGCCACCCTGAAGCTGGACCCCCAGGAGGGGGATTTTCTCCGGCAGCAGTATCCGGACCAGGTCATTCCCGGCTACTATATGAATAAAGTACACTGGAACTCGGTCCGGTGGGAGGGCTCCGTTCCCGACGGTGTGGTCCGTCATATGGCCGACCAGTCCTATGAGCTGGTATTCCACAGCCTGAGCAAAAAGGCGCAGAGGGAGGTTGCAGGATGATCGACCGGGAGACCTGCCCCCGCTGCGGCGGCCGGATGGCCTTTGCAGGCCGGGAGGAGATGCAGCTGGGGCAGTACGGCCTGTTTACCGGCCCCTGGAGCCAGCTCCTGTCCGGCGCGCTGGCCGTGGAGATCTACTGCTGCCAGGGGTGCGGAAGGCTGGAGTTCTACGCGGCGGAGCCGCCGGAGGAGGCCGGTGCCATCGCTCAGACGGCCTGTCCGGCCTGCGGGGCGCTCCACGACTGCGACGACGCCAAATGTCCCCGCTGCGGAGAGCGCCTGTTCTAGACCTTGTTTGAAACATGTCAAAACGCCCAAACGGCGGATCTTTTTCCGCCGCTCTGCGTTAAATTTTCTTGCCGGGCGCCAGCCCGCCTGCGAAAATTTGCCTTGATTGGCGGCAAAATCTCTCGCCGTTGGGCATTCCGCCATGTTTCAAACAAAGCCAAAATGCCGGTTCCGGCTCGGCATACTTTCGTGTATCTACCATACGTTTCAAATTTAAGGAGAGAACAAGCCATGACAATCTATGACGAACTGCAAGCCAGGGGGCTCATCGCCCAGGTGACCGACGAGGAGGAGATCAAGCCGCTGATCAACAGCGGCAAAGCCACCTTCTATATCGGCTATGACTGCACGGCGGACAGCCTGACTGCGGGGCATTTTGTAACCCTGACCCTGATGAAGCGGCTCCAGCAGGCGGGCAACCGGCCCATCGCCCTCATCGGCGGCGGCACCACCATGATCGGCGACCCCTCCGGCCGCACCGACATGCGCAAGATGCTCACCCGGGAGGACATCAACCACAATGCCGCCTGCTTCAAGCGGCAGATGGAGCGCTTCATCGAATTTGGCGAGGGCCCCGGCCAGGCCATGATGCTCAACAACGCCGACTGGCTGCTCTCCCTGAACTACGTGGACCTGCTGCGGGAGGTGGGCCCCTGCTTCTCGGTGAACAATATGCTCCGGGCCGAGTGCTACAAGCAGCGCATGGAGAAGGGCCTGTCCTTCCTGG
>CANSQX010000010.1 GCA_947649225.1 uncultured Flavonifractor sp.
CTCTCCATCCTTCCTGCCTGCCCGCCGCGGGCGGGTCCCGATTCCCCCGCGGAATAAGCACATGGAAATTTGATATTTCCCTTTTTGTGCGTTCTGCGCTAAACTTTTGGTCAGAAACCCGGGTGTTATGTTTGAATGTTCAAAAATTGGAACTAAGGGAGGAACTTCAGCAATGAAGCAAAAGGGATTAAACGATTTTGGCGCCAAGGGCTGGTGGATCATCATCTTCGTCGGTCTGCTCTATTTGATCAGCTCGGCCACCGTGGACCTCCTTAATGTGACCCCCCAGCTTTTTGAGGCCGTCAAGGGCTGGGATCGAAATGCGCTGCTGGTCTTTTCCGGTATCGGCGGGTGGGTAGGCGTGGCCATGACTCTGGTGGTGGGCCGCTGGATTGCCGCCAAGGGCGTCAAGGTTCCCACCGTTCTGGCGCTGGTTCTGATCGCGGTTCTCTTTGCGGTCAACGGCCTGGTGCCCTCTGTGGCAATGTACGGCGTAGTCGTGGTTCTGCTGACGGCTTTCGGAAACGTGGTGAATCTGGTCTCCACCAACACCTATATGTCCAACTGGTTCCCCAAGAAGAAGGGCGTTGCTTTGGGTTGGTCCACGATGGGCGCGCCCCTGTCCAGCACCATCTGTATCCCCATCTTTACCGCGATTTTCGGCGTGACCCACGGTCTGACGGCTCCCTTCATCACCTTTGCTGTCATTACCGCCGTACTGGCCCTTCTGACTGCCTTCGCGGTCAAGTCTACGCCGGAGGAGGCCGGGGCCTACCCTGACAACGACCCTGCCGAGGCCAACAAGCCCAGCCTCGGCGGACATCATTCCGCCTGGTCGGTGCCCCGCCTGCTGGGCTGCAAGCAGATGTGGCTGGTATCCCTCTGCTTCGGGCTGCTGTTTATCGCCCTGGTCTCCACCATGACCCAGTTTATCCCCCGGATGCAGGCCACCGGCTTCACCATGGAGGAGGGCACCCTGTGGCTCTCTATCGCCTCGGTGCTGGGTATCATCGGCAGCTATCTGTGGGGCCTGCTGGACCAGAAAATCGGCACCAAACGGGCGGTGATGATCTTTGCCCTCTATATGGCTGTGATGCAGTTCCTGCTGGCGGTCTTTATCAGCAATAAGATGGTTACTCTGGTGCTGGTGGTGCTGCTGGGCATCCTCATCGGCGGCATCTGCAACCTGCTCCCGTCCATGGTGATCCAAATCTTCGGCCGCTATGAATTTGCCGCTGCCAACAGCGTTGTGACCCCCATCGTGGTGGCCATCCGCACCTCCACCTTCATCATCATGCCCATTATCCTGACCGCCACCCATGGCAGCTATCAGGCGCTCTCCATTTTCCTGGGCATCTGCGCGCTGATTGCCTTTGCGCTCTCCTTTGGACTGAGCAACCGGACGCTGGACGCCCCCAAGGGCTGATCCTGCCGGCGTTTTTCCCCCCTCCCATCCCGCCTGAGCCCCCTTCTCCGGCGGGATGGGGCCTTCTTTTCTCCCGATTCCCTGTCAAGAAAGAGGCGGATCGTCATGCTGCAACATGTAATCACGGTAGCCGGACAGGTGGGCACCCTGTTTCTGATGATGGGGGTGGGCTTTGTCCTGGGCAAGCTGGGGAAGCTCACCGGCCGCGGCCTGTCCCAGATGTCCTTCCTGCTGCTCTACATCGTCAGCCCCTGTATCATCATCGAGTGCTTCCAGGTGGAGGCTACCCCGGCCCTCCTCCGGGAGCTGGGGACGGGCGCGCTCGTCACCTTCGCCTGCTACGGGGTCTATATCCTGCTGACCCTGCCCCTGTTCCGCCGCCAGGCGCGGGACGACCGGGACGCCCTGCGCTTCTCCGTGGTCTACGGCAACATCGGCTTTATGGGGGTGCCGCTGGTCCAGTCCATTTTGGGGGCGGACGCCATGATCTACGGAGCTCTGTCCCTGGTGGCCTTCAACCTGCTGAGCTGGACCCACGGCGTGGCCGTCATGGGGGGCCGGAGGGCCCTCTCCCCCAGGAAGATCGTCCTCAACCCGGGGGTCATCGGGCTGGCCGCCGCCCTGGTGCTCTTCCTGTTCCATATCACCTTGCCCTCGCCGGTGGGGAACGCGGTCTCCTTCCTGGCCGATCTGAACAGCCCTCTGGCTATGGTGGTCATTGGGGCCCAGATGGCCTCCGCCAACCTGGGGCAGGCTTTCCGGCGGCCGGTGCTCTACGCCGCCTCGGCGGTGCGCCTGGCCGTGGTGCCCGCCCTGACGGCGGTGTGCCTGCTGCCCTTGGGGCTCAACCCCGCCCTCTACTGTGCGTCGGTGATCCTCTCCGCCGCCCCGGTGGCCGGGACCACCAGCATGTTCGCCCAGCAGTTCGGCCGGGACACCAAGACCGCCGCCCAGGTGATCACCCTGTCTACCCTGCTTTCCATCCTCACTCTGCCCGTCTTTGCCGCTTTGGCCAAGAGTCTGAGCGGATTTTAACCGTTCTTTGTATAAGATACCACAAACAGGCCGGAATGAAAAGGAAAATGTGCGGCGCATGGGTCCAGTTTACCTGCCGTGCGGCCAACTCCAGGTACCGGCGATTTCACCAACCGCCTGCGGCCTGCAATGGAGCACCGGCTGCGGACAGCCTTGCCGCTATGTGCTGTATGGCATTTATGCCATCGCCAGCGGCTGTGGCGTAAGCCGGAGAGGCGCATCGCGCTCCGGCAATCGCGGCCGGGCCGGCAGCCTCCCATGAACGCAGGGAAGCCCTCCAAAGGGCGCCTCCGAACCCTCATGCTCCATCGCCCAGGCAGTTACCTAGCCTTTGTAGGTAACTGCCTTGCTATTTCCACCGGAAACCAGCGCCTATCAAGATAACCGACAGCCAGAGGGACCCAGACCGCCGCTTGTCAAGGTCCGCCGGATATGCTATACTGCAAGGACAGCCGGGCCCGGCCGCCGTCCCAATTTTCACGCTTTCTTTACTGTCCTCCGCCCGCAGGCTGTGGTATGATAGGGGTAACGCCTGGCGCGCACCGGCGCCCAGGACGGAATACGGCGGAACCGCCGGCAAGCGAGGTGACAGGAGTGGATTTGCTGCAATGGCTGACGGACAGCGAGCTGGGCCAGATGGCTTTCACGCTGCTGGTCTCTATGGTGCCGGTGGTGGAGCTGCGGGGCGGGGTACCCTTCGGGGTGGCTCTGGGGCTGGGCCCCACCGAGGCGCTGGTGGCCGGGATCCTGGGCAATATGATCCCCATTCCCTTTATCGTCGTATACATACGGCGGATTTTGCAGTGGCTGCGCCGCCGCTTTCCCAAGCTGGGGAATCTGGTGTCCCGCCTGGAGCGGAAGGCCCATTTGAAGGGGCGGCGGGTCTCCAAGTACAAGTATCTGGGGCTCTTCATTTTCGTGGCCATCCCCCTGCCGGGGACGGGGGCCTGGACGGGTGCTCTGGCGGCCGCCTTTTTGGATATGCCCCTCCGCCGGGCCGTGCCCTCCATCCTGTGCGGCGTGATCACGGCGGGGCTGATCATGACCTTTTTGACCCACGCGGTGACGGCGGTTGTGACCTGAACGCCCCAAAGGGCATAGAATGACCCGGAGGTGAGCGGTTTTGCACCCTGTATTGGAAGTTTTGCTCGCACTGCTCTGCGCCGCCGGACTGCTGGCCCTGGGCTGGGTCCTCTTCGGACGGCTGTTGACCCCCGTGGGGGGGCGATCCGGCGGGCCTGTGTGCGCGGTGGTCCCCGCCGCCGGGGACGGAGAGACCTTGGAGCACGACGTCCGGGGCCTGTGCTGGCTCCGGGGCGGCAATCTGGCCGATTTTACCATCATCATTGCCGACGCCGGACTGGACGACGGGGGCAGGGCGGCGGCCGCCGCCCTGCTGGACCGGACCCCGGGGCTGGTCTACTGCCCGATGGAGCAGCTGTCCGCCTGCGTGGACAGCCAGAAGCGGCAGCGCACCATGTAGCCCCTGTTTGAATAATGGGGATATCCCACGGCGCGGGGTTGTTTCAGCTGGCGGCGGGTTTGACGCAGGCATCCCGGCGGATTTCCAGTGGAAGCAGCCCGGCCCTGGCGGAAAAGATGCCTGAAGCCGGCGTTTTCACGGGCTTGAGCAGGCTCTAGCCGCCGGGGCGTTTTTTTGGAGCAGCTGTACCGATCTGCGCACGCCGCCGGTGGGTCCAGCGCCGGACTCAGCATGGCCGGCTGGCCGGAGGGGGGCGTGGCTGTGGACGAGACAGCAGCAGTCAACCAAATCGAGGGCACCGTAGAGGCTGTGATCTATCAAAACGAGGAGAACGGCTATACCGTCCTGCGCCTGGACGCGGGAGAGGGGGGCGTCACCGTGGTGGGCACCATCCCGGACGCCGCCCCCGGCGAGCACCTGGCCCTCGGGGGCCGGTGGGTGCGCCACACCTCCTACGGCGAGCAGTTCCAGGCCGAGACCGTAGAGCGCCGGATGCCCGCCGGGGAGAAGGCCATCTTCGAATTTCTGGCCTCGGGGGCGGTCCGGGGGGTAGGGGCGGCCACCGCCCGGCGGATGGTGGAGGAGTTCGGCGCGGAGACCCTTACCGTCCTGGAGGAGACCCCCGAGCTGCTGACCAGAATCCGGGGGCTCACACGCAAGCGGGCCCTGGCCATGGGGGAGCAGTTCCGGCTCCAGATGGGGATGCGCCGCCTGATGGAGTTTCTGTCGGCCCACGGCCTCGCCCTCCAGCTGGCCATGCCCCTGTACCGCCGGTTCGGCGTCCACGCCCTGGAGGCCCTCCGCGCCAACCCCTATCTGCTGGCCGAGGATGGCCTGGATCTCCCCTTCTCCCAGGCCGACGCTCTGGCGCTGGAGGTGGGCCTCCCCGGCGAGGACCCCCAGCGTCTGGAGGCCGGGCTTCTCTTCGAGCTGCGGCACAACCTGAACAACGGACATACCTTTCTCCCCCGGCGCAAGCTGCTGCCCGCCACCGGGCAGCTGCTGGACATGGCTCCCGACCTTCTGGAGGACGCCCTGGAGGCCCTCCAGGCCCGGGGGCTGGTGGTCCAGGAGGCGGTGGCCGGGGAGGAGGCCTGCTATCTGGCCGATCTCCAGGAGGCCGAGGTCTACGTGGCCTTCCGGGTGGCCGAGATGAGCGGCAGCGAGCTGCTGCCCCCCGCTGGTCTGGAGGGCCTGCTGGACCGGATTCAGCGGGAGCAGGGGATCGCCTACGCCCCCCAGCAGCTGGAGGCCGTCCGGCTGGCCGCCGGGCGGCAGCTCATGCTGCTGACCGGGGGACCGGGCACCGGCAAGACCACCTGCCTGCGGGGGGTGCTGGCCCTCTTCGACGCCCTGGGGCTGGAGACCGCCCTGGCCGCCCCCACCGGCCGGGCCGCCAAGCGTCTGGGGGAGCTGTGCGGCACAGAGGGGACCACCATCCACCGGCTGCTGGAGACCCGGTTCGACCCGGCTGCGGGGGTGCTGGTCTTTGCCCACGATGAGGACGACCCTCTGAAGGCCGACGCGGTGATTGTGGACGAGACCTCCATGGTGGACATCCCCCTGATGCGGGCCCTGCTGGCCGCCCTGCGGGGGGACTGCCGCCTGATTCTGGTGGGGGACCCGGACCAGCTGCCCTCGGTGGGGCCGGGCAATCTGTTCTCCGACCTCATCCGCAGCGGCGTGGTCCCCACGGTGCGGCTCACTGAGATCTTCCGTCAGGCCGCCGAGAGCGCCATCATCCGCAGCGCCCACGGGGTCAACCGGGGGATCCTCCCCGACCTGCAAAACACCGGGGAGAGCGACTTCTTTTTCCTGCGCCGGACCGATCCCGCCCGGGCGGTGGAGACCATCGTGGAGCTGGTGAGCCGCCGCCTGCCCGGCCGGATGGGCATTCCCTCCAGCCAGATCCAGGTGCTCACCCCCACCCGGAAGCGCCAGGCGGGCACTGCCGCCCTGAACCGGGCCCTCCAGGCCGCAGTGAACCCCCCGGAGGAGGGCAGGCAGGAGCGCCGCTTCGGCTCCTACCTCTTCCGGGAGGGCGACCGGGTGATGCAGGTGCGGAACAACTACGATGTCATGTGGCAGGAAAAGGGGGGCCTCTCGGCCGGAATGGGGATCTTCAACGGGGATATCGGCCGGATTGAGACCGTGGACAACCGGAACGAGATCATCACCGTGGACTTTGACGGCCGCGTAGTTGCGTACACGCCGGATATGCTGGGGGAGCTGGAGCCCGCCTATGCGGTGACGGTCCACAAGGCCCAGGGCAGCGAGTACCGGGCGGTGATTCTGGCCGCTGTGGATGGCCCGCCGGTGCTGCTGACCCGGGGGGTGCTCTATACCGCCATCACCCGGGCCCGGGAGCTGCTGATCCTGGTGGGGGACGAACAGGTTCTGGCCCGGATGACCGCCAATAACCGCCAGCAGCGGCGCTACTCCGGCCTGCGGTGGCGGCTCGCCGGGGGGTGAGGCGGGACTGCGGCCCTCAGGGCCGCCGGCGCAGGGGATTCTCTGCGAAAAAGCGGGAAAACCCTTCAGTTTCATATTGACATTTTTCGCAATAGCATATATGATTGGTTCGTAAAAAGGGCGTACCCAACCGCCGGTTTGGGTGCGCCCTTTACGACCTTTTTTGAAACGGGGGAGGATAAATGTCCAAGGAGCTCATCCGGCTGACGGACTGCGTCATGAAATTTGACGACGAAGTGGTTCTGGATCACCTGAACCTCTACATCAATGACAGGGAATTCTTAACCCTGCTCGGTCCCAGCGGCTGCGGCAAAACGACTACTCTGCGCATCATCGGCGGCTTTCAGCGGCCCACGTCGGGCGACGTGTTCTTTGACGGCGTGCGGATCAACGACGTGCCGCCCCATAAGCGGAAGGTCAACACCGTCTTCCAGCGGTATGCCCTCTTCACCCACATGAATATCTTCGAAAATGTGGCCTTCGGCCTGCGCATCGCCCGGACCCCCGAGTCCGAGATCAAGCGCCGGGTGGAGGAGGCCCTGGCCCTGGTGAACCTGCCCGGCTACGGGAAGCGGAGCGTCAACGCCCTCTCCGGCGGCCAGCAGCAGCGGGTCGCCATTGCCCGGGCCATCGTGAACCGGCCTCAGGTGCTCCTGCTGGACGAGCCGCTGGGCGCGCTGGACCTCAAGCTCCGGAAGGACATGCAGATTGAGCTGAAAAAGATTCAGCAGCAGGTGGGCATCACCTTCATCTACGTGACCCATGACCAGGAGGAGGCCCTCACCATGTCGGACACGGTGGTGGTCATGAACGCAGGGAAAATTCAGCAGATTGGCTCCCCCGAGGACATTTATAACGAACCCAAAAACGCCTTTGTCGCCGACTTCATCGGCGAATCCAATATCATCGACGGACTCATGCACGAGGACTTCGTGGTGGGCATGTACGGGAGAAAGTTCCCCTGCCTGGACCAGGGCTTCCAGCCCGGCGAGCAGGTGGACGTGGTGATCCGGCCCGAGGACATCGACATCGTGCCGGTGGACCAGGGCCAGCTCACCGGCACCGTCACCGAGGTCACCTTCAAGGGGATGCACTACGACATCATTGTGGATTTCCGGGGCTTCAAGTGGCTGATTCAGACCACCGACTACTCCCCTGTGGGGGAGAGGATCGGGGTGAAGATCGATCCGGACGGCTTCCATATCATGCACAAGAGCGCCTATTCCGGCATGTTCGGGGACTACAGCTCCTATTCCGCCGAGTACGAGGAGCTCAACGAGGAGGCCCCGGAGGGTGACGGCGATGAGAAATAAATATCTCGCGGTCCCCTATGTGGTGTGGATGGCCGTCTTTGTGGTGGCCCCCCTGGTGCTGGTGGTGGTCTACGCCTTTACCGCCCGGGACGGAGGCCTGACCCTGTCCAACTTCACCTCCATGCACCAGTATGTGGGGGTGTTCGGCAACTCCTTTCTGCTGGCCCTGATCGCCACTGCGGTCTGTCTGGCCGTGGGCTACCCCATGGCCTTCCTGCTGGCCCGGGAGGGGGAGCGCATCCGTCAGATCGCCATCATGCTCATCATGCTGCCCATGTGGATGAACTTCCTGCTGCGCACCTACGCCTGGATGTCCCTGCTGGAGGACACGGGGCTTATCAACCGCCTGCTCTCCCTCCTCCACCTGCCCACGCTGCACATGATCAACACCCCCGGCGCGGTGGTGCTGGGGATGGTTTACAACTTCCTGCCCTTTATGGTACTGCCCATCTACTCGGTGATGGAGAAGATCGATCCCAAGGTGATCGAGGCCGCCCAAGATCTGGGGGCGGACAGCGTGACGGTGTTCCGCCGGATCATTCTCCCCCTGTCCCTGCCGGGGGTGCTGTCGGGGATCACCATGGTGTTCATCCCCTCGGTGTCCACCTTCGTGATCACCCAACTGCTGGGCGGCAGCATGACCATGCTGCTGGGCGATCTGATTCAGACCCAGTTCATGGGTACGGCCTATAACCCCCACCTGGGCTCCGCCATCGCGCTGGTGATGATGCTGCTGGTCCTGGTGTGCATGGCCATTATGAACCGCTTCGGCGAGGGCGAGGAAGGAGCGGTGATGCTGTGAAGAAAAACGGTGTCTTCAGCCGGGCCTTTATGGCTCTGGTCTTTCTGTTCCTGTACGCCCCGATTTTCGTCCTGGTGGTCTTCTCCTTCAACGCCATCAAGAGCCGGACCACCTGGGGGGGCTTCTCCCTCCACTGGTATGTGGAGCTCTTCCACAACACCCGCATTCTGGAGGCCCTGCGTACCACCCTCACCGTGTCCGTACTGGCGGCGGCCATCGCCACCGTGGCGGGGACGGCGGCCGCCATCGGCTTTTACAGCATGCGGCGGCGGCCCCGGGGCATCTGCCTGGCCGTCAACAACATCCCCATGACCAACGCGGACATCATCACCGGCGTGTCGCTGATGCTGCTCTTCGTCCTGCTGGGCCGCCAGCTGGGCTTCAAGCTGGGCTTCGGCACCCTGCTCATCGCCCACATCACCTTCGACATCCCCTATGTGATCCTGTCGGTGCTCCCCAAGCTGCGGCAGCTGGACCCCAACATCTACGAGGCCGCCCAAGACCTGGGGGCCACCGGCCTGACCGCTTTCCGCAAGGTGGTGCTGCCCGAGATCATGCCCGGCGTGTGGAACGGCGCCCTGATCGCCTTTACCATGTCCATCGACGACTTTGTGATCAGCTATTTTACGGCGGGCAGCAAGACCTCCACCCTAGCCATGGAGATCTACGCCATGACCCGCAGGCGGATCAGCCCCCAGATCAACGCCCTGTCCACCCTCCTGTTTGTGGTGGTGCTGGCCCTGCTGGTGGTGATCAACCTGCGGCAGAGCCGCCAGGAGCAGGCGGCCAGACTGCGGCGGGCCACCCTGCGTAGCCCGCAGAAGGAGCGGTAGCACGGGGCCCCGGCCCCTTGTGATAGGGCGGCGCCCTGCCCCTGGACCGGGAGGCCGCCTCACTTGATTCGACGGAGAGGAGATAACGAAAGAAATTGAGAAAGACTCTGGCACTTGTATTGGCGGCCTCCCTGGCCGCTCTGCTGGCCGGCTGCGGCGGAGGCGGCTCCGGCGCGGCCTCCAACGGCGTGGTCAACGTCTACAACTGGGGCGAGTATATCGACGAGTCCATCTTCGACGACTTTGAGTCCCTGACCGGCATCACGGTCAACTATCAGATCTATTCCGACAACGAATCCCTCTACTCCATCCTCAAGGGGGGCGGGGCTGAGTACGATGTGATCATCCCCTCCGACTACATGATCTCCCGCATGATCGGTGAGGACATGCTGGAGGAGCTGGATTTTTCCAATATCCCCAACTTTTCAGACATTGATCCCTCCCTGAAAAATCCCGACTATGACCCGGAGAACCGCTACTCCGTCCCCTACACCTGGGGCACCGTGGGGATCATCTATAATACCGAGGTTGTCACCAAGCCGGTGACCGGCTGGTCCATCCTCTTCGACCCCGACTATGCCGGGCAGATCCTCATGTTCGACAACTCCCGGGACTGTCTGGGCATCGCGCTGAAATACCTGGGGTACTCCTACAACACCACCGACGCCGCCCAGATCACCGAGGCGGTGGATCTGCTGATCCGGCAGAAGCAGGACGGGCTGGTACAGGCCTACGTCATGGACCAGATCTTCGACAAGCTGGAGGGCGGCGAGGCCGCCATCGGCCCCTACTACGCCGGCGACTTCCTCACCATGCACGAGAGCAACCCCGCCCTGGCCTTCTGCCTGCCCGAGGAGGGCTCCAACGTCTTTGTAGACGCCATGTGCATCCCCAAGGGGGCGGCCAACAAGGCCAACGCCGAGGCCTTTATCAATTTCATGTGTACCACCGAGGCCGGACTGGCCAACTGTGAGGCCACCGGCTACTCCAGCCCCCTGGTCTCGGTGCAGGACGCCCTGCCCGACGAGGTGCGGAGCAGCCCCGTGTCCTATCCCGACAGCGAGACCTTGGCCCAGTGCGAGGCCTTCGTCAACCTGCCTGCGGATATCCTGGCCCTCTACGACAGCGAGTGGCTCCGCCTGAAGACGGGCTCCTGACCCTGCGCCTGCAGAGCGCGGAACTCCATATCACGCAAGACAGCAAGGCCGCCGGTTTTGAACCGGCGGCCTTTGTGATCGTTCCTATGATTTGCAGCCCCTCACCAGGGGTCCGCCCCCTGCTCGGGACAGCGGCGGGCGGAGGGACCCTTGGGAAGGGCGCTCTCCAGATACTCGCTGGGGGACATGCCGGTCTCCTTCCGGAAAACCTTTGCGAAGTAATTGGCGTTGGCAAAGCCGGAGGCCTCCGCCGCATAGGTGATGCTGGTATCCGGGTCCTGGAGGAGCAGCTTGGCATACCCGATCCGCACCTGGGTGATGTACCGCCCCGGGGAGATCCCCGTCTTGCGGACAAAGCTGCGGCTGAGGTGGGCCTTGGAGACCTCCAGGCGCTCCGCCAGGTCGTCCAGGCCCTCCAGAAAGGGGAATTCCTCCCGGATGATGGCGATGGCCGCCTCCACCAGCGGGGAGATCCCGCCGGTGGGCGGGCCGCTGTCGGGCAGGCTCCGCAGCTTGACCAGCAGGGAGTAGGCCAGCGTGGAAGCCAGCGCCCCGCCCACCGGGGGGTGCTCCGACTGGTGGACCATCAGGGCGGTGACGGTCTCCCGCACCGCCGCCGCGCCGCAGGGGAACCGGGCCACGCCCTCCTCCAGCTGGCCGGCCAGCAGCTCCTCCGGCAGCCGCCCCCGCAGGCGGAGGGCAAAGCACAGGCAGTCCGTGACCGCCTCCAGGGTACAGCGGCCCCCGCCCCGGACCAGAAGGGCCTCTCCCGGGTCCAGCAGGCCGTACAGGGCGGTGGAGGTCAGCGTCAGGCTGCCCTGGGCCGCCGCCGCCAGAAGGTACTCCCCCTCCCCCGCCCCGCAGGCCGTCTCCTTTCCCCCGGCGGCCAGGGGGAGGACATAGGCTGCGGGCAGGGCCAGCAGCCCCCGGACGATATCGTCCGGGGCCGCCGGTTCTACCACACATCGTTCCTGCCAGCGCGCGGACATGGTACACTACCTCCGTCCCGGGCCGGCGGGCCATACGATCTGCTCAGTGGGCAATGGCCGCCTCCGTCTCTTTGTCAAACAGGTGGATCTTCTCGCTCTTCAGGGTCAGAGAGGCCGTGTCGCCCTCCCGGCCGGTGAAGGTGGAGGGGGCCCGCACCACCACCTTGCTGCCCTGGCAGTTCAGGTGGAGGTTGATCTCCGCGCCCATGAGCTCGGCGATCTCCACGGTAGACTCCAGCGCCTTGGGATCCGCGGCCACCGAGGCCTCAATATCCTCCGGGCGGATGCCCAGGGTGACGTTTTTGCCCACGTAGGCGGCCAGCTTTTCACCCATCCGCTCCGGCAGGGCCACGGACTTGCCGCAGACCCGGGCGGTATAGGTCCCGCCCTGCTCCTCGATGACGGCGTCCAGGAAGTTCATCTGGGGGGAGCCGATAAAGCCGGCCACAAACAGGTTGCAGGGGTAATCATACAGGGTCTGGGGGGTGTCGTTCTGCTGAATGATGCCGTCCTTCATGACCACGATGCGGTCGCCCATGGTCATGGCCTCGGTCTGGTCGTGGGTGACGTAGACAAAGGTGGTCTGGAGCCGCTTGTGCAGGCGGCTGATCTCTGCGCGCATGGCGGTGCGGAGCTTGGCGTCCAGATTGGACAGGGGCTCGTCCAGCAGGAAGACGGCCGGGTTGCGCACCATGGCGCGGCCCAGGGCCACGCGCTGGCGCTGGCCGCCCGAGAGGGCCTTGGGCTTCCGGTTGAGCAGGTGCTCCAGATCCAGGGCCTTGGCGGCCTCGTGGACCCGCCGGTCAATCTCATCCTTGGGCACCTTCTGCTGAATCAGGCCGAAGGCGATGTTTTTGTAGACGGTCATATGGGGGTACAGGGCGTAGTTCTGGAACACCATGGCGATGTTCCGGTCCTTGGGGGCCACGTCGTTGACCACCCGGTCGCCGATGTACAGCTCGCCGCTGCTGATGTCCTCCAGGCCGGCGATCATGCGCAGGGTGGTGGACTTGCCGCAGCCGGACGGGCCCACCAGGATGACGAATTCCTTATCCTGGATCTCCAGGTTCAGGTCGGGGACCACGGTCACGTTGCCGGGATAGGTCTTGGTCACGTGTCTGAAACTGATGCTTGCCATAACAGAGCTCCTCCCATTCGTTCTGCGGGTAAATTTGTGATAAAAACAGGCGGCGCCATTCCGCCCGCTGAGCCGCAGACTTATTTATGCACAGAAGTTACCACGGACCGACCGCAAAAACAAGGGTAATTGTGTGATGTTATGGGCAAAAAAGTGACAGAGGGTGGATATGCAGTGATTTTACCCGTCCCATCCTATTATTGCTATTGAACCGGACGCGGCTCCGTGATAAACTAGGACGATCCTGAGGTCTGTCTGAAATTGGATCGCCGGTTTACCCGTCTGCCCGGCAAAAAACTCCGGCTGCGCCGGAGTAGAGAGGAAGGATGCAGCTTGCTGTTCCGAAAAGACTACAGCACCCCAGGCCCGGGCATCGACCCCGACGCCCCGGAAAAGACCGGTCTGGCCCGTCTGGTGCAGATCCTGGAGCTGGAGTGCGTGACCCTGCTCAAGCTCAATCTGCTCTTTCTCCTCAGCTGCCTCCCCATTGTCACCATTCCCCCGGCCCTCTTCGCCATGAATCAGGTGGTGCGCCGGATGGTGCTGGATGTGCCGGTGGACTGTTTTTACCACTACCGCACCGCCTTCCGCCAGTACTGGAAGCGCGCCTATGCCGCCTTCTTCCTCACCGCGCTCCCTATGGGGGTGTCCGGCGTGGGGGTCGTGTTCTACCTCCAGCGGGCGGGGGAAAATCCCCTGTTTTTCCTGCCCTTCGTCCTGTGCTCCACCGTGTTTTTGACGGCGGCGCTCTCCTCCACCTACCTGTACGGCCTGCTGAGCCTGGGCCGGACGGTGCGGAAGGCGGTGCGCCTGGCGCTGGTGCTGGGCCTGGGCCGCCCGCTGCGGGCGGTGCTGGCCGCCCTCTTCTACTACGGCCCCCTGACTGCGGCGGTGCTGGCCTTTCCTATCAGCGTCCCCTACCTGGTGCTGATCGGCTTTTCCGGGCCCTGTCTGCTGGGTAATTTCTATCTGCGCACCGTCCTGAAGCAATACGCGGACGGCGGCGGCGTTTAGCAGGTGACTGTCCATGCGTATCACGGAATATCGAAAGGCCCTGGCCCTGGGGCAGAAGGAGTGCGCCCGGTGCCGGTCCCACGGCTGCTCCCCCTATCTCCCGGTGCTCAGCGAGATTCTGGCGGCCGAGGAGACCTGCGGCGAGGTCAGCCTGGGGCTGGTGGATCTGCCCCTGGAGGTGGTGGTGGGCACCAAATTTGCCGGGCGGAGCAAGTCCTTCTCCCACAGCTTTCTGCCCCTGATGGAGGAGGATACGGAGTTTGCCGCCAAGTGGATGGCCCTTTGTCACACCCACATGGAGGAGGGCATTCAGGATCCCATTCAGGTTTACGAGTATATGCGCACCTTTTACGTCCAAGAGGGACACAAACGGGTCAGCGTGCTGCGCTATTTTGACGCGGTGACAGTCCCGGCCTATGTGACTCGGATTCTGCCGGTCCAGGACGAGAGCCGGGGAAGCCGTCTTTACTACGAGTTTGTAGATTTTTACCAGCTCACGGGAATCAACTACCTCTGGTTCAGCGGCTACGGGCGGTTTGCCCGGCTCCAGGCCGCCGTGGGCAAGCCGCCCGAGGCGGTCTGGACGGAGGAGGAGCGGCGGGACTTTTTCTCCTTTTACCTCCGGTTTTCCTCGGTCTACGGGGACAAGGGGACCAGCGAGCTGACCGGATATCTGACCACCGGAGACGCCCTGCTGATCGTCCTGGAGCTCTTCGGCTATGAGCCGGTGAAGGACTGTACCGCCTCAGAGCTCCGGACCAAATTTCTCCTGCTGCGGGAGGTCTTTACAGCGCAGCCGGACTGGGAGAGCGGCGTCAAGAAGCTCCTCCAGTGGCTGTCCCAGCCGGTCCGGGCCGTGACCGACCCGGTACGGGCCGCCCTGCGGCCCGACGGCAGGGCCCGCAGGCCGCGGACGCCCCCGAGGGGGGGCGGGGAATAACCCGGCCCGCCAATCTGATACCGGTGCAGCGGTACGTTCCGCTTTCCACAGCCGGACATAACAAAAAGGGCTTACTGTCTGCGTGATGCAGGCAGTAAGCCCTTTCGGCCGTTAGGCTAGCCGGTCCGGCGGAGGGTCCTCCGGGGACCGATCAATACATCCCGCCCATGTCGGGGGCAGCGGGGGCGGCGGGAGCGGGGGGCTGGGGCTTGTCGGCCACCAGGGACTCGGTGGTCAGCAGGGTGCTGGCGATGGAGGCGGCGTTCTCCAGGGCGGAGCGGGTCACCTTGGTGGGGTCCACGATACCGGCGGCGATCATGTCGCAGTAGGTCTCCTTGTAGGCGTCGAAGCCATAGCCCGCCTTGCCGGACTCCTTGATCTTCTCCAGCACCACGGAGCCGTCGATGCCGGCGTTGGCGGCGATCTGACGCATGGGCTCGGCCAGGGCGCGGGCCACGATCTGTACGCCGGTCTTCTCGTCGCCTTCCACCTCGGCGATGAGCTTCTCCACGGCGGGCACAGCGTTCACATAGGCGGTGCCGCCGCCGGCCACGATGCCCTCCTCCACTGCGGCGCGGGTGGCGTTCAGGGCGTCCTCGATGCGCAGCTTCTTCTCCTTCATCTCCACCTCGGTAGCGGCGCCCACGCGGATGATGGCCACGCCGCCGGCCAGCTTGGCCAGACGCTCCTGGAGCTTCTCCCGGTCGTAGTCAGAGGTGGTGGTCTCGATCTGGCTCTTAATCTGGTTCACGCGGCCCTTGATGGCGTTGGCGTCGCCCGCGCCGTCCACGATGATGGTGTTCTCCTTGGAGACCTTGACCTGACGGGCGCGGCCCAGCATGTCGAAGGTGGTCTCCTTCAGCTCATAGCCCATGTCGGAGGAGACCACGGTGCCGCCGGTGAGGGTGGCGATATCCTCCAGCATCTCCTTGCGGCGGTCGCCGAAGCCGGGGGCCTTCACGCACACCACGTTCAGGGTGCCCCGCAGGCGGTTGACGATCAGGGTGGACAGGGCGTCGCCCTCCACGTCCTCGGCGATGACCAGCAGCTTCTTGCCGGTCTGGACCACCTGCTCCAGGATGGGCAGCATCTCCTGGATGTTGGAGATCTTCTTGTCGGTGATCAGGATGAGGGCGTCGTCCAGGCTGGCCTCCATCTTCTCGGTGTCGGTGACCATATAGGGGGTGATGTAGCCCCGGTCGAACTGCATGCCCTCGACCACCTCGGAGTAGGTGTCGGCGGTCTTGGACTCCTCGACGGTGATCACGCCGTCGTGGCTGACCTTCTCCATGGCCTCGGCAATCAGCTTGCCAATCACTTCGTCGCTGGAGGAGACGGTGCCCACGCGGGCGATGTCCTCGGTGCCGTTGACCTTCTGGCTGTTGCCCTTGATCGCCTCTACAGCGGCGGCGGTAGCCTTGGCAATGCCCTTCTTCATCACCATGGGGTTGGCCCCGGCGGCCAGGTTCTTCAGGCCCTCGCGGATGATGGCCTGGGCCAGCAGGGTGGCGGTGGTGGTGCCGTCGCCGGCCACGTCGTTGGTCTTGGTGGAGACCTCCTTCACCAGCTGGGCGCCCATGTTCTCAAAGGGGTCGTCCAGCTCGATCTCCTTGGCGATGGTCACGCCGTCGTTGGTGATGAGGGGGGCGCCGAACTTCTTGTCCAGCACCACGTTGCGGCCCTTGGGGCCCATGGTGATCTTCACGGTGTCGGCCAGCTGGTTGACGCCGCGCTCCAGCGCGTGGCGGGCCTCCTCACCGTAGCAGATAATCTTAGCCATAACAATTACCTCCAGTTATATTGAGATGATAAAATTCGGTTTCGTTTACTCGACGATGGCGAGAATGTCGCTCTGACGCACGATGGTGTACTCTTCCCCATCGACTTTCACTTCGGTGCCGGAGTACTTGCTGGTGATGACCTTGTCGCCCTTCTTCACGGTCATGGTGACTTCCTTCCCGTCCACCACGCCGCCGGGGCCGACCTCGATGACCTCGGCCACCTCGGGCTTCTCCTTGGCGGCGCCGGTGAGGATAATGCCGCTCTTGGTCTTCTCCTCGGCCTCCACCAGCTTAATGACGACGCGATCAGCAAGGGGTTTGAGTTTCATGTTCTGGTTCCTCCTTATATGTTTGATTGACTGTAAACGTTATGAGGCGTGTTAGCACTCATTTTGCCGGAGTGCTAACACGCCTATTATAATACCCTCTCTTGCCAATTTGCGCAAGTCTTAATTTTTTAATATTTTGTTAAATTTCCAGTTTTCCCGGTTTTCAAAGCCCTTTAACGCGCTCAAGCTCGTTCAGACAGCTTTTTTCTCTGAAAATCTCCGGATTTCAGATTTTCGTTCCGCAACTCCGGGCTCCAGTGGGTTCCTGCAGGGAAAAAGAAGTTTACTTTTTTAGCAGACAGGCGGATAGAGAGCTCGTCCGCGTCGATCCGCTCCCCGTCCAGATTGACCATCTCCGGCTGGGCGCAGGTGATTCGCATCTCCCGGCCCCGGCGCACCAGGATCTGGGGGATCTCGCCGGCTCCGCCCCGGGCGTACTTACGGATAAAGGTCAAAATGGTCCGCCGGGAGACGCCCCGAATCACAATGAAGTCCAGCAGGCCGTCGTCGGGCCGGGCGCCGGGGGCGGGGCAGAAGCCGCCGCCGTAGTAGCGGCCGTTGCAGGCGCACATGAGGGTAAAGGATCGCCCGGGCAGTACCTGGCCGTCCAGCTCCACCCGGTAGGGGCGGTGGATGCCCTGGAGGATGGTCCGCAGGGCGGAGAGCTGGTAGGCCATGGTCCCGCTGACCAGAGGCAGGCGCTTGAAGCCGGCGGCTCCCAGGCCGATGCGGGCGTCAAAGCCCACAGAGCAGACGTTGAGGGCCAGCCGTCCGTTACAATCTATGAGGTCCAGGGGGGCCTGGGGCCCGGCGGCCAGGGCGGGCAACTCCCGGAAGCGGGCCGCGCCGGGGCCGAACATCCGCAGAAAGTCGTTGCCGGAGCCACCTGGGTACTGGGTGACGGCGGCGTTGGGGAACCCGGCCGCGCCTGCGGCGCACTCGTTCAGGGTGCCGTCCCCGCCGCAGGCGTAGATCCGGACGGCATCGCCCTGTCCGGCGGCCTCGGCGGCCAGGACGGCGGCGTGGCCCGGGGCCTCGGTCCGGCAGACGGCCCAGGGCTCACCCCGGTCCGCCAGGACGGCGGCGGCCGCCTCACGGACCTCCCGGCTGCGGTCGGCTTTGCCCGCGCAGGGATTGACCAGAAAAAGATGCCGCATACCGGCCCCCCTCTCTCGTTTGGCGCCCCCGTCCGGACCGGAGGCAAAAAGCCGCCGGTCCCACAGAGGATCGGCGGCTTTTTCACGGATCAATCAGTTGGAAGCGCTGTCCAGGTCGGAGTCGCCGCCCCTCGTCGGCGCAAAGTCCGCTAAGCTCCGTTTCCGCCTGCGGCGAAAACTCCGCCCGCTCCCTTGCTCCTCCTCTCCCCGCGCGACCCGCTTCGCTGGGCTCGCGCGGGGGCCCCGATGCGCTTAGTTGGAGGCGCTGTCCAGGTCGGAGTCGCCGCCCCAGATCATGTTCTTGCGCAGCTCCGCGCCCACAATCTCCATCTGATGCTTCTTGAGCTGGGCCCGCTTGGAGTTGAAGAAGGTGCGGCCGTTCTTGTTCTCAGCAATCCACTTGCCCGCAAAGGTGCCGTCCTGGATGTCGCTGAGGACAGCCTTCATGTTCTTCTTGGTCTCCTCATAGGGGAGCACCCGGGGGCCGGAGACATACTCGCCGTACTCGGCGGTGTCGGAGATGGAGTAGTTCATCATGGCCACGCCGCCCTTGTTGATGAGGTCGATGATGAGCTTCATCTCGTGGATGCACTCAAAATAGGCGTTCTCGGGCTCGTACCCGGCCTCCACCAGGGTCTCGAAGCCGCAGCGCATCAGGTCCACCACGCCGCCGCACAGCACGGCCTGCTCGCCGAACAGGTCAGTCTCGGTCTCGTCGTGGAAGGTGGTCTCCATCACACCGGCCCGGGCGCCGCCGATGCCCGCAATGTAGGCCAGGGCGATCTTGTAGGCGTTGCCGGTGGCGTTCTGCTCCACAGCCACCAGACAGGGCACGCCCTTGCCCGCCGCATACTGGGAGCGGACGGTGTGGCCGGGGCCCTTGGGGGCCGCCATGAACACATCCACCCCGGCGGGGGGGACGATCTGCTGGTAGCGGATGTTGAAGCCGTGAGCGAAGGCCAGAGCCTTGCCCTCGGTCAGGTGGGGGGCGATGTCCTTCTTGTAGACCTCGGCCTGGACCTCGTCGTTGATCAGCATCATGATGATGTCGCCCCACTGGGCGGCCTCGGCCACCGTCTTGACGGGGAGACCGGCGGACTCCGCCTCGGCCCAGCGGGCAGAGCCCTGGCGCAGGCCCACGCACACGTCGCAGCCAGAGGCCTTCAGGTTGAGGGCGTGGGCGTGGCCCTGGGAGCCGTAGCCGATGACGGCGATCTTCTTGCCGTCCAGATAGTGGAGGTCACAGTCCTTCTCGTAGTACATTTTAGCCATGATAAAACACTCCTTTTATTGATTCAGCACCTTGTCTGTTGCTATCGCGTTTCTAATCATACGGCAGGGCCAGGCGCAAGAATATAAACTGTGTTACAATCCTGCGGCGGAACGCGGGCTCAGGGGGTGATCTCCTCCACAGTGATCCCCAACTCCTCCCTGTACTGCTCCAGCATCTGGAGCGTCTCCTCCGAAACGGCGGAGTTCAGAACGAGTATCCCGGAGGCGGAGACCGCCCCGTTCTCTCCGGGGATGAAGGAGACCGCCGCCGGTACGGCATTTTCAAAGGTATAGAGGTAGATCACGTTTTCGTCCAGCTCGCTGCTCACGAAGGATTTCCCAGCCGTGCAGACGCCGGCCGCCGCGATGGCCGCCATCCCGGCCTGGGCGTTGAGCTGGGCGATCAGGGCGGATGGGAGCTTACCCTCCACGGTCCTCCGCAGGGCAGGGGAGAGACCGCTCAGATCCACGCCGGTTTCCTCGCCCGCCAGGGTCAGGAACGCAGACGCAGGGACCGTCAGGCAGTAGACCGCCTTAGGCGCGGTGAAGTCGCCCCGGCCCGCATCCTCCAGAACCGCCCTGACCTCGTCCGCATCGGTGTGGAGAGCGATATAGTCCTCGCTGCGGGCCATCTCGGCCATGAGACTCACCACGTCCAGGCCATGGCTGTACAGGGATTTACCAGAGCCTGCGGCCGGCTGCTGCCCGCCGTCCTGAGCCTGCCCGCCCTGGGGCTGTCCGCCGCAGGCGGCCAGTAAGAGGGCCAGCGCAAGGGCCAGAAAAAGCCCCCCGGCCCGGGTGATACGTTTCATCCAAACCATCTCTTTCCTCAAAACGCTTGTACGCCGCTTCGCGGCGGGCCCGCTCACGCGGGCCTGTGGCCCTACAGCACGTTCTTGCCCAGGTTAAACTCTGCCTTTGTCCCCAAACGCGCAGGCGCGTTTGGGACCCCACTTTTTCATCCTCGGCGGAACTAAATTCCGCCTGCGGCAAGGTTTTGCTCCGCAAAACGCTTGTACGCCGCTTCGCGGCGGGCCCGCTCACGCGGGCCTGTGGCCTTACAGCACGTTCTTGCCCAGATTAAACTCTGCCTTTTCTTTGGTCTCGTCCCCGATGGTGTAGGCGCCCCGCTCCAGGGCCACCATGCCGGTGCGGACCAGCTCCAGAATGCCGAAGGCCTCCAGCAGCTTCTGCATGGCGTCGGCCTTGGACTCGTCGCCGATGAGGGCCAGGGTCAGGGATTTCAGCGACACGTCGATGATAGACGCCCGGAAGATATTGGCGATCTGGATGACCTCGTTGCGGATATCCGGGGTCTCGGCCTTGACCTTGAACATGACCAGCTCCCGGCGGATGGACCGCTCGGGCAGCAGCTCCTGCACCGAGTAGACGGGGAACTGCTTGCGCAGCTGGTTCATGATCTGTTCGATCATGGGGGCGTCGCACAGCACCTCAATGGTGATACGGGAGATCTCCGGGTCGTCGGTGGTGCCCACGGCCAGGGACTCGATGTTGTACCCCTTCCGGGAGAAGAGGCGGGAGACCTGGGAGAGCACGCCGGCGGCGTTCTCCACCAGGACCGAGAGGGTGTGGCGGGTCACAGCGCTCCTGTCGTTCATGTCATCGCCCCCTTAATCCAGAATAAAGTCTGTGACCGGCGTCCCTGCGGAGACCATGGGGTGGACCATAGCGTCCTTGTCAATGGCGCACTCGATCACACAGGATTTCCCCGACTCCACCGCGCGGCGGAAGGCGGCCTCAAACTCCGGCTGGGTGGCCGCCCGGGCCCCGGCGATGCCGTAGGCCTCCGCCAGCTTCACGAAGTCCGGCCCGAAGTCCAGATCGGTCTGGGAAAAGCGCTTTTGATAGATGAGATTCTGCCACTGGCGGACCATGCCCAGGGTCTGGTTATTGAAGATCACTGTGATCACCGGGATGCCGTAGTGGGACTCGGTACACAGCTCATGGCAGTTCATGCGGAAGCAGCCGTCGCCGGTGCAGTGGACCACCACCTTGCCCGGATTGCCCACGGCGGCCCCCATGGCGGCCCCCAGGCCGAAGCCCATGGTGCCAAAGCCGCCCGAGGTGATGAACTGGCCCGGCCGGGAGAAGTGGTAGTACTGGGCGCACCACATCTGATGCTGCCCCACGTCGGTGACGATGACGGCGTCCCCCCCGGTGACGGCCTGGACGGTCTCCAGGATCTCGTGGGGGTGGAGGATGCCGTCCTTTTTCAGGGGGACCTCCGGGTGGGAGAAGACCCACTCCTTCCAGGTGGGGTAGTCGTGGGCGGGGAGGGCCTCGTTCAGCAGCTCCAGCACCCGGCGGGCGTCCCCAATGATGTGGTGGTGGGTGCGCACGTTCTTGTCGATCTCCGCCCGGTCGATGTCGATATGGACGATCTTGGCCCCCCTGGCGAAGGTGGCCGGGTTGGTGGCCACCCGGTCGGAGAACCGGCAGCCGATGGCGATGAGGAGATCGCACTGGTCCACCGCGTAGTTGGAGGCGTGGGAGCCGTGCATCCCGATCATGCCGGTGAACAGGGGGTGATTGCCGGGCAGGGCACCGCCCCCCATGATGGTGGAGGCCACCGGGGCGTTGAGGGTCTCCACAAATTTGCGGAACGCGGGCACCGCCCCCTTGGAGCGGATCACCCCGCCCCCCACCAGTACCAGGGGCATTTTGGACTCCTCAATCAGGTCCAGCAGGGTCCGGATGTCCCCGGCGTCCGGCTCGGGGGCCTTCAGATCGTGGCTGGCCCGGCGGAGCATGGCCCCCAGGCGGCCCTGGGAGGCGTGCTGCTCCAGGGGGAGGAACTCGTAGCCGGCCTCCTCGGCGGTGACGTTTTTGGCGATGTCGATGAGTACCGGCCCCGGGCGGCCCGAGCGGGCGATGGCAAAGGCCTCCCGTATCACGTCGGCCAGCTCGCCGGGGTCCTTCACCAGGTAGTTGCACTTGGTGATGGGCATGGAGATACCGGTGATGTCCACCTCCTGAAAGGAGTCCTTGCCGATGAGGTTTTCCGACACGTTGCAGGTGATGAACACCACCGGGGAGGAGTCATAGTAGGCCGTGGCGATACCGGTGGTCAGGTTGGTGGCCCCGGGGCCGCTGGTGGCGAAGCACACCCCCACCTTGCCGGTGGACCGGGCGTAGCCGTCGGCGGCGTGGGAGGCCCCCTGCTCATGGGCGGTGAGGATATGCCGGATCTTGTCCTTATAGCCGTGGAGCTCCAGCTCGTCGTATACGTTCAGAATGGTGCCGCCGGGGTAGCCGAACACCGTATCTACGCCCTGCTCCAGCAGGCACTCCATCAGGATCTGGGCGGTTTTCATTCTCATGTGGCAGGACCTCCTTTTGCCGGATAAAATCTAAAGAGCATGACTGTCTCGTTCCTACAGATTATAGGACGAAGTCATGCTCCGTGGTACCACCTAAATTCGCGGGGCCGCACCGGGACCCGCGCACTCGCTGCCCCTGTAACGGGGGGGAACCCGTCCCCGCCTACTGAATCCTTCAGCGGGGAGGCTCGCGGGCGACCTTCGCCGGGGGCTCATGGGAGCTTACACCAGCCGCTCCCTCTCTGCGCTTGCGCGCCCCTGCTACTGACCCGTTCCTTGCCTTTGCCCTGTATGTGCCGGCCGCGCTTTTTCATGCGGCTGTATATTTATCTGTTATCATACCGCCCGGTTTTCTCTTTGTCAATGGAAAGCGGCGGATTTTTTCACTTTCCGCGATTTGTACAAGGATACGGCGGGGGCAGCGCGGGATTTTTGAGGGAAACTTGCAAAGCGTCCGGCGGGAAAAAAAGGATCTCCGCCATGTAAAATCGGGAAAACTCCTCGGTTTCTATGGACAATTCAAGGATTTTGCGGTATGATGTTTCTGTTTGAAAAGCCGGTGGAAAAGCCGGCTTTCCCATCTATCTATGGCCCGTGTGTGGGCCTGATTTGCGAGGTGGAGCTATGAAGCAATCCTTTTATGGAGGCGTGCACCCGCACGACCGGAAGGAAGCCACCAACCGCCTGGCGGTTGTGCCCCTGAGCACAGCGCCAAAGCAGGTGGTGATTCCCATGGCCATGCATGTGGGGGCGCCCTGCAAGCCCCTGGTGAGCCCGGGCGACACGGTGCGCGTCGGCCAGAAGATCGCCGAGATCGCCGGACTGGGCGCGCCCATTCACGCCAGCGTCTCGGGCACCGTAGCGGCCGTGGAGCCCCGGCCCTACACCGGCGGCGGAAAGGTCCTGTCCGTCGTCATCGACAATGATTTCCGGAACACTCCCGGATCCAGCCTGACCCCCCACGCCGATCCCCTGGCCCTGAGCCCGGAGGAGATCGTGGAGATCGTCAAGGAGGCGGGCATTACCGGCATGGGCGGCGCGGGCTTCCCCACCCATGTGAAGATCAGCTCCGGCCTGGGCAAGGTGGACACCATGATCCTCAACGGTGCGGAGTGCGAGCCCTACATCACCGCCGACCACCGGCTCATGCTGGAGCAGGGCGAGAAGGTCATCGGCGGCGCCCGGATCCTGATGAAGGCCCTGGGCCTTCAGACGGGCTGGATCGGCATCGAGGCCAACAAGATGGACGCCGTGGACCACCTGAAATCTTTGGTGGGCGACAAGGCCGACATCACCGTGGAGCCCCTGAAAACCCGCTACCCCCAGGGCGCGGAGAAACAGCTCATTCAGCGCATCACCGGCCGCGAAATCCCCCCCGGCGGCCTGCCCGCCCATGTGGGCTGCGCCGTGTTCAACGTGGGCACCGCCGCCGCCGTCTATGATGCGGTGGTGGAGGGCCGTCCCCTCACGGAGCGCATTGTCACCGTCACCGGCGACTCCATCGCCAATCCCAAGAACCTGCTGGTCCCCCTGGGGACCTCCTTCCAGCACCTCATCGACGAGGCCGGCGGCTTCAAGGCCGACCCCGACCGGGTGCTCACCGGCGGCCCCATGATGGGCATCGCCCAGTACAATCTGGCGGTCCCCGTGATCAAGGGCACCAACGCGGTGCTCTGCCTCACTCCCCAGGAGGCCGCCCCCGAGGACAAGGCCCACACCTGCCTGCGCTGCGCCCGCTGCGTCAACGTCTGCCCCATGCACCTGACCCCCGTGTACATGCACCTCTACGCCGAGAAGAACCGCTGGAGCGAGGTGGAGGACCTGCGGGTGATGGACTGCATCGAGTGCGGCTCCTGCAACTACATCTGTCCCGCCCGCATCCCCCTGGTCCAGTCCTTCCGGACGGCCAAGTTTGAGATCCGCGGCCTGGCGGCCAAGCAAAAAGCAAAGGAGGCGGCAAAGGCATGAGCGACGAAAAGACCCTGAGGCTCAAGGTGGCCTCCTCGCCCCATGTAGCCTCTCCCATCGACACCCGCAACCTGATGCGGGACGTGATCATCGCCCTGGTCCCCGCCCTGGTGATGGCCATCGTGTTCTTCGGCTTCCGCGCCCTGATTTCCACCGTGATCTCGGCGGCGGCCTGCGTCTTCTTCGAGTGGGCCTACCGGAAAATCATGAAGAAGACCAGCACCATCGGCGACCTGTCCGCCGTGATCACCGGCATCCTGCTGGCCTTTGTCTGCCCGGTGACCCTGCCCTACTGGGTGCTGATCATCGGCGACTTCTTCGCCATCGTGGTGGTGAAGCAGCTCTTCGGCGGCCTGGGCAAGAACTTCCTCAACCCCGCCTTGGGCGCCCGCGCCTTCCTCATGCTCTGCTACCCGGTGCCCATGACCACCTGGGCCCTCCCCGGCTGGGGCAACAGCGCCCCCTTGACCATGAGCGTGGGTCAGGCCTACATCGACGCCGCCACCGGCGCCACCCCCCTGTCCGCCGACTTCATGCACAACGGCCTGCTGCCCAATGTGAGCCTGGGCGACATGTTCGTGGGCAACATCGGCGGCACCATCGGCGAGATCTCGGCCTTAATGCTCCTCATCGGCGGCATCTATCTGATCGCCCGGGGCGTCATCCGGATCCGCATTCCCGCCGCCTTCATCGCCACCGTGGCGGTACTCACCCTGATCTTCCCCCTGGGCGGCAACAACAATTTCCAGTGGATGCTCTATGAGGTCCTGGGCGGCGGCCTGTTCCTGGGCGCCTTCTTCATGGCCACCGACTATGTGACCAGCCCCGTGACCAAGCGCGGCGAGCTCATCTACGGCATCGGCTGCGGCCTGCTGACGGTGTTTATCCGCTACTTCGGCGGCTACCCCGAGGGGGTCTCCTACGCCATCCTGTTGATGAACATCTGCGTGTGGCTCATCGACAAGTACGCCAAGCCCAACCGCTACGGCGTCACCGCCGAGATGCGGAAGGCCGAGAAGGAGCAGGCCAAGGCCGCGAAAGGAGGGGACGGGAAATGACTGAGACGAAAAAGGAGCCCGGCATGGCCCAGCTTGTGATTGTCCTGCTGGTCATCAGCGCCGTGGTAGCCCTGCTGCTGGGGATTGTGAACATGATCACCGAGCCCGCCATCCGCGCCAATGAGAAGGCCAAGAACGACGCCGCCATGGCCGCCGTCCTCCCCGCCGACTCCTACACGCCGGTGGAGTACACCGGCAGCGACACCACCATCAACGCCGTCTACCAGGCAGGAGACGCGGGCTATGTGTTCCAGGTCTCCCCCTCCGGCTCCTTCAGCGGCACCCTCACCATCATGGTGGGCGTGGACAGCGCCGGCACTGTCACCGGCGTGGAGATCGTCAAGACCGCCGAGACCTCCGGCCTGGGCGCCAACGCCAGCAAGCCCGCCTTCCGCGACCAGTTCGTGGGGCAGAGCGGCACCTTGGCCGTGGCCAAGGACGGCGGCTCCATCGACGCCCTCACCGGGGCCACCATTACCTCCCGTGCGGTCACCAGCGGCGTCAACTCTGCCCTGGCTGCCGCTGCGGAGCTGGGCTAAGGAGGGCTGGAAATGAATGTGAAAAAGCAACTGATGGACGGCCTGATTCACCAGAACCCGGTTACCGTCCAGCTGCTGGGCATGTGCTCGGTGCTGGCCATCACCACCACCCTGTTCAACGGCATCGGCATGGGAATGTCCGTGCTGGTGATCCTCACCTGCGCCAACATCGTGATCGCCCTGCTGCGCAAGATTATCCCCAGCAAGATCCGCATCGCCTGCTATATCGTGGTGATCGCCGGCTTTGTGACCGTGGTGGACCTGATCCTGAAGGCCTTCCTCCCCGCCCTGTCGGAGAGCCTGGGCCTGTTCATCCCCCTGATCGTGGTAAACTGCATCATCCTGGGCCGGGCCGAGTCCTTTGCCTCCAAGAACGGCATCGCGGCCTCCGCCCTGGACGGCATCTTCCAGGGTCTGGGCTACACCATCGTCCTCATTATCATGTGCGTCATCCGTGAGTTCTTGGGCAACGGCACCTTCGGCGGCGGCATCCTCAACGGCGGCGAGGGCGTCCGCATCCTCCCCGAGGGGATCCCCGCCCTGGGCATGATCCTCCCCGTGGGCGGCTTCCTCACCCTGGCGGTGGTCATCGCCGTGATGCAGCACTTCCTCAGCAGGCCCAAGAAGTCTGAGCAGAAAGAGGAGGTGGCCAAGTAATGTCGTCCTTCACCACTCTGATTACGGTGGCCCTAGGCGCCATCCTGGTCAACAACTTCATCGTGGCCCAGTTCCTGGGCATCTGCCCCTTCATGGGGGTCTCCAAGAAGGTGGAGACCGCCTCTGGCATGGGCATGGCGGTCATCTTCGTCATGGGCGTGGCCTCCGCCGTATGCTGGCCCATCAACAAGTTCATCCTGGAGCCCAACAACCTGATCTTCATGCAGACCGTGGTGTTCATCCTGGTGATCGCCTCCCTGGTGCAGTTCATCGAGATGTTTTTGCAGAAGTCCATGCCCTCCCTCTACGAGGCCCTGGGCGTGTACCTGCCCCTGATCACCACCAACTGCGCCGTGCTGGGCGTGGTGCTCCAGAATACCCAGAACAGCTACGACTTCATCACCAGCGTGGTCTATGGCGTCACCGGCGGCATCGGCTTTTTGCTGGTCATCGTGCTCTTCGCCAGCGTGCGGGAGCGGGACGAGTTCTCCGAGTGCCCCAAGGCCTTCGAGGGCTTCCCCATCGCCCTGGTGGAGGCCGGCCTGCTGGCCCTGGCCTTCCTGGGCTTCTCCGGGCTGGACATCTTCCGGTTTATGAAATAAGGGGGGCGTGAAAAAATGACGACTGTTATCATTGCCCTCGTGGTGCTGGCGGTGCTGGGCGGCGTGTTCGGCCTGGTCCTGGCCATTGCCGCCAAGGTGTTCCACGTGGAGAAGGACCCCCGCGAGGAGGCCATTGCCGGGTGCCTGCCCGGCGCCAACTGCGGCGGCTGCGGTTTCCCCGGCTGCTCGGGCTACGCCGCCGCCGTGGTCAAGGGCGAAGCCCCGGTCAACGCCTGTGCCGCAGGCGGCGAGGCGGTGGCCGGCCAGATCGCCGAGATCATGGGTGTCTCCGCCGGGGACTCTGTGCGTATGGTGGCCCAGGTCCGCTGCACCGGCGGCGGCCGGGACCACACCCAGTATGAGTATGTGGGCCTCCAGGACTGCCTGGCCGCCTCCCGGGTCCCCGGCGGCGGGGCCCTGGGCTGCGCCTACGGCTGTCTGGGTCTGGGCTCCTGTGAGAAGGCCTGCCCCTTCGACGCCATCCACGTGAAAAACGGCGTGGCCGTGGTGGACGAGGACAAGTGCAAGGCCTGCAACAAGTGCGTGGACATCTGCCCCCGCCACATCATCGCCCTGGAGCCCTACAAGACCCGCCGCCACGTCACCGTGCCCTGCTCCTCCAAGGACAAGGGTGCCGACGCCCGGAAGGTCTGCGACAACGGCTGTATCGGCTGCTCCCTGTGTGTGAAGGCCTGCCCCAAGGAGGCCATCGCTGTGGAGGGCAATCTGGCCCGCATCAACTACGAGACGTGCATCGGCTGCGGCCTGTGCGCCCAGAAGTGTCCCCGGAAGCTCATTACCATTGACGGCAAGGTCCCCGAGGTGAAGCCCGCGGCCCCCAAGCCCGCTGCGCCCGCCGCCCCCAAGGCGGAGGAGTCCAAGAAGGCGGAGCCGGTGGAGATCGAGATGCCCAAGGAAAAGGTCAAGGAGCCCGCCGGTAAGAACGAGTAACTGCGAAAGCCACCGGATTCCTGTGAGAATCCGGTGGCTTTTTTGACGTCCGGCGGGTCCTCCGCCCGGAGGGCGGCGCTCCAGCCCCCGCCCCTGCGCCTCTGTTGTAGTATCATTCAGAAAAAAACGCTTCAAGTCTGGAAAGGAGGCTGTATACCAGGATGAAAGGGACCCTGACGCTGCGCGCCGCCATTCCCATCGCTGCCGCAGCCAGCACAGCGGGAACCGCTGCGCTGACTGCGCTGTACCTCCTTTGCGGCGCGTCCTGGCTGCTGTCCGCAGCCATCACCGCAGGCACCACCGCCTATCATCTGCTGATGCGCCTGGCGGTTGGCAACGCGGTAAACGCCGTCATGCACAACCGCGCGGACTGCGGCCGTGCCTGGTACCGGCCCCGCCCGTGGGAGGAGCCCCTCTACCGGCTGCTCCGGGTCAGGCGGTGGAAGGACAAGCTGCCGTCCTACGATCCCGCCCAGTTTTCCCCCCGGGACCACACGCTGGACGAGCTGGCCCAGGCCATGTGCCAGTCCGAGTCGGTCCATCTGCTGTGTGCGGCGCTGAGCTTTCTGCCCCTGCTGGCAGCCCGGCGGCTGGGCGCGTTTCCGGTGTTTCTGATCACCTCCGTCCTGGCATCGTGCGTGGACGGGAGCTTCTGCATCATGCAGCGGTATAACCGGCCGCGGGTCCTCCGGGCCGCCCAAAAGCAGCGGGAGCTCCAGGCGAGGCGGACTAAACCTTCGCCTCCAGGCGGGCCTTGACCTTGGCGCCGTCCAAAGCCAGGCCGAGCGCCACAAAGAGCACGCCGCTCCCCACGGCCTGGATCAGCGTCCCTAAAAACTGAGGCAGAAAGGCGTGGGCGCTTCCCAGCAGCACGCAGGCGGCCAGACCATATCCCACGGGCGAGAGCAGGCCGGACACAAAGACGGCGGCCAGGTTGCGGGGGCAGAGGAGCCGCCTGTCCCGGCTGGTGAAGGGCAGCACCGCCACGGCCTTGATAATCAGCGTGGGGACCACCCACATGGGGGCGGTGAGCAGGTCGGCCAGCCCGGCGCCCACGGCGGCCGCCCCCATGGCATAGGGCGCGGGCAGGAGGCAGGCGGCCAGATAGATCAGAGCGTCCCCCAGGTGGATATACCCCCCGGTAGGGATGGGAATGTGGAGCAGATAGGCGGTGGCGGCCGTGACGGCGGCGGCAAACAGTGCGGCCAGCACCAGCCGGTGCAGGCTCTGGCGATCCTTCATAGCGGAATTCCCCCTTGACAGTTCTGGACTTCGCCCTTATACTATAGCAAAACTGGCCCGCTGAAAAGAGCCAGTTTTTCATAATTTTAAGAGGCCAGATGGGAGGCACACCGTGGAATTCACCTTTACGCTCGATCCGGCCGGGGCGCTCCCGCTCTACGAGCAGATCTACCGCTGGGCTGTGGCCGAGATCCGGGCCGGGCGGCTGGCCGAGGGGGACAAGCTCCCCTCCCGGCGGCAGCTGGCCGGACACCTGGGGGTCAGCCTCACCACTGTGGAGCGGGGCTATGGCCTGCTGGCCGCCGAGGGGTATATCACCTCCGTCCCCCGGAGCGGCTGGCGGGTGTGCCCCGTCCTCACCTTGACCGAGGCGGGACCTCTGCCCCGCCGGGACCCGCCCCCGCCGGACCCCCTCCCCGCCCTGCGGGACTGCTTTTCCACCGGAGCGGTGGACACCTCGGTGTTCCCCTTCGCCTCCTGGGCCCGGCTCACCCGGGAGGCGGTCTACGAAAACCCGGATCTGCTCCAGCGGGGCCACCCCCAGGGGGATCCGGGCCTGCGCGCCGCCCTGTGCGACTTTCTCCACCAGTACCGGGGGACGGTCTGCACCCCCGATCAGGTGGTGGTGGGGGCGGGCATGGAATACCTGCTGGATCTGCTGGTCCAGCTCCTCCCCGCCGGGACGGCCTACGCCCTGGAGGACCCGGGCTACCACGCCACCTACCGCACCCTGGAGAACCAGGGCCGGACCGTGCGCCCCATCCCCGTGGACAGCCAGGGTATGGACGCCGCAGCCCTGGCCGTCTCGGGCGCGGCGGCGGCCTATGTGACCCCCTCCCACCAGTTTCCCCTGGGAGTGACCATGCCCATGGCCCGGCGCACCGCCCTGCTGCGCTGGTCCTACGGCCGTCCGGACCGTTTCCTCATTGAGGACGACTACGACAGCGAGTTTCGCTACGCCTCCCGCCCCATCCCCGCCCTCCAGGGACTGGACCGGCGGGGGCGGGTGATCTATGTGGGTACCTTCAGCCGGAGCATCGCCCCTTCCATCCGGGTGGCCTATCTGGTGCTGCCCGACTCCCTGCTGGCGGTCTACCGGGAGAAATTCTCCTACGCCGCCTCCACCGTCTCCCGCTTCGAGCAGGAGGTCCTGCGGCGCTTCCTGGCCTCGGGGCAGTACGCCCGGCACCTGCGGCGGGTGGGGAACCTGTACCGGGCCCGGTGCGCCGCCCTCACCCGCTGCCTGTCGGCCATCCCCGGGGGCCGGGTGTCGGGGGACGGGGCGGGGCTCCACCTTCTCTTCTCCCTGGCGGACCGAACCGAGGAGGAGCTCGTCCAGGCCGCCGCCGGGGCGGGCTATGCCGTCCGGGGCCTGTCCGAGTTCTGCCGCCGGACCGCCCCCCGTCCGGGTACCCTGGTGCTGGGCTTTGCCGGTCTGCCCGAGGAGGAGGCCCCCGCCGCCGTGGCCGCGCTGGCCAGGGCCTTTGGGGTCCCTTTCTGCCGGGATGGCATAGAATAGAGGCATGAGGAGGGGATCTGAAATGGAGGAGAACCGTAAAGCGCCGGACAGCCAGCTGGAGACGGTGAACCAGTCGATTTTCTTTCTGATTCTGATTATCCTGTCGGTGCTGCTGTCCTTCTGGTCGGTGCTGATCCAGCGCGAGACGCTGGCACGGGCCGCAGAGGGCCGGACGGACGCCGCCGGTCTCCCCCCGGTGGACCCCATCAAGCGCAGCGCGTCGTCTCTGATCGTGGGGGCGCTGGGCTTTTTCTTTGTGCTGGCCCTCCGGACCCGGGACGAGGCGGCCAGGGCGGGAGACACTGCGGCGCTGCCTCCGGCGGACCGGAACGTCTGGGCCAGCCTCCTGGTGCTGGCCGCCGCCCTCATCCGCTTTGCGGATCTGCGTCTCCCGGCTCCTGCGGCGCAGGAGGGGCCGGAGGGGACGGAAGAACCGGAAACCGGCTATCGCCCCCTGTGCGGCTGACTGCACAGGGGGCGTCCTGCGTGGAACGGGCAAGGTCCTGTTGGGAGCGGGCCTCCCGCCCCCGGGTCCCGGCCCGATTCCCTATTGCCAAGGGGCGGGGGCGGGGGGTATAATAGGATTCACCACCGCCGGACGGCGGGAAAGGAGGGCTTGCCCATGTCATACCGGCCCCTGGCCGACAGCATCCGGCCCGAGACCCTGGACCAGGTGGTGGGCCAGCGCCACATTCTGGGGGAGGGCGGCCTGCTCCGCCGCATCATCGAGAGCGGGCAGATCCCCAACCTGGTCTTCTACGGCCCCTCGGGCACCGGCAAGACCACCGTGGCCAACCTGATCGCCCGGCAGACCAACCGGACCCTGCGCCGCCTCAACGCCACCACCGCCTCCCTGTCCGATGTGAAGGACGTGATCGGCGAGGTGGGCACTCTGATGGCCCCCAACGGCGTGCTCCTTTACCTGGACGAGATCCAGTATTTCAACAAAAAGCAGCAGCAGTCCCTGCTGGAGGTCATCGAGCGGGGGGATGTCACCCTGATCGCCTCCACCACGGAAAATCCCTATTTCTATGTCTACAATGCGGTCCTCTCCCGGTCCAGCGTGTTCGAGTTCAAGCCGGTGGAGTCCGCCGACGCGGTCCCCGCCGTGGAGCGGGGGTTCCGGCTGATGGCGGAGCGCCTGGGGGGCGCGGCAGAGCTGGAGGAGGGAGTTGCCGCCCATATCGCCGCCGCCTGCGGCGGGGATGTGCGCAAGGCCCTGAACGCAGTGGAGCTGCTGATGAACGCCGCCCCGCCCGGTCCGGACGGCGCCCTCCGGATTACCCTGGCCGACGCCCGGGCGGCCGCCCAGCGGTCCGCCATGCGCTATGACCGGGCGGGGGACGACCACTACGACACCGCCTCCGCCCTGATGAAGTCTCTGCGGGGCTCCGACCCGGACGCCGCCCTCCACTACCTGGCCCGGCTTCTGGAGGCCGGGGATCTCACCACAGCCATCCGGCGGATCCTCTGCTCCGCCAGCGAGGACGTGGGCATGGCCTATCCCCAGGCGGCGGCGATTGTGAAGGCCTGCGCGGACAGCGCCCTCCAGCTGGGCCTGCCCGAGGCCAAGCTCCCCCTGGCCCAGGCGGTGGTCCTGCTGGCCACTGCGCCCAAGTCCAACAGCGTATGCGCCGCCATCGACGCAGCCCTGGCCGACGTGCGGGCGGGCAAGACCGGGGACTACCCCCGGCACCTGCAAAACGTCCACGCCGACTCGGCGGGACTGGAGCGGGATCAGGGGTATTTGTACCCCCATAACTACCCCAGTCACTGGGTGAAGCAGCAGTACCTGCCCGACCTCCTCCAGGGGGTCCGGTACTACGAGTACGGGGAAAACAAGTCCGAACAGGCCGCCAGGCGCTACTGGGACGCCATACGGGGCGAATAGCGGCCGCACACCGCCGGAAAGGGGGAAGCCGTCAGGTGAAACGCTGCATGGCCAAAGCCGGAATCGAGCAGACATCGTAACAGACGAAGGAGGAGAACGATGACGATTCCGGCCAAGACGATCTACCCGCGTACCGGGGACCGGCAGACGGTCTACCTGGATGCGGTGGTTAAAAATCCCAACATTTCCGTGGGCGCCTACACCATGTACCACGATTTTGTCCGCGATCCGGCGGATTTTGAGCACAACAACGTGCTCTACCACTACCCTGTCAACCGGGACCGCCTGGTGATTGGCAAATTCTGCTCCATCGCCTGCGGGGCCCGGTTTCTCTTCACCAGCGCCAACCACACGCTGCAATCCCTGTCCACCTACCCCTTCCCGCTGTTCTGGGAGGAATGGGACCTGCCCGCCGGGGAAGTCTCCTCCGCCTGGGACAACCGGGGGGACATCGTGGTGGGGCATGACGTCTGGATTGGCTATGAGGCGGTGATTTTGTCCGGAGTCCGCATTGGCAACGGGGCCATTGTGGGGGCCCGGGCGGTGGTCACCCGGGACGTTCCAGCCTATACCATTGTGGGCGGCGTGCCGGCCCGGCCCATCCGGCCGCGCTTTGCCCCCGGGACCACCGCGCTGCTGGAGCGGCTGCGCTGGTGGGATCTGCCGCCGGAGCGGCTGAGGCCGTTGCTGCCCCTGATCCAGCGCGGAGACCCGGAGGCCCTGCGGGAGGCCATACAGAGGGGCGGTCCGCCGCCCCGGGAGGAGACGTGACGCCATGCTCTGGATGCTGCTTTTTCTGGCCCTGTGCTGCTTTGTGAGCGCCCTGGTTCAGCGCCTCTCCGGCTTCGGGCTGGCCACCCTGCTGATGGCCCTGCTGCCCCTTTTCCTGCCCTTCCCCGACGCCCTGCTCATCACCGGCGTGGCGGGCTGCGCGGGCTCGGTGGCCCTGGCTGTCCAGCAGCGGGCGCATATCCAGTGGCGGCAGCTGGCCGTACCGCTGGCCGCCTATGTGGTGGTGGGCTTCTTTGTCACCCGCTTTGTGGCCGCCGGAGCCGCCGGGGGGCTCAAGCGCTGGCTGGGGCTCTTCCTCTTTGCCCTGGCCCTGTATTTCATCCTGCTGTCCAAGCGGATCCGTATCCGGGCCAGCGTGCCCAGCGGCCTGCTGGTGGGCACGGTCAGCGGCGTGGCCAACAACCTGTTCAACGTGGGCGGTCCGCCTATGGCCGTCTACCTGCTCAACGTCTGCGACGGCCATCTGGCCTATCTGGCCACCATACAGGTCTTTCTCGCCCTCATCAGCGGCTATACCAACGTGGTCCGGGCCGCCAGCGGCATGTTCCACCTTGGGATTCTGCCCATGGTCCCGGCCGCCCTGCTGGGCATGGCCCTGGGCTTCTGGGCGGGCGGGCGGCTCTTCCACCGGCTGGACGGCGAAAAGCTCAAGCGGATCGTCTACCTGGTGGTGGCCGCCTCGGGCCTGTGGATTTTCTTCGGGGATCTGCTGGGCTTTTCGGTTTAGCCGGCAAACGCTCCCGCGCCCCCTTTTAGAGGGCACGGGAGCGTTTCTTTGGTTCTCTCAGCCCCGCGCCGCCCGCCGGGCCAGAAACAGCCCATATACCGCCAGCGCCGCACCGGCGATCAGAACGGCCCCGGTCAGGGCGAACACCAGGGGCATCGGGAACTGCCGGGCGTACTGCCAGGTCTCCGGCCAGTAGCCCGCGCCCCGTTCGATTGCGCTGCGTATTTCTGCATGCTTGATAAACACCAGCAGAATCAGCTCGGCGGCCAGCAGCGCTGCTCCGGTCAGGGCGGCGGCGATTCCCGCCGTGAACACCCGCCGGGCCAGGCCGGCCCGGACGCAGTACGCCGCCGGGGAGGGCGTCTCCGGGCTCCGGGCCGGATTGCCCAGCAGCTCGTCGGCGGACACCCCCAGCACCCGGCTGAGCTGGAGCACGTTGTCCAGCTCCGGCACAGACTGATTGGTCTCCCACTTGGAGACCGCCTGCCGGGAGACCCCCAGCAGACCGGCCAGCTCCTCCTGAGACAGGCCCATGCCCTTCCGCAGCCGCTGAAGCCTGTCCCCCAATTCCAATGTCATGACGCAAGCCTCCTTTCACCCCCCGATGATACCAGATTGGGCGGTTGCATACCAGCAGGCGGGCCTGGAACGGCCGCAACCGCCGGTTGCGGCTACCGATCCAAGGCCTCCTCCAGGCCCATGACGCCGATGGAGCGGTGCATGTGGATGGCCATGGCGTACTCCGCGCCGCTCTCGTCCCGCTTCCGGAGGAACTCCATCAGCAGGGCGTGGTCCCGGAGGGTGTCCTCCGCCAGCTGGTCCTGGTGGTCCCCGGCCTCGATGGCGGCGGCCACGGCCTGGTTGATCAAGGGCAGCAGCCGGACCATAAACTCATTGTGGGCGGCCCGGACAATGGCGGCGTGGAACTCCCGGTCGGCCGCAGTCCGGTCCCGGCCCGCCCGGATACAGCGGGCCACCTCCTCCCCCTGGCGGAGGATCCCGGCCAGCTCCTCCTCCGTGGCCCGGCGGCAGGCCAGCCGGGCGGCGCTGGGCTCAAAGATCCGCCGCAGCTCGAACAGGTCCCGCAGCTGCCCCCGCAGCCGGTCCAGGCCGGAGAAGCCGAAGTCCTCGATCTCCCCCACCCGCTCGGACACGAAGGTGCCCTTCCCCCGGCGGATCTCCAGCACCCCCTGGGCGGTCAGGGTGCGGATGGCCTCCCGCAGGGTGGCCCGGCTCACCCCCATCTCCTGGGCCAGCTCCACCTCCCCGGGCAGCTTCTCTCCCGGCGACAGGCGGCCCTCCGCCACAATCCGGCTGTACAGTCCCTCGGCCGTCTGCTGGGCCCGGCTCTTTTTTTCCACGCGGCACGCCTCCCCCTCTTGACATTTTCCCCTCTATCCTATAATATATCGTCAGACAATGCAAGCGTGATCAGACAATTTTATGTCAGGAGGCCAGCTTTATGATCAGCGACAACGTAAAAAAGGGGGTTCCCGCCGCCCCCAACCGCTCCCTGTTCTACGCACTGGGCTACACCAAGGAGGAGCTGGAAAAACCCCTCATCGGCGTGGTGTGCTCCTACAACGAGATCGTCCCCGGCCACATGAACCTGGATAAGATCGCCGAGGCGGTCAAGGCCGGGGTCCGGGCCGCGGGGGGCACCCCCATCGAGTTCCCCGCCATCGCCGTGTGCGACGGCATCGCCATGGGCCACGTGGGCATGAAGTACTCCCTGGTGACCCGGGACCTCATCGCCGACTCCACCGAGGCCATGGCCATCGCCCACCAGTTCGACGGCCTGGTGATGATCCCCAACTGCGACAAGAACGTCCCCGGCCTGCTCATGGCCGCGGCCCGGGTGAATGTCCCCACCATCTTCTGCTCCGGCGGGCCCATGCTGGCCGGACACCTGCGGGACGGCCGCCGCACCTGCCTGAGCCACATGTTTGAGGCGGTGGGTTCCTACTACGCCGGCAAGCTGGACGAGGCCGGGGTGGAGGAGTACGAGCAGAACGCCTGTCCCACCTGCGGCTCCTGCTCGGGCATGTACACCGCCAACTCCATGAACTGCCTCACCGAGGCCATCGGCATGGCCCTGGCGGGCAACGGCACCATCCCCGGCGTCATGTCCGCCCGGCTCCGGCTGGCCAAGCACACCGGCATGAAGATCATGGAGCTGGTGGAGAAGAACATCCGGCCCCGGGACATCATGACCGAGGCCGCCTTCCACAACGCCGATGCGGTGGACATGGCCCTGGGCTGCTCCACCAACACCATGCTCCACCTGCCCGCCATCGCCC
>CANSQX010000011.1 GCA_947649225.1 uncultured Flavonifractor sp.
TGCTGGTGGCCTTGGTGGCCATGCTGGCGGTGAACGGCGCGGCCACCCACGCCATCGGCCGCTACTATCAGCAGCAGGCCGAGAAGCTGTTCCAAGAAATGCGGGAGGGGCAGGCTCCGGAGGACCAGGCCCTCTGGACCGGCCGGGGAGAGGGCGATCCGGCGTTCGCCGGCGCGGCGGCGCAGCCCCGCCCAGAGTTTTTCGGCCGTCCCCGGCCCCAGCTGGAGGCCATGATGCTCTCCCTGCTCCTCAGCGGCGGGGCGGCCATTGCGGTGATTCTTCTGCTCAACGCATTCTTTACCCGCTACCAGGTCCGAAAGCTGCTCCAGCCGATCGACGTCCTGACTCAGGCCGCCGGGCGCATCGAGGCCGGAGACTTCACCCGGCCCATTGCGTATCCGGGCCGGGACGAGTTCGCCCCGGTGTGCGCCGCCTTCAACCAGATGCAGGAGCATCTGCTGGAGGAGCAGGAGAAGAACGCCGCCTATGAACAGGCCCGCACCAGCCTGGTGGCTGGCATCTCCCACGATCTGCGCACCCCGCTGACCAGCGTCAAAGGGTACATCAAGGGCCTGCGGGACGGGGTAGCCCAGACCCCGGAGCGGCGGCGGCAGTATCTGGACATCGCCTACCGCAGGGCCTGCGACATGGACGCGCTGCTCCAGCGGCTGTTCTTCTTCTCCCGCCTGGAGACGGGCAATCTCCCCCTATTCCGGGAAACGGCCGATCTGGGGGCGTTCGTCAGCCGGTTTGCGGCAGAGGCCGGGCCGGAGCTGGAGCAGGCGGGCGGGCGCATTGAGCTGGCCGCCGTCCCCGGTCCCCACCCCGTGTCTATCGACCCGGAGCAGCTGTACCGGGTGCTGAACAATCTGAAGGACAACGCCCTGCACTATGCCAAGGCCGATCCGCTGGTGATCACCCTGACCGTGGAGCGGCAAGGGGCGTGGGCGTGCATTCGGTTTGCCGACAACGGTTGCGGGGTCTCGGAGGCCTCTCTGCCCCGCCTCTTCGAGCAGTTCTGGCGGGAGGACCAGGCCCGGAGCGCCAAAAATGGCGAGGGCGCCGGTCTGGGGCTCTATGTGGCCAAATACGTCGTGGAGGCCCATGGCGGGACCATCCGGGCGGAGAACAGCGGGGGGCTGGCATTTATCATTCAGCTTCCATGGGAGGAGGATGGCCATGACCCGGCTTCTGATTGCTGAGGACGACCCGGAAATCGCCATGCTGGAGCGGGACTACCTGGAGACGGCGGGCTACGAGGTGTCCATTGTGGACAACGGACAGCAGGCGGTTACCCAGGCGCTGAAGGGGGGCTACGGCCTGATCCTGCTGGATCTGATGCTGCCGGGGTGCAGCGGCTGCGACGTGTGCCGCCTGATCCGGGACCGGATCGACGTGCCCATTCTGATGGTCACCGCCCGTAGCGAGTCGGTAGACAAGATCCGGGGACTTGGCCTGGGGGCGGACGACTACATTCCCAAGCCCTTCGACCCGGCGGAGCTGGTGGCCCGGGTAAAGGCCCATCTGAGCCGGTATGCCCGCCTCACCGGGGGCGCGCAGGCGGAGCCGGAGGCCATTGTGCTGGGCGGCCTTCAAATCCTGCCGCAGAGTTGGCAGGTGTTCAAAAACGGGCGGGAGATCAAAATGCCCAACCGGGAGTTTGCCCTGCTGAAGTTTCTGGCGGAGCACCCCAACACCGTCTTTTCCAAGGAGAAGCTCTTCGAGGCCATCTGGGGCTGCGGCTACATGGGGGACAGCGCCACCGTCACCGTCCACATCGGCCGTATCCGGGAAAAAGTGGAGGACGATCCCGCGCGGCCCAGTCTCATTCAGACCGTCTGGGGCGCAGGCTACCGGCTCAACCGTCCATAGGCGCAAACCGCCGCTGAAAGGATTCTCTCCCTTCGGCGGCGGTTTGTTCTGTTTGGAGAGTGTTTAGGTTTTGTTTCGATTTCCTCCTCCGGCTGTTCAAATTTACCTGGTAGGATAGGGCCAGTTTTCAAGTGAGAAAGGACGGTTCCAGCCATGAAGCTTCCCCAATTGGAACAACCGGATACCGCGCAGGCGCAATCAGCCGGCGGGACAAGGCCGGGCGCGCCGGTAACTAAACCGCTCCGAAAAAAGGTCCTTCTTCCAATCCTGGCCTGCGTGCTGCTTGGGGCCGTGGCGCTGTATGCGGTGCGGAAAAGCCAGCCGGCCCCCGCCGCCGGTTCGGCCTATACCACCGCTGCGGTGGAGCGGCGGGACATCACCGCCCAAATCACCGGCAGCGGCTCCCTGGAGGCGGCCAACGCCTATTCGGTCACCACTCTGGTGGAGGGCAGCATCCTCACCGCTGGGTTCGAGGAGGGCGACCAGGTGGAGGAGGGGACGGTGCTCTACACCCTGGACGCCTCGGACCTGGCCAGCACGCTGGAGCAGGCCCAGCTCTCTCTGGATCAGGCCCGGCGCAGCTATGACAGCCGCCTGAGGGACCTGGAAAAGCTGTCTGTCACCGCGCCCCGGGCGGGGCGGATTCTCTCCCTGGAGGTGGAGGCGGGGGACGTGGTGTCCGCCGGGCAGCGCCTCGCCACCCTGCGCAACGCGGACACCATGACCCTGGAGGTCCCCTTCCTCTCAGAGGAGGCGGCGGGGTTCTATGTGGGGCAGAGCGCCTCCGTTACGCTGGAGCGCACCTTTGAGACGCTGGAGGGCTCGGTCTCCCGCATCGACCAGGCGGACACCGCCTTAGAGGGCGGACGCCTGGTCCGCTATGTGACCGTCCAGGTGGCCAACCCGGGGGCGCTGTCAGCGGAGCAGACCGGGTCTGCGTCCGTGGGCGGCTGTTCCAGCGCCGGGAGCGCCTCCTTCGCCTATGCCGCAGAAGAAACGATTACGGCAGAGATCTCCGGCGAGGTGGCGGCGGTTCAGGCCCCGGAGGGCAGCTGGGTGGATAAGGGGAGCGTGATCCTGACTCTGACCAGCGACAATCTGACCAGCGAGGTGCAGAATGCCGCCGACGCCCTGCGCAATGCAGAGCTCTCCCTGGAGAGCCGGCAGGACCAGCTGGACAACTATACCATCGCCTCCCCCATCCGGGGGACGGTCATTGACAAGAACTACAAGGCGGGCGAGACCAGCGAGGCGGGCAAGGTCCTGTGCTCCATCTACGACCTGTCCTATCTGACCATGACCCTCAGCGTGGACGAGCTGGACATCTCGGACCTCGAGGTGGGCCAGGAGGTGACGATTACCGCCGACGCCGCGGCGGGCAGGTCCTATACCGGCGTAGTCACAAAGGTGAGCGTGGCGGGGACCGCCTCCGGGGGGACCACCACCTACCCGGTCACCGTCCGCATCGACGAGACGGAGGGTCTGCTGCCGGGGATGAACGTGGACGCGGCCATCACCCTGCGCAGCGCCAGCGGTGTGCTGGCCATCCCTGCCGGGGCGCTGAACCGGGGCGGCACCGTCCTGGTCACCGCCGGTTCCCCCAGCGCCGCCAACGGGACGGCCGTGGAATACGGACAGGAGACGTATTACTCAGTCCCGGTGGAGATTGGGACCAGCGACAGCAGCTACATCGAGATCATCTCCGGCCTTCAGGAGGGGGATATGGTGGCCTATCTCCCCACCACGGGCTCCGGCGGCTTTGACAGCATGATGCCGGGCGGGATGGGCGGCGGGATGCCGGGCGGAGGAATGCCGTCAGGGGGCCCCGGCGGCATGGGCGGCGGCCCGGGAGGGTTCTGATATGGCAGCACTGATCGCCTTTCAAGACGTGTGCAAGTATTACCGCATGGGGGACGGCACGGTGACGGCCGCTGACCACATCTCCTTCGCGATCACCCGGGGCGAGTTTACAGCCATTGTGGGGTCCTCCGGTTCGGGCAAGTCCACCTGTATGAACATCATCGGCTGTCTGGACGTGCCCTCGGCGGGGACCTACCGCCTCAACGGCCGGGACGTGGGGCAGATGAACCGGAACCAGCTGGCAGAGATTCGAAACGAGCTGCTGGGCTTTATCTTTCAGCAGTACAACCTGCTGCCCAAACTGAATCTGCTGGAAAACGTGGAGGTCCCCCTGATGTACGCCGGCGTCCCCAGGGGGGAGCGGCGGGAGCGGGCCCGGGCCGCCCTGGAGCAGTTGGGGCTGGGGGACAAGTGGCGTCACAAGCCCATGGAGCTGTCCGGGGGCCAGCAGCAGCGGGTATCCATCGCCCGGGCCCTGGTGGGAAAGCCCTCGGTCATCCTGGCCGACGAGCCCACCGGCGCGCTGGACTCCCGCACCGGCCGGGAGGTGCTGGCCATACTCCAGGATCTCCATGCCCAGGGGCACACGGTGGTCCTGATCACCCACGACAACACCATCGCCGTCCAGGCCCAGCGGATCATCCGCCTGGAGGACGGCCGGGTGGTCTACGACGGCCCCGCCAGTGCGCCGGAGGCGGTGGTCACCCCCAGGGCCGCAGGCCTGCCGGGAGGGGGCGGCGTATGAGCATCGCCGAATCACTCGCCCTGGCCCTGAAAAATATCGTCTCCAGCAAGGTCCGCACCCTGCTCACCATGCTGGGCATTATCATCGGCGTGGCGGCGGTGATCGTCATTGTGGGCCTGGGCAACGGCCTGGAGAACTATGTCGCCGGCAGCTTTTCCAGCATGGGCGCCAATACCCTGACCGTCACGGTGATGCCCCGGGGGGCCACCCGCACCCTGGAGACCGAGGATATGTACGCCATCGTGGCGGAGCACCCGGAGGAGCTGGCACTGTGCTCCCCCACGGTCTCCCTGGCGGGCGGCGTGAAGATCGGCGCCGGTACCACCTCCACCTCCGCCGCCGGAGTAAGCGAGGACTACAGCAGCATCTACCATTCTCTCGTTTCCCAGGGCCGGGATCTTCAATACAGCGATATCGCCACCCGGGCCAAGGTGTGCGTGGTGGGGGCCTATGTGAATCAGGCCTACTTTGGCGGGAATGCGGTCGGCCAGACCCTGCGGGTGGGGGGCCAGGCCCTGACCATCGTGGGAGTATTGGAGCAGCAGGAGAGCCCGATGGAGGAGGGGGGCAGCGACGACTGCCTCTACCTCCCCTACTCCACCGCCGCCCGGCTGGGGGGCAGCCGGGTATCCAGCTATGTGGTCACTATGGTGGATGAGGCGCGCCTCGAGCAGAGCAAGCAGGTCCTGGAGTCCGCCCTCAGCGGCTTTTTTGGCAGCGATGATTACTATACCATTATATCCATGTCAGAGCTGCTGGACGCCATGACCGGGACGATCAGCCTCCTGGTGGGGGTGCTGGCGGGTATCGCCGCCATCTCCCTGGTGGTCGGCGGGATCGGAATTATGAATATCATGCTGGTATCGGTCACGGAGCGCACCCGGGAAATCGGCGTCCGCAAATCCCTGGGGGCAAAGGAGCGCTCCATTATGGCGCAGTTCGTCATGGAGGCGGCGGTCACAAGCGCCCTGGGAGGCGTCATTGGGATCGGTCTTGGGTATCTTCTCTCGGCCGTGGCCGCCACGGTGGCGGCCCGTCTCATGGGAGAGGCGCTTACGGTGTCTCCCGGCCTGTTCGCCGTGCTGGCGGCGTTCGGCATCTCGGCGGGCATCGGGGTCCTCTTCGGCTACCTCCCGGCCACAAAGGCGGCGCGGCTCAACCCCATCGACGCCCTGCACTACGACTAGGCCTTGCTTGTATATGGGCGGAATACCCACCAGCGGGAGTTTTTTCGCTGCATTCTATTGGTACCCCCCGGCCAGGACGGCAGGCCGGGCCCACGCTTCGCCGCCGGCAAGTTCCCTTCACGCTGCGGTGCAGTTCAAGAATGTTTAACGCAGTATGGCGAAAAGAGATTTGCCTGCTTGGGCGTCTTGACCCGGTCCAGGCAAGGCCTGGGCGCCGCCCGGCGGGCGGCGCCGGAAGAAAGGAAGCGCTATGATGAAAAAACGCATGATCACTGCGGCCCTGCTCCTCTGCCTCGCCCTGTCCCTGCCGGGCAGCGGCGCGGCGGCGGCCGGTTCGGACAACAAGCTGGAGACCTTGCAGGTTCTGGGCATTCTCGACGGCAGCGGCAGCACGGCCGCTCAGGTCACAAGGGCCCAGTTCGCACAGCTGCTGGTGGCCGCCTCTGTCTACAAGGATACGGCGGAGGGCTATGGCAGCTCCTTGTTCAAGGACTTGAGGGGGGACCACTGGGCCAGCGGTTCGGTACGGATTGCTGTCGAACAGGGGTGGATGAGCGGCTATATGGACGGCTCCTTCCGCCCCGATCAGGCCGTTACCCTGGAGGAGGGCTGCGCCGCCCTGCTCCAGCTCCTGGGCTACGACGCCAGCGCCTTGACGGGGGCCTACCCGGCTGCCCAGCTGGCCAAGGCCGGCTCCATCGGACTGCTGGACGGCGTGTCCGCCCGTCAGGGCGCGAAGCTGACGGGGCAGGACTGTGTGGACCTGTTCTATCAGCTGCTCACCACCCAGACGGCCGCCGGAACGGTATACGGGACGGCGATCGGCTGCACCGTCACCGACGGGCAGGTGGACTACTCCGCGCTGGTGGCCGCCGGGCTGAAGGGGCCCTATACGGCGGAGGCGGACGGGGTGCTGGAGCTGCCGTTCCCGCTGGACCAGAACGCCGTTTTGTTCTGCGGCGGCGCAGCCTCCACGCTCCGTGCGGTCAAGCAGTACGACGTCTACTACTACAACGAGGCGGTCCGCACGGTGTGGGTCTATCAGGACCGGGTTATTGGCGCGCTTACCGGGGTCTCCCCCAACCGCATTGCGCCGGAGTCCGTTACCGTGGCGGGCCAGTCCTACCAGCTGGAGAACCGGGCGGCTGTCCAGACGCTTTCCGGTCTGGAGGAGGACGCGGCCGTCACCCTGCTGTTGGGGATGAACGGGCAGGTGGCGGATATTCTCCCAGGGGTCCACGGCGAGCTGGACAGCGACGCCTATCTTGCGGCGGTGAATACCGGGACCAAGGGCCCGTATGTGGCGGACTCCCATACGCTGGAGCTTCCTTTCGACGGTGCGTCCGCCGCAGTGTACCGCAACGGCGCTCCGTCCGATCTGTCGTCCGTGCAGCCATATGACGTCTATTATTACAACACGGCCCTTCAGACGGTGTGGCTCTACAGCAATTCTGTGACAGGCACGCTGACGGCGGTTTCGCCCAACCAGGCCGCGCCCACTGCCGTTACGGTGGCCGGCGTAACCTACCAGATTGGCGCCTCCGAGGCGGCCCGCCAGCTCTCCGCCCAGGGCAGCTTCCGGGAGGGGGATCTGATCACGCTGCTGCTTGGCATGAACGGCGAGGTGGTTCGGGTCCTGGACGCCCAGGAGAGCGAGGTCCTCGCCTACGGCCTGGTGGTGTCCAGCGCCAGGGCCGCGTCCACGCCGTCCACCGCCAGCTCCGCCGCCGCCTCTGCCCAGACCGTCACCCAGATCGCCTGTACGGACGGGGTGGTGCGCACCTTCTACCACGATGGGGCCGCGCTGTCTGCCGGACGGCTGGCGGCCGTCTCCGTGACCCAGTCGGGAGCAGCCGTAAAGGGCCTGCCCGTTAAGACGCTGGAGGGGACGGTCAGCAAGGACGGGACCAGCTTTGCAGGGTATGACTTCGCCGCCGGCGTTCAGATCCTGGACACCGACGAAAACGGCGGATATGTCCGCATTTATCCCGCCCGTCTGGCGGGGGCCAGGCTGTCCGGGGACGATGTGCGCTACTACACCCTGGACGCGAACGGAGACATCGACCGCATGGTTCTCCGGACGGTCACCGGCGATACCCGGCCGTATGTCTATGTCAGCGGAATCGCGGACAGCTCCGCGGATATGGGAATGAACATTTCCGTCAGCTATACCTACCTGCTGGACGGTCAGACCCAGAGCCTGCACAGCAGTGCAAAGTATGCCGTCCAAACCGGCGGCGCCGTCATGCTCTATGAGAAGGGCAGCTTGAAGAGCATCCGCCAGCTCACCCCGGTGGCGCTGGACAGCGTATCCGCCCTCAGCGCCATGGGGGAGGAACGGGCGTACAAGCTGGCAGAGAACGTCCAGGTCCTGCTCCGGGACAGCACGGACGGTCAGAGCTATTACCTGACCAGCCTGTCCCAGGTGAACGGCGAGGATTACCGGCTCACCGGGTGGTACGACGATCTGGGATATTCCGCCGGCGGCCGTATCCGCCTGATTGTGGCGGCGCCCAGATGAGCGGCCGCGAATGCTCCCGGCGCGAGCTGGTCCGGCGTGGGGAGACGATGAAGGGACTGAACGACCGCCGCCGGACGCTGAATATGCGGCGGCTGCTGGCGATACAAAACCACGACAAGGCCCTACAGGCAGAGCTGGAGCTACATCTGGAAGAAGTTTTGGAGCAAATTCGCTGCCTGGGGTCCCATTCGTAGATCGGTACTGCAAATCAAACGTCACAGGCGGCTGAGAAGCCCGCCTGTGACGTTTGATTTGCGGCGCGGCCGTTTGTGCCATATGCACAAAAGAGCCCGGCTTTTCGTGCCGGTTTCAGTAGGCGGCGCAGGGATACCCCGCTATAATACAAACCATCCGGATCGGCAGGAGCGGGAGCTGCGCCCCGGAACGCCCGAGCGGGTTCCAGCACCGGCGGGCTGCGTCCGCTGGACCAACCATGAGGAAAGGAAGTGCAATGATGCAAACCTACCAGCCATTTCAGGACTACGATCCGCCCGCCCAGTACCAAGGGATGCGGCGAATGAAGGACGTCTATGTGGAGATGCGGGACGGCGTCAAGCTCTGCATCGACATCAACCTGCCCGACGGAGCAGGTCCCTTCCCGGCCCTGCTCTCCTTCGGGGAGCACAACAAAGACCTGCTGGATGCGGACTATACCGCCTCCATGCCCGCCCAGCCCAGCTGGTCCCACTTCTGGTTTGGCTGCATTGAGTGCGGCGACACCAAATATTTTACCTCCCACGGCTATGTCCATGTAGTGGCCCAGGCCCGGGGGGCCGGAAAATCCGGCGGGGGGACGCCGCTGGCCGCCTTCACCGATCACTATGATCTCATTGAGTGGATGGCGGCTCAGGACTGGTGCGACGGCAATATCGGCATGGTGGGGCTCTCCAATTTCAGTGCTAACCAGCTCATGGCCGCCGCCGCACAGCCCCCCCATCTGAAAGCCATCTTCCCCCAGGACCCCGGCTGGTGCTACGGCTTTTTCCGGGAGATGAACCTGGGCGGCGTGATGAACACCCTGTTCTACCACCTGGACCACCTGAGCGTGGGCCATATGTCCCGCGGCATTCCGCCGGAGCTGTCCGGTGAGCAGAAGGCGCTGTGGGAAAAGGCCATGGCGAATCCGGACTATCAGATGTATAAAAACATCTACAACATCCTCACCCAACGGGGGGAGAACGACCCAGGCGGCATGTTCTATCCCCTCCTGCTCTACCCCTACGACAGGCCGGAGGAGTACGGACCCATGGCGCAGAAAAAGATCGACAGCATCCAAATCCCGGTCTACACAGGCTCGGGCCAGTATGCCATCGACTACCACTTCCACTGGCAGGGCTGCCAGAACTGGTGGAAGGAGCTCCACGATGTGCCCAAAAAGCTGCTGCTTACCGGCCCGGCCCACCAGGAGCGGCCCTACCACAGCATGGATATGCACCACGAGATCCTCAAGTGGTACGACTACTGGCTCAAGGGCATCGACACAGGGGTTATGGACGAGCCGCCGGTCCGCTACTGGGTAACCGGGGAAAACCGGTGGCGAACCGCCAGCGACTGGCCCGTCCCGGAGACGCAATGGACCCCGCTGTACTTCGACTGCTGGGAGCGGCTGCGGCCCACGCCCATCAACCCGGATGCCTTCGACGGCTCCAACGAGCCGGACAGCTTTGTCCAGATGCCGCCCACCCTGACCAATCAGATCCAGAAGCTCCGCTATGTCACCGACCCGCTGCCCGAGGACGTGACCATCGCCGGACCCATCGCCGCCACATTCTACGCCTCGCTGGACAGCGAGGACACCAACTGGTTCGTCACCCTGAAGGACCTGGGCCCCGACTGCTCCGACCGCACCGGCCGCAAGGGGGAGTGGGAGATCCCCGCGCTGCCGGAGAAGTATCTGACCAAGGGGATGCTGAAGGCCTCCATGCGGGCGCTGGACGAGGAGAAATCGCTGCCCTACAGGCCCTGGCACAAGCTGACCCCGGAGGCCCAAAAACCCGTGGTGCCCGGCGAGATCAACGAGTATAACGTGGAGGTCCTGTCGGTATGCCACACCTTCAAGGCCCAGCACCGCATCTGTGTGGAGATCTCCTGCCTGGATCTGCCCGACGGGGCCAACTGTGTCTGCGACACCGAGTACGTCCCCTATCACATCTGCCGCAACGCCACGGTGCTCCATAAGATCTACCGCGACGGGACGCACCCTTCTCATATCCTGCTTCCCGTCATCCCCAAAACAGCAGAATAACGGGCGGGGCGCTTGGGATCAGGCGTCCGGGTCCTCCGCCCGGCGCGGTTGACGCCGGCGGAATTGCTCCATCTGGTAGGACAGAATCAGGTAGAGCCGCAGATTGGCGTCGGTGTAGTCGATCTCCAGCAGGTCGTTCATGAGGTTCAGCCGGTAGAGCAGGGTGTTGCGGTGAATGTGGAGGGCTGCGGACGTACGGGCGGCGGTTCCGAAGAGCAGGTAGGTATACAGGGTCTCCGCCAGATTTTTTCCGTTTTTCCGGTCGTGATCCAGCAGGGCCCGCATGATGGGGTGGCAGAAGTCCCGGGGGTCCTCATGCCGGGCGAACTGGGCGATCAGATGGTCCGGGGCGTAGTCCGCATAGCGGAACAGCCCGGCGGAGCCTGTCCGCTCTGCGCCCAGCGCTACCGCCCGCAGGGCCTGCTTATAGTGGGCTTGCAGGGACAGGATGTCCGGAAAGGCGTTGCTGAGACCACAGTAGAGGCCGTTGGTCCGGCAGTAGGCCGACAGCTTCCCGATGGTCTCATTTGGCAGGGAGAGGTGCGGACAGCCGGACAGCACGGCCACAATCTGGCCCTGATAGATGAGGACGGCGGCGGCGGGCAGGATGGCCTCCAGGCCGGTCCGGATGCCGTCCAGCAGAAGGGGGTAGGGAGTCCGGGCCGCCTCCACCGCCAGACAGAAGAGCCGGGGCTGAAAGGCGCGGGTCAGGCCGTCCAGCCGGTGGCGGGGGGCGGCTCCGGGCCCATACCGCCCGTCCAGCAGGTCCTTGATGAAATACTCGCCGTGGAGCCCCTTGGCATTCCGAGAAAACTCATCCCGGGCAAAGAGCTGGGCCAAGGCGTCCCGCAGGATGGCCGCGTACTCGAAATCCAGCGGCGTAAAGGGACGGCTGTCCTCGACGACGACAAAGTGCCCGATGTCCCGCTCCGGGTGGATCATGCAGACAATCCGGTCGTGCTCCAAAAATTTGTTCTTGATCAGGACGGGCTTTCCGCTCTGCTTGACCATGTCGTGGTTGTGATTCAGGTTCACCAGCTTCATGGTCTCCATGTCCAGATCGGTCCCCGAGACAATCCGCCCCTCTGACCCGGCGCCCTGTACGGCGGCCAGCCGCTTAAAACCGGCGTCAAACACATCGATGCTGTTTTGCAGGTACTCAAAGGCGATAAGCAGCAGCTTTTGGAGTGTCGCGGCGTGGTTCAGGGCCTCGAACAGCTTCCGGACTATGGACGCGGTCTGCCCAGAGGCCCGGACCGCCGCCGCCAGCACGGCGTATACCTGCTCCGGTGGGGCGGGGCGGTTCAGAAAGATGGCCTGGCAGCCCGCCGGGAGCGGCGGCTCAGAGGGCTCCGGGCAGGGGAAGCAGCAGACCAGACAGCACTCCGCCTCCCCGGACAGCAGGCGCAGCCCGGCGCGATCCTCCACCAGATACACCGTATCCGGGAAAAAGGCTCCGCCCGCATATTGCAGCGGCGAAACCGCACGGATTTCAGTGGTTTCCCGCAGCGTTCTGTGGTCCGGCTCAAATTCCAAAAGCAACTGGCAGAGCTTGTACATATCCAGCGTCACAGGCGTCCTCCTCTCCGGCCCGGCGGGGGCTGCAGCGGTCCCGGCAGAAAAGGCCCCGCGGCGATTGGCCGGATGGTCGAAACCGCGTAAAGGGTACGGCATACCCCCTGCTCGGATTGGCGCTGCTGAAAGCCGACCGTTCCATGTGCAAAGGCTGTGCCCCTGCAAGAAGCATGGCGCCCATTCCGAACGCAATGAAGCGAAACGGCCCAAGCAGCGCCGCTGTTTTCCTGCGCTCCTCCAAATTCCGGTCTGTTTCTCTGATTATATATCAGCGCGGAAGCAAGTCAAGCGGGCTTTTTGAAATTGCCGGTGTTTTTGGGGTTCCGCATATTTCGCTAGGTCTTGTTTGAACCTTGGCAGAATGCCAAACGGCGAGAGATTTTACCCCGAGGGTATGTGATATCCGCAAGACAGCAAAGCTGTGAACGGCTATCCGATTCCGTCAGACAGGGCAAAAAGTCTCAGGGATACTTGGTGTCTTTCCAGAATGATTCACGCCGTATGGCGGAACAAGGTCTGCCGCTTGGGCGTTTTGACACGGTCCAGGCAAGGCCCGGAAGGGACGCACAGCAGTCCCCCTCTTGCGCGTTCCCCGCAGATGTGCTAAAATAAAGCCGGTTTGCAGAATTTGTTTTTATTTCCGGGGAGGTGAGGGCATGCCAAAAGTCGCTTATTCGGAGGAGGACCGGGCGCGTATCCGGCGTGAGCTGGTGGCCGCCGCGCTGGCGCTGATGGGAAAAAACGGGATTCAGCGCACTACGGTGGAGCAAATCTACAAAAAAGTAGGCATCTCACGCACCTTCTTCTACACCTTCTTTCCCACGAAAGAGGATTTGATCGTTGAGGCTCTCTACCTGCAGCAGCCCAAAATCCTCGCCTATGTGAAGCGCCTGATGGACGACCCGGCGCTGAGCTGGAGGGAGGCAGTCCGGCAGTTCCTTCACGCCTGCTGCTACGGCGAGGAGAGCGGTATCGCCATCCTGACCATCGAGGAGCAGCAGCTGATTTTCCGTCATCTGTCCCCGGAGAGCTACCAGGTCTTCCGGGACAAGCAGCTGCGCCTGTTCGGGCAGATCCTGGAGGGGTTTGGGGTCAAGGCGGACAAGGCCCGGATCGGGCTGTTCACCAATTTGAGCCTGATGATTGTGGTGGTGCGCAAGGCCATCCCCGGCGCCCTCCCGCTGTTCGTCCCCGAAGCCGCCGACGCGACGGTGGAATTTCAGATCAACGCGATTGTGGACGCCCTGGAGAAGCAAAAAGAGTCATAAATTCCGTCCAAATATCCTGTTTTGCGCCTGTTTGGACGGAATCTATTTTGCTCCGAATAAAAACAACAAGCGAACTTTATCTTTATTTGATCAAGCTGAGGAGGAAAACAACCATGGGTCTGTTCAAAAAGCTATGGAAGGGTCCGGAGATCGATATGGAGAAGAGCGATGTGAACAAGAAGAAAATGCGCGCGCTGTTCCGTCAGGCTGTAGAGGAGGACGAGCGCTACCGGCTCATCTTTGGGTACACCGAGGACGTAAGCCGGTTTAACTACGGCTTTGTCCACGGCAGCAAGACCAGGATCGGGAATCTGATCGTCGGCTGGAACGAGGACAGCGAGACCATCGTGGTGGTCCCCACGGTCCCGGACCTGTCCGGCTGCGGCGAACCCGCCTACTACCGCCGCGCGGAGATCGCCAAGGCCTATCGGAACAAATATCCCACCGATGCGTTCGTCATCTACCCGGACAGAAGGGGGTACATCGGGATCAACGCCTATGACTGGCTGGAGGACGAATCGCTGTATGTCTATGTGTCCCAGGAGGAGGAGCTGGAGGCCTTTACCAGCTTCTTTATGAACCGGTTTGCCAAGAAGTGAGGGGAGTCGTGCTCTTTGGAGAAATCGGAGCGCTCCTGCTGGGTCTTGCGGCTGCCGCGCTCTTTGGCAACCTGTGGTTTCATGGGGTGGAGGCCGTGCTGCGCCGTATCAAACCGCTGGTGCTCCGCCGCAGGAATCCCCCGGTATGGCGTCCGCTCACCCCGGACGAGGAGGAGAGACATGTTTGACATCAATGAGATCAGAAAACGGGCCCAGCAGGCCAGCGGGCAGGCGGCCGCCTACATGGAGCAGGCCCTGGAAAAGAGCGGGGAGCTGACCAGCAGGGCCCAGATATCCGCTGCGGAACCGGCTCCGGCGGCGTCCGCCGCCGAAGCGGAGGCGCAGATCAACGCCAACCGCCGGCGGCAGGTGGAGATTCTCGGCCAGCTCTTTGACCCCGCGTGCATGGCCCATATGGAGTCCGGCCAGGCGCTTCTGCACGGCATGGTCCAGGAGCAGGCGGCCGCCGCAGCCGCAGCCGCTACGGAGCAGGTGCTGGGCCGGCTGCTCGGGGAGGACATGGGCGTAATCGCGGCGGCGCTGGAGACGCTGGACCTGGAGGACGGCGGCGAGGAGGAGGACCCCGCCCTTGATCCGGCGTGGGAGCAGCGCCTCTATGCCGTGCTGGAGGCGGCCATGGCCCGGCTGGAGGCCCTGCCGGAGCCGGAGCCGGTCCCCTATCCCAAGGACGGCAGGAACTGGGCGCGGTTCGGCATTCTGCTGTCCGGAATCGTCTCCAAGCTGAACGGGCACAGCCTGGACGGCATGGATGTGGAGGAGCACGTCCCTGTTCTGGAGCAGCAGGTGGTCTCCATCGTGCGCCGCTCCTGGGGGATCGGCGGCCGCAGCGATCTGCTGGATACGATCCGCTATTTGGCGCAGGAGGGCTATATCCTGCGGTATCAGCGCTATGCCGGGGCGGCCGCGCCGGAGGAGCTGATGGACGGGGACATGGACGGAGAGGACCGCGCGTCCGCCGCACGGGCGTGGCGCTTTGCCCAGCGGTACAAGGGGCGGTACGCCCCCGGCTTCATGGCCGGGTGGGACATCGGCAGGGCGGCCATGCTGGCGCGCTGGGGCTGCTATCTGGGCTGGATCACCGAGGGCGAGGCGTCCGGCATCCTCTGGGACCTCTCCCAAAAGGCGGCGGGCGAGCTGCACAGCTGGCGGGAATTCGCCCAGTCCTATCTCTTCGGTGGTCTGATGTGGAAGCTGCTGTGCGGCGGAAGCTCCGCCGAAAGCTACCTCGGCTACCTGGCGGACGCGGCCACAGATCTGCTGACCGGCACGCCGGAGCAGGAGGGTGGGCAGTGGCGCGCCTGTCCCTGGCCCGCACCGAGGAAAATCGGGTTTGCGGGGTGAACGGCCTGCGTGAGGGCGCCGGGTCAGAAGCCGGCGTCGGGGGCAAGGCGGCCATAACCCGCTTCGCCGGGGGCAGCGATGGCCGCAGCCGCGCGCGTTATCCCGGAGCCGTTTTCGAAAATAATGAGAAAAGAGGAAGCGGAAGCAGGCGGACGGGCATCAAACATTTTTAGGTCTTGTTCGAAAATTGGCGGAATGGCCAACGGTGAGAGATTTTACCCCAAGGGTATGTGATATCCTAAATAGGCAGCAAAGCTGCCAACGGCTATCCGATTCCGCCGGACAAGGCAAACATTCGCAGGAACACTTGGTGTATTTCCAGCATTTTTCACGCCGTATGGCGGAAAAAGATCCGCCGTTTGGGCGTTTTGACATGTTTCAAACAAGGCCCAACACGGCAGACAAAAATTTGCCGGGAAGATGTGCGTCTGGGCTTATGGGAGCAGGCCCCGGAGCATGCGTTTGTTCCAAAAAAGCAGGAGGGAAGGGGCAGCCCTTCCCTCCCGGTATGATCGCTTGATCAAGGAAAACGAACGGACCTGTCGAGAGCACCGGCTCATGTCCGGGGCAATATCGCGTCCAGCAGCGGAAACAGGATACATCCGATGACGGTATACAGCACGACGGCCGTGCCGGTATGCTTGATGATCGCTCCCTTAGTCAGATCCGCATTGCTGTACATCAGCGGACTGACGGCCGCCGAGCCGGGCAGGACAAAGCCGAAGCAGGAGGAGTAGATGCACACGATGGCCGCGACATTCATATTGCAGCCCGCCGCCATACAGATGGGCGCGGCGATGGGGATCATCATCATGCCGATGCCGGTATTGGAGGCCACGTTGGTCAGCACCACCGCTGTGATCAGGATGAACATATAAACCAGGGCGGCGGGCTTGCCCTCCATGACAGGCAGCAGGGTCCGGGCAAAGAAGGCCGTAAAGCCGGCCTCCTCCGCCGTCAGCGCGGAGGACAGGCAGGTGGCGATGCCCACCAGCAGGATAGGCCCCCAGACCATCCCGCCCATCACTTTGCCGAAGGCCAGGATTGGCGTGCCTTCCCGGGTCCGGATGACACAGAGGAGCACCACCGCAATCCCAAAGATCCCGGGCAGGGACAGCGTGGTTATGACCCGGGCAAGGAGCCCTTCCCCCCGCAGGTAGTTGACGGCGATGGACAACAGCAGGCTGATCGCCAGCGCGGCGATGATGACCTTCTGACTGGGATTGAGCCGGTAGTCCTCCTGGGCCGGCGCTGCGGAGCGGTAGTTCCGGACGGGGGTCATGTCCACATGAAACAGCGGCTTCATCAGCAGCACCAGGACCGCCAAAATCAGAACGCCCACCAAAAACGTGACGGCAATATACAGCCCGAAGCGGATCGGGACTCCGCCGGCGTGGTTCATAAAGGCGCTGCACAGGGCGTACTGCCAGCTCTTCATCGGGATCACAAACTCCCCCAGGCTGGTGGCCACCACGGAGTAGACGGTCATGGCGGTGAAATAGGGATGGCGCATGGACACGCCCATCTCCTTGGCCATACGGCGCAGCACCGTCCAGCAGATGAATATCATGGCAAAGGCGAAGGTAACTGAGGAAATCAGGAAAAAGGCCAGCAGGAACATAAACGTGAACAGGTAGGGCCTGCCCTCCCATATGTTCCGGCTGATCAGCCACTTGGCCATTTTCTCATCGGCCCCGGTGGCCGACAGGCCGGAGGTCATGGCGGTGACGCAGATCATATTAAAGACCATGAAGCTGCCCAAAGAGGCGGACACGGCGCCGGCTACCGTGGTGTAGCCGGTACAGCCCAGCGCCACAATGGCCAGAATGCTGGGCCATATGGTCCCGCCCACCGTGGACCACAGGATGACAACCCCCACGAACACGCCCAGGACCCCCATGCCTGCCGGGGTAATCTCAGGCGCAAACGGCGGAAGATACCGTCCAAGGAACATCAGCGCCATACAGGCGGTGATGACGCCGTAATAGAGGGGCGGCGAGTGCCGCTTCCCCTGCGCGCGCGTTTTCTCCGACATACCAATTCCCTCCCTGCAAAGTTTGGCGGGCGGCGTCTCTCTATCGCCAGGCGCCGCAGGCGACCGGCTTGGCGGGCAGCCGCGGCAGCCCCTCGGAGACCGCCTTGATCGCCCCCTGGGGGCACGCGGCGCGGCACTGCCCGCAGGCCTCGCACAGGGTGCGGTCCAGGACGTGGATAAAGCCCTTCCGGCCCGCAATGGCCTCCTCCCCGCAGCTGTCCGCACAGGCCTGACAGCCGGTGCACAGCGCCGGATCAATATAATAGCTGATAAAGGGCCTGCACACCAGCGCAGGGCAGATCTTTTTTGTGATATGGGCCTCGATCTCCGGCCGGAACAGGGCGAGGGCGCTGAGAAGGGAGCCGCCCGCCGCCTGCCCCAGCGTACAGGCGCACTGGGTCCTCATCGCCCCGCCCAGCTCCGTCAGACGGTCCAGATCGGCGCTCCGGCCCTTTTTGGCCGCGATGTCGGAGAGGATGAGGTGGAGCTGGTAGGCGCCCTCCCGGCCGAACACACACCGGCCGCAGGCGGCGGTCCGCATGTCGAGGGCCAGCCGGGCCAGCAGATCCACCATACACGCCTCCCGTCCGGCGAGGCAGACGGTCTCGCAGTCCAGCTCCAGCTCCCGGTCCGGCTCGCAGGGGAAGAACTGTCCCGCCGGCCAGCCCAGATACACGGCCCTGATCCGGTCCGGCTGTACACCGTAGCGGTCCAGCAGCTCCGACAGCTTCAGGCGGCCGGGCAGCTTGTGTACGGCCTCGCCGCCGGGACCGGACACCAGAATCTGACGGCGCTGCCCCGGGTCAAAGGCGGGGCGCTCCGGCGCCGCCGGGGAGCTGCCTATGGGGCCGGCGCGGGCCGGTGATATCAGGCGGATGGTCCCACTCATCACACGCCCTCCCTTCCGTTGGGGTATTCATTCCAGAATTTGTTGCGGCCCAGCCGGAGGCGCAGATCGCACTGGAGGCACCGGGCAGCCTCGCAGGCGCCCGCTCCGGCGCCGGGCATCCGCTCCACCGGGGCAAAATCCCATCGCCGGTCCTGGGCCGGGCGGCGCTCCGCCGCCAGCCGCTTCCGCCCGGCGAAGCCCTCCGTCCGGCCAAGATACGGATCCGGCTCCGACGGGGCCCGCAGCGGCTCGGTCAGGTCGCCGTCCCCGCCCAGCCAGCGGTCCATGGACTGGGCGCACCGGCGGCCGGCGGCGGCGGCCTCGATGACGGACCGGGTGCCCGTCACCACGTCTCCCGCCGCAAAGACTCCGGGAACGGAGGCGCCGCCGTCCTCCCCGGTCTGGAGGTACGCGCCGCGGCACAGGGCGAGGCCCATATCTGCGGCGCCGTCGGGGCTCTGCCCCACCGCAAAGATCACCGTGTCCGCCGGCAGAAGCCGCTCCGTCCCCTCCCGGGGGGTGATCACCGCCCGGCGGTTCTCGTCAAAGTGGAAGGCGGCCACCTCCTGGACCTGGACGCCGGAGACCCGCTCCTCTCCCTCGATGGACAGGAAGGTCACGCCGCTGCACAGCCCGACGCCCTCGTCCAGGGCTTCGTCAATTTCCTCCGGAGAGGCGGTCATTTCGTCCCGGCGCTCCAGGCAGGCGACGGTCACCTGCTTCGCTCCGCAGCGCAGCGCGGTGCGGGCGCAGTCCATGGCCACGTTGCCGCCGCCCAGCACCACCACCCGCTCGCCCACCGCAGGAATGGGGCCCAGCCGCGCCTCCCGCAGGAAGGCGGTATTGACCAGCACGCCGGGCAGATCCCGCCCCTTCAGCGGCAGAACCGTCCCCTTATGGGTACCGGCGGCCACCAGCACCGCGTCAAAGCCCTGCTCCAGCAGCTCGGCGGGCCGCTCGATCCGCACGCCGGTGCGCAGCGCGACGCCGCCCTCCAGGATCGCCGCGATTTCCCCGTCCAGCAGCGCGTCCGGCAGGCGGTAGGCCGGAATGCCCACCCGCAGCTGGCCTCCGGGCTTGGGCAGGGCCTCGAATACCGTGACGTCGTGCCCCTTCATCGCCAGATAGTAGGCGGCCGTTAGCCCCGCCGGGCCGCTGCCCACCACGGCGGCCCTCCGGCCGGTGGCCGGGTCCCGGCGGCGGCGGGTTTTCCACTGCTCGCCCCCGGCCTCCGCCGCCGTGCGCTTGAGGCGGCAGATGGAGAGGGGCTCATTGACCGCGCCCCGGCGGCAGCGATCCTCGCAGGGGTGCGGGCAAATACTGCCCAGCACGGCGGGGAAGGGCGTCCGCTCCCGGATGACGGCGGCGGCGGCGGCCCAATCGCCCCTGGCCGCGCTGCGCAGATAGGCCGGGATGTCGATCTCGCCGGGGCAGGCGCTCCGGCAGGGCACCAGCGCCTTGATCCTTGGCAGGGCCGGGTCCAGGAGGCCGGCCGCGTCGGTAATGGCCCCGGTGGGGCACACCTCCACGCACGCGCCGCAGAAGCGGCACCCCGCCTCCGCCAGGGATACGCCGCCCTCCGTCCCGATCCGCACGCCCTGCCTGTCCCGGCGGTAGTCCAGGACCTTGACCCCCCGCAGCTCGTTGCAGGCCCGGACACAGCGCCCACAGCGGATGCACCGGACAAACAGGTGGCGGATCAGCGGATTGGAGGCGTCCTCGGGCATCGGACGGCCCTTGGTGCGCCAGCGCTCGGCCGAGGCGTCGAGATACTGGTAGAGGGATTGTAATTCACAGTTCCCGTATTTGGGGCAGTCCGTACACTCCGAGGGGTGGCTGGCCAGCATGAGCTCCATGGACATCCGGCGGATGTGGAGGGCCTCCTCCGTGGCGGTGAGGACCTCCATCCCGTCCTCCGCCGGGGTCTCACAGGCCGGGACCACGCCGTCCCGGCCCTTGACCTGAACCACACACAGGCGGCACCCTCCGGCGGCCTCCAGATCGGGGTGCTTGCACAGGTGGGGGATGTAGATATCGTGGGCCAGAGCGGCCTGAAGGACGGTCTGCCCCTCCGCCGCCTCAATGGTACGGCCGTCAATGGTAAGCCTCATAGATGCGTCCTCCCAGGTCAGAATGAAAAGGCCGCCGTATCCCGCAGGCCGGACGCGGCCAGCCAGGCGGCCGCCACATCCTGAACCGCCAGGCCGCAGCTCTCAAACAGCGTGACGGTCTCCCGGTCGCCCGCCGCCCGCCCGGCGCACCGTCCGGCAAAGACCGCGCCGATCTCGCCCGCGATCTGCTCCCGGGAGAAGGCTCCCTCCCGCATGGGGATCGCCAGATCGCCGGTGGCGCCCAGGGTGGCCTCGATCTGGTCCAGATAGACCCGGGCGCGGTCCAGCACCGAGCAATCCAGCTCCCGGGCGAAGGGGCTGCACGCGCCGACGGCGTTCACATGGGCCCCGGGTGAGAGCCACGGGCCGAACAGGATGGGCTCCGACGCCTTGGTCACGGTACAGATCACATCCGCGCCAATGACCGCGCCCTCCGCCGTATCGTGCCGGAGCACGGCCGTGCCGGGGTGCTCCTCCCGCAGCCGGGCGCAGGCGCTCTCCGCCCGCGCGCAGTCGATGTCCCAGACCTGGATCTCCCGGATGGGGCGGATTGCGCTGATCGCGGCGGCGTGGGCCATCGCCTGGGCCCCCGCGCCCAGCAGGCAGAGCACCGAGGCATCGGGCCGGGCCAGGACCTGGGTGGCTGCGGCGCTGGCGGCCGCTGTCCGCGCCGTGGTAATGAATTCGGCGGAGACGATGCTCCGCAGCGCGCCTGTCTCAATGTCGAAGAGCAGCACCGCGCTCTGGGCGGTGCCCGCCCCGGCGGCGGCCGGACCGGGGAAGATGGCCGTCTTGCAGCCGCAGACGCCATAGCGCGGCAGGGACGCCGCCATCACGGCCAGAATATTCCGGTTCTCCTGGAACAGGGCGCTTCGGGGCAGCAGCCTGCCGCGCCCGGCGGCCAGGTCCTCGAACGCCTGCCGCATCACAGGGATCAGGGCGGGAATGGTCACCGCACTCCGAACCTGCGCGTCGGAGATCAGCTGGGTCTGATTCATACGGGTCCCTCCGCGGACAGCAGGTCCAGCGCGGTCTGCACCAGCATAGCGCAGCCATAGGGCATGGCGTTCTCGTCAATGACCAGCTTGGGGCTGTGGCCGGGGTAGCGGCCGCCCACGCCCACCGTGAGGAAGCACGCCCTGCCGCACTTGGCGTAAGCGCCGAAATCCTCCGCTCCGGTGGTGCCGCGGACGGTGATCACCTTTCCGGGGTCTCCGGTGACCTTCTCCGCCGCCCGGAAGGCCACGGCGGTCATCCACGCATCGTTGACGACCGGCGGGATATTCTGCCCCCAGACCACCCCGGCGACGGCCCCGTGGGCCGCGGCGATCCCCTGGGCCAGCCTGACCATCTGCTCCTTGATCAGCGTCCGGACCTCCTCGGACTGATACCGCAGGGTGCCCTCCATCACGGCCTCGCCGGAGATGATGTTGCCCTTGGTACCCGAGTGCAGGCAGCCCACCGACACCACCGCCGTGTCCAGAGGGTTGATCCGGCGGGAGACGATGGTCTGGAGGGCCAGCACGATCTCGCCGGCGATGACCGTCGCGTCCACCCCCCCGGCCATCTGGGGCATCCCGGCGTGGTGGGCGGCGCCGGTGACCCGCAGGGTGAAGGACTCCGCCCCGGCCATCTGGGGGCCGGGACGCCCGGAGATGGCCCCCACCTCGGTAAACTCCTTCACGTGCAGGCCGAAGAAGTAATCCACCCCCACGGCGGCCCCCTGCCGGATGATGGTCTCCGCCCCGGTGCCGATCTCCTCGGCGGGCTGGAAGAGCAGCCGGACGGTTCCGGAAATCTGGTCCCGGTGCTCATTCAGCAGCCGGGCGGCCCCCAGCAGCATGGCGGTATGTACGTCGTGGCCGCAGGCGTGCATGACGCCTGCCCGTTCGGACGAAAAGTCCACGCCGGACGCCTCGTCCATGGGCAGCGCGTCGATGTCCGCCCGCAGGGCTACGGTGCGGCCGGGACGGTCCCCCCTGATCTCCGTCATCAGGCCGGTGGGCTGAAAGCGCGTGCAGGCCAGCCCCAGCTTGTTCAGCTCCCGCTCAATGCGGTCTGTGGTGTCGAATTCCTGCATACTCAGCTCCGGGTGCCGGTGGAGCTCCCGGCGGAATGCGATCATATCGTCCAAAATTTGGGTTGCCAATGCGCGGTAGTCCATGCGTTTCCTCCGTTCTCTCGCGCCCGGGCTCAGAAGTTATCCCTCTCCTCCGGGAATATCCGGGGCAGCAGGCGGGCCAGGTTGGTAAACTCCTTGATGTTGTGCAGCAGCAGGGCGCGTGGCAGCTGCTCGGGCAGGCGTTCGCTGTCGAAGCGCCGGGGCTTCCCGCCGCTCAGGCACCAGCCGAACCAGAAGCGGGAGCGCAGCTCCACGCCGCCCTCCGCCGGGCGGACGAAGTGACAGGATATGGTGCGGCAGTCCTCCCCCGCCATGGCGATGATGGTGCCGCCGAAATCCCGCAGCTTTTCGGGGGAAAAGCCCATCTCCTGGGGCGGGATGAAGGGCACCGCCACATCCTTGGGCTCCGGCCCGAAGGCCTCGGTGATGTCGTGGGTGGTGTGCCAGTACTTCTCCCGGTAGGAGAGGGCGGGATTGCGCACCTGCTCCGGGTTGCGGGTCCGGCAGTACAGGTGGTCCTCCCGATCCCAGATCTTGTAGCGCAGGCTGTCCAGACTGTGCCAGGCAAACCACCAGTCGAACATCTCGGGGGTGACGTCGGGCAGAAACAGCAGATTGGCCATGTAGGCCGAGCCGTCCGGCAGGGCGCAGTAGCCCCGCTCGGCGGGCAGGTATCCGGGCTCAAACAGCAGGTCCACCTGATCGGGCGGGAGCACCTGCTCCGGCGTCAGCCGGGCGGCGGCCGCCCCGGCGTACACCTGGGGATCCACTGGGGCCATCTCCTCCAGGAAATATTTGTAGTAGCGCTTCTGCTTGTCCGCCTCGGTAACGGGGACAAGCCGGACCGGCGTCTCAGACATCAGAATCCTCCTCTCGCGGTATGCGCGGTGAATTTCATCCCCCTCTGCCGCCGGAACGCGGCTATTGGATCTCCTTGGCGAAGAACCAGCAGATCGCTGCAACCAGCGCCATAGGCGCAATCACATAGATGGTGCCGGTATAGCCCAGGAATTGAATCAGATAGCCCACCAGGGTGCTGCCGATCAGCATGGAGAGCCGGGCCGTGGTCTGGACCACGCCGTGGGCCACAGGGGTGTAGGAGGCGTCGCCGAAGATATCGGGGTAGCAGGAGTAGCTGGAGACGGTGACGGACGCGGGGGCCACGGCGTTCAGAACGATGAAGACCATAATCAGGTTACCGGGCAGGATGGCCAGCAGCAGGTACATGACGGTAATGCCCACAAAGGAGGCGATGGCGGGTTTGCGTTTGGACTGGATGCGATCGGCCAGGATGCCGATGCCGATCATGACAAAGGTGCGGATGGAGCTGGCCACGCTGGTCAGGCCGGCGGCGGCCACCGGGTCAATCCCCTTGGCCTCGGTGAGGAAGGTGGGGACATAGTTGTTGAAGCTGATCATCACAATGTTGAAAATGAACATTCCGATTGCGACCATCCACAGGGAGCGGCTGCGCAGCACCTCGGCCTTTTTGGTGCGCTGAAGCTCTGTGTTCCCCTGGGGCGCCCGGGGCGCAAAGGCGGCCAGGCTGGGCTCCCGCCACAGGAAGATCAGCATCACGGCGGCCATGATCACAAAGGCGGCGATGATATAGGTATAGACGCCGCTCAGGCTGCCGGTGCGCTCTGCGATGCGGACGGACAGGTTGTAGTGGAGGACCTGCCCGGCGGTCATGCCGGCATTGACAATGGCGGTGGCGGTGGCGCGGGCGCCCTTGAAATAGGCCACAACCAGCGCGATGGTCAGGTTGGACAGGATGCCCATGCCGGCCCCCTCAATGACGCGGGAGACGATGAGCACCATGAAGCTGCTGGTGTTGGCGGCGATGATATTGGCAAAGGCCATGATGAGAAAGCCGATCATGCCGGTCCATTTGGGCTTCCAGCTGCGGTTCATGTAGCCGATGGCGATGGCGAAGACAAAGCCGATGATATTGGTGGACGACATGAGCAGCCCCATCAGGCCGGTGTTGACGTCGTAGGAGGTCATCACAAACTTCATGATCGGCGGGAACTTGAACATGCACAGGGAGGTGGCCGCCGTGGCGATGGTCATGACCACCATCATGGCGATGGGGTGGCAGTATCGCCTGGGCAGGCTGCTGTTTTCTGTGGAGACGGCTGCGGTTGTCATGGTTTCCCCCTCTTTCCTTTGTCGCAGGATTGGAAGGTACCCGCCGCCCTTCTTACCCAAGGGAGCGGAGATAGGCGGCGGCGTTCTCCGCAGCCATCCGGCCGCTGTTCAGGCAGAAGGCCATGGTATTGCCGCCCAAAATAAAGGGATAGGTATCGCCGTAGATGTCGCAGGCGTCGGTTCCGACGGCATACAGGCCCTTGATGGGGTAGCCGTCCTCGTTCACCGCCTCGGTCTTGTAGTTGATCTTGATGCCGCCGAAGGAGCCGTAGGCCCCGGGGAAGGACTGAAGGGAGTAGAACGGGCCCTTGCGGATGGGGCGCATAAACTGCCGGTCCTTGTTGAAGACGCTGTCAAAGCCGCCGTTGTCGCAGTCCGCATTGTACTGCTCCAGCGTCGCCCGGAGGCCGGGCAGGTCGATGCCCGCCTTTTCGCACAGCTCCTCGATGGTGTCCGCCTTGACGAAGTAGGGGTAGCCGGTCTCCAGGGCCTGCCCGGCCTCCTCGTCAAAGTGGTCGAACACGTCGGGGCCCTGGATGCCGAAGATGTCAATGCCGCGCTTTTTGTAGTGCTTCAGCAGTGCGGTGTCCATGATGGCGAAGCAGGTGTGGCCGGGCTGGCGGTTGATGGCGTTTCCGGTGGTGCAGGTATTGGCCAGGCAGTCCTCCGGCATGAACCGCTCCCCCAGCTTGTTGACCCAGAGCATGGGCTGGCGGAAGGCGCCCTCCAGGTTGAAGTGGTTGGTGTTGTCGGGGATCTGGTACATGAGATCCAGCCGGATGTCCCCGTGGGCCGCGCCCACCTCCCAGGCCATTTTGATGCCGTCCCCCACATTGCCGGGAATCCGGAAGGAGAAGAGATCCTTCCCCCAGGTCAGGCCGGTGAACTCTTTGATCATCTCGGGGTTGTCGCCAAAGCCGCCCGTGGCGAGGATCACCGCGCCGGCGCGCACCTCCAGCTCCTCGCCGTCCGCCGCCGCGGCCAGGACACCGGCAATGCGGCCGTCCTCCATGATGAGCTTTTTCCCCGGCGTCTCGGTCAGGATATTGACGCCCAGCTCCACGGCGCGCTCCGTCATGGCCTTGGTCATGCGGGCCGCCACCCGGGGGCCCAGCCGCCCGCCGTCCGCCGGTTTAACGGCGTGGCAGGTGCGCTCGGGCTCGGCATAGCTGCGCATACGGCTCGGGGTGTACAGCGTCGTGTTCCGGTAGACGAACTCCACGCCCATGTCCTCCAGCCACTCGATGGTGCTGGCGCTCTTACGGTAGTAGTCGTACACCAGCCGGGCGTCCACCATCCAGTGGGACCAGTGCATATGCTTGAGGAAGGCGTCGTCCGGGGTGAGGTTGTAGCCCACATTGGCCTGGTGCCGGGTGCCGATGGCCAGGGGGCCCATTCCCATGCTGGCGGCGCCGCCGGTGACCTTGGACTTCTCCAGCGTGATGACCCGCAGTCCCTCCTCTGCGGCGGCGATGCTGGCGGCCAGGCCGGACAGCCCCGCCGCTACGACGGCGACGTCACATTCCATCTTTTTCATGTTCTCACCTCAAATAGTTGATAAATGGGGGCATACCTTACGGTCCGACCGGGGTAAATGCGCCGCGCAGGGGCTCCAGCGCCGCCTGCACCTGTTCCCGGTGCTCCCTCAGCCTGCCGTGGCCCCGGCGGATGGCGTCCAGGTGGCGCTTGTCGCCGTACTCCGACCAGCGGCACAGGTCGTAGCCCTGCTCCCAGGTGATCCGAAGGGCACCGTCCTCCTCCGTCACACGGGCCGCAATGTCGCAGGTGGGGCAGATCAGCCTGCCGTGCCGCAGCTGGAGATGGCTGCCGTGGCAGATGGGGCACACCTCCTCGGCGTCTCCCAGGTAGCAGTCCCGGCCCTGGTCCGCAAGCATGGCCTGGGCCAGATTCCGGCCCAGCCGGAAGGCCCGGTCCGTGAGCCCCTCCTCCAGGACCACAGTGCCGGGGGCCGGGTGGAACTCGGCCAGCAGCTGGTCGGCCAGGTGCATCCGGCTGCCGCACAGCTCGGTGGCGGCAAAGTTGAGGATGGGCATCAAAAAGTTGGTCCAGTCCGAGCCCCCCACGCCGATGGTGGCCGCATAGCGGGCCTTTTCCCGGCATTTCTGCTTCAGCTGGCTCAGGAACCGGTGCTGGCGGTTGAGCATGTCCAGCATCCGCCCCGCCGCCGTCAGGTTGTAGCAGGGGGCCGCCAGGAGATAGCCGTCCGCCTCCAGGGCCAGCTTCACATAGGCGGAATAGCCGTCCGCCGACTCTGGAATGGCGCAGACGGAATCCCCTCCGTCCAGCACCTTTTTGGTGATGCAGACCTCACAGCCCAGGCAGGGCTTGATCTCGAAGTCCTGGAGCCGGATCAGCTGCACCTCGCAGCCCGCCTCCGCGGCCCCCCGCATGGCGTGCCGGAGGAGAACCTCGCAGTTCCCCATGCGGCGTCCGGCGCTTACCGCAAGAACCTTCATGTCTGTCAACCTCCCTCTCTGTCCATTCGCGTTCCTCAGATGATAAACCATTATACCGGTGAATGCACAAAAAAGCATTGGCGCTGCGCCCCTTTTTGGTGTAATATCTACATAGGGCTTTGTGCACTTTGTGCGATTTTATTTGAGGAGCGGTCAAAATGAACGTTACCTGCGGTATGCTGGAAGATTTTTTCTCCGATCAGGGGTGGACCGCCCGGGGCAATCCCGCCGCCCGGGGGCGGTCCTACCGGGGTGTCCGCCTCTGGTACGGCGGGTGCAGTCCGGAGGCGGATATCTTGTATGTCGCGGACGGGTCGGATACCCCGGAAGGCCTCCCGCCGCTGAACCTCTGCCTGCTGGGGAGCGGCCCAGTCCCTGCGGCCTGGCTGGTGGAGGCCCCCTGCGGCCTCCTGGCGTTCTACGCTGCCCTCCAGGCCTTTTTTGAGGGGCTGGCCGAATGGGACAGGAGGCTCTCCGAGCTGCTGCTGGCCAACGGCTCCATGCAGGAGATCCTGGATTGCAGCGGCCCGATCTTGCGGAACCCCTGTTTTTTTCAAAATGAGCAGTTCGTCGTACTTGCCCAGTATGGCACGGTTACGCAGGAGGAAAACTCCTACTTCTATGAGACGCTCCAGAATGGCCGTGCGCCCCTGCGCCTGTTTGAGGCCCTGCTGGCCATCCCCGCCCCCCTTCGGGACAGCTACACGCCGTCGCGCAGCGTCCAAACGGTGCAGGTGCTCTCCAAATACAACGAGCTGCTCGGCAACTGCTTTGTCGACGGGCAGCCGGTGCTGCGCCTGTGTATGCTGTGTACGGTGCGCTTCGGCACCGGCATACAGGATCTGGTCGCCCACCTGATGGGGCGCATGGAAAACAGCCCCAGTATGCAGCGTTGGGTTGTCCACCATACCGCCGCCAGCGATCTGCTGTTCAGCCATATCATCGAAAATCCCACGGCGTCCGATATCGCAGAGACCGCCAGGAGCCTGGGCCTGCACCTGTATGACCGGTTCTGCGTGGTGGAGATCTCCTTTGGCCTTCAGCCCGCCAACGCCTCCTCCACGCTGAGCAAGCTCCGAATGCTCCACCCAGGTATCCATTTCTTCCTGTACAGCGACCAGCCCTACGCCCTGCTTGGCATCGCCCAAAACCGTTCTGGCGGACGCACGCTCCAGAATCTCCGGCAATTCCTCTACTCCAGATTGAACCCCCTGGGCGCATCCTACGGATGCAGCGACGACTTCTCCGAGATCGCCGCCCTTGGGGCGGGCTGCACACAGGCCGGATATGTCCTAAAAATGTCCGGCCTGGCCGGCGCCTTCTCCAACTACATCACCGTACAGGAAAAGGAGTCGCTGACCTATCGGGATGTGATGGCCGCCCATATCCTCCAGACCTTTTTTGAGCGCTATGAATTTGAGCGCTACTGCCCGGATTCCTTTCTCCGTATCATCGTGGACGACAGAAATACAGGGGGGAATAATCTGGAGCTGCTCTACACCTATCTGTGCCACGAATGCAATGCTACAGCCACAGCCCGTATCCTGCATATGCACCGGAACAATGTCATCTACCGCATCAACAAGCTGGAGGAGCGCTATCATCTGGATCTGTCTTCCAGCGGGCAGCGCCTCCTTCTCCAGCTGATCTGCCTGGCGGTGGGATACCGGAACCATTAGACCAATTTCCCCCCCACCATGAGAACGGTCCGGCGGATTTCCCGTCGAAGCAGCCCGGTCCTGACGGAAAAAGGCGCCGGTAAAAACCGGTGCCTTTTATGCTGCGAATCGACCTATTTCCGGCACCGGCCACGGCTTTTCTTCCCGTTTTCAGGCCAGCTCCGCCTTTTCTCTCTTTTCACAGTTTGGTCCTCTCCCCCATGGACGGGGGAGAGGACCTCCTGCCTGCGCCGGTATTGCCGTGGGAAGCGTCCGGCGGAAACTACCGCCGCTGTTCAGCCGGAGTGGAAGCGGCTGCTCCAATCTGTCTTTAAGCGCCGCAGGTCCAATTTCCCGTTGGCAGACAGCGGGAACCGCTCCATACGGCAGAGGACGGCAGGAATTTTGAAGGCAGCCAGATTTTTTTGCATCCATGCGCGCAGATCGGCTTCCCGATATGCCGCGCCTTCCCGGACCACTACACAGGCAATTACCTGCTCTCCCAGGACCTCGTGCGGGACGCCAAACACCTTGACATCCAAGATGGGCTCGTAAGCCTGGATCACCGACTCAATTTCCAGCGGAGTGATATCCTCTCCGCCTCGTATGATAATATCCTTTTTCCGGCCGGTCAGCGTAATGGAGCCGTCCGGATTGCGCCGTCCCAGGTCGTCTGTGTGGAGCCACCCCTGCCCGTCTATTGCCGCAGGCCGGCAGCCCGGGGGATAAAATCCCTGCATGACGTTATAGCCGCGAACCACCAGTTCCCCCGCCTCCCCGGTGTCCAGCCGCCGGCCGGTATCGGGGGATACGATCTCAACCTGGATGTGGGGCAGGGGGCGTCCCACCGTGCCGGCGAGCTGGGTGAGCGTACTGTTATGGTCCGTGTTGCAGATGCAGGCGCCCTCTGTCTGACCGTAATTGATCATAAATTCCGTCTGTGGAAGAACACGCTGCAATTCCGCCATCTGACGCTCCAGCACCGGCGCGCCGCCCAGGACGCCGAGCCGGACACCGGCCATACGGTCGGCATCAAAAGCTCCGCTGCGGATCAATGCCAGGTAACTGGTGGGAACCCCATTCAAAATGCTGCAGCCGTGCCGGCTGATGCATTGGAGGAGCTGGGCGCTCCGCAGGCCCTCCGGAATTACCAGAGAGGCCCCGGCATACAGGGCCGGCAGAAAGCTGCCGCATAGGCAGAAGATATGAAAGAGCGGCGTGGAGAGGCAGATCCTGTCCTCCATACGGATGCCGAGCGTTTCCGCCATACTAACAGCGTTGTTTACCATGCTGTAGTGGGTCATCATCACGCATTTCGGCTGCTTGGTGCTGCCCGATGTAAAGAGCAGGCAGCAGACCTCACAGCAGTTTCCGGCAAGCTGTGCCGGCCGGAAGCGCCCTTCGGTACATCTGCGGCGGCGGACCGCCGGCTCCGTCCGCATGTCCACCGCCCGCCGCGCTCCGGCGCCAACCGCCCGCATGGCATATACCGGAAGATCCGGCCGGTGTTCCAGCTCCGGACAGTCCCCAAACAGCAGCCAATCCACGCGGCCGGTCCTCAGAACCTCAGAGAGCTCCCGCTCGGTATAGTGGTTATTGATCAGGACTGCCACCGCCCCCAGCTTGACCACCGCCAAAAAAGCCAGTATCCAATCCAAGCTGTTTCCGCCCCAGATTCCGACATGATCGCCCCGGCCGATCCCCCGGCCGGCAAGGGATTCTGCTGCGGCGTCGGAGAGCAGTCCGATTTCCCTCCAGGAATACCGCTCCTGAGTGGTCTCCACCGCACAGCACATGCCGAAACGCAAAACGGCCCGGTCCAGAAGGGAAGGAATCGTTTCCCTGCATAGCGTCATCGCCTGTCCCCTTTCATGGCGTCAATCCTGTTGGCGGTCATAGATTTTCGTAACATTTCAGGCTGTAGTGGTAGAGCTCATCCTCAAAGGCATAGTAGCTGGCCGGATAGCTGCCCACAAGCCGCACCGCAATTCCGGCTCCCTGGTTGCGGTGAGCGCCGAACTGGTCAACCAGACTGCGGGCATAGGCCCTCGCCTCCTCCTCGGTGGTCCTGGGATTGTACATGATGTTGTAATCCGGGCAATACTCGACGGTCAGCCTGTCTCCGTAGGTATCCAGAATGTACTGTGTGTCGTTTATACTCTGGATCTCAATCAGATCTGCCTTGATATCATTGACAATGTAGGGCAGCCAGGCCTCCATCCGGCCGCAGGTGTGGAACATATAGCGGCACCCTGCGCCGCGCACCGCCTCGGCCAGCCGGACCGCCGGCTCCAGCAGCGTCTTTTCAAAGGTTTCGCAGGAGAAAAACGGCGCCTTTGCGGTAGACCAGTCGTCGTTATGGCAGGCATAATCGTAGTGGTATACTGCATGTTGAAGCTGAAACAGCTCGATTTTGAAGTCGGTCAGCCGCTCGAAAAAGGCCCGGCACTCCTCCGGTTCAATCAGCATATCGACCAGGCACTGCTCAAAGCCCTCCAGAAAGTGCAGCTGCTCAAAGGTGCCGTTGCCAAAGCAGCGGCAGGCCAGCGCCAGCCCCTTCTCCCGCTGAAAGCCGGGCAGATCGGACGCCCAGTCCATGCGCTTGATGTCCGGCCAGGTCACCTTGTCCCGCCACCCCTCAATCCCGTCCATCACGAAGGGAGGCACCGGTGTGACGCCCTGCTGAAGCGGCTCATGCTTGTAGCGTGTGCCGAACCAATCCACACAGTCGCCGGATCGCGTCTGCGTTCCCTCTGCACACGCAGAGGGAACGACAAATTGCGTCGCCTGGTAGAGGCACGGCATATAGCGCGGCTTTTCATGCCGGAACGCCCGGAGCAGATTTTCCCCCTCCGGGATGGGGTAGTCGTGCCGCGCCTTTCCCATGGGGGGCGGCGTGACAGGTATGGTAAACTGTCCCATTTCTAATCCTCCGAACTCAATCAAAACAGCCCATGCGGCCAGGTACAAAGATGTGGGCATCCATGACTTTAAGGTTTTTACTGATGAGGGGCCGGAACTCCATGTGATCCAAAACATCCCGCTGCAAATCCACGCCGGGGGCCAGCTCGGTCAGCAGCACCCCCTCCCGCACCAGGCGGAAAACTGCGCGCTCCGTACAGATAACGACCTCCTGCCCCTTTTCGCGGGCCAGAGAGCCATTGAAGGTAATCTGATCCACGGCTTTTACAAATTTGCAGACCGCGCCGTCCCGCTCGATGTGCAGGCGGCCGCCGGCAACGCTGCCAGAAAAGCCTTTGGCCGTAAAATACGTGCAGAATACGGCTTTTCCGGCAGTCTGGCTGATATCAATGAAACCGCCCTGTCCCGCCGCGTGACCGGCATAACGGCTGACGTTGACATTTCCCGCCCCGTCAATCTGCGCGGCGCCCAGGAAGGTGATATCCAGTCCTCCGCCGTGGTAAAAATCGAACATAGACGGGTGGGACAGGTAGGCGTCCGCGTTGAGGGAGGCCCCAAAGTCCAGTTTGGGCTGCGGGGTTCCGCCCATCGCGCCGAGCTCCAGTGTAAAGGTAATCTGTCCGCTGATCCCCTCTGCGGCGGCCGCCGGGCCTACGCCTGACCCCACTCCCTTGCCTACATTGACCACCGCGCCCGGGTACAGCTCGAACACCGCCCTGCGGCAGATGATATCTTCAGCGGCAAGCGCTTTTTCTCCGGCCGCCGCAGCTTCCGCCGGCCGGCGCAGTTCGCCGCTCAGGAAGGGGCTGTACACCGTGCCCGCTGTCTGGCTGTGGTAGAGCTCGGGATTTTCGCAGACTACGACCGCGTCCACCAGGGCGCCGGGGACGGCGACCTCCTTGGCATTTAGCGTTCCCTTCTCCACCACCTGCCTCACCTGGACAATCACCTTGCCGCGGCTGGCCTTGGCCGCCAGGGCGGTTTCCAAGATCTCCAGCCGCAGCGCCTCCTCTTCAATGGTGACGTTTCCGGCGGTATCCGCCGTTGTGCCGCGGAACAAGGCGGCATGGATCGGACAGCTCCGGTAAAATAAGTATTCCTCCCCGTCCACTTCTGTCAGCGACACGATGTCCTCTGTGGTACGGCTGTTGAGCTTTCCTCCCTCTTGGCGCGGATCGACATAGGTTCCCATGCCGATTTTGCTGAGAAGCCCCGGCTGCTTGGCCGCGCTGCACCGGTAGAGCTGATTCAGCACCCCCTGGGGCAGCGCGTACGCCTCAATCTCGCCCCGTTCAATGAGAGCCCGCAGGGCCGGAACCACATCCGGATGAGAGCAGATGGTCCGCTTGAGAAAGCCGGGATGGGCGAAACGGTCGTCCCCGCTGTACCGGTTGGGAATGCCGTGGCCGCAGCCCGCCAGGAGGGTCAGCCCCGCCGGATGGCCGGTTTCCACAAAGCGGTCCTCCAAGACCTTGACCAGATAATCGGGATAACCGACCATCCCGGCGGAAGAAATTGCGACAGCATCCCCGTCGTTGATCAGACGCACTGCGTCCTGGGCGCACATGACTTTTTTGTTCATAGGTCCCCCTCCACAACCAAATTTACCCACCGCAGGAGCAGGCCCTAAAGCGGCGCCCCGTAAATCACATGCGGGAGCCACGTAATAATCTGCGGGAATAGAATCAGGACCACGATGGCCACCATACGGTTGCTCACCCATGGCCAGATACAGGAGAACAGCCGCCCCACGGTAACATCCGGATCGTACTGCTGAATAAAGCCCTTCTCGAAGAATACTGATGTGCCCACCGGGGGCGTCATGCTGCCAACGGACATCATCAGGGTCAAAATAATGCCGAACCACAGGGGAGAGTAACCGCAGTAGTCCACAATGATGGGGAAGAACATGGGGATGGTCACCAAAATCATGGCATTCAAATCGGTGAACATACCGATGACAAAATAGATCAGCAGGATAACCAGCATGACCAGGAAGTGGGGGAGCCCCAGGCCGGCCACCCAGTTCCCCAGCTTCATGGGGATGGTAGAGACCGAAAACATTTTGGCCAGGACATTGGCGCAGGCCAGCAGCAGATAGATGGTCACCTGGAGGCGGACGCCGGAATAGAGCGCCTTCAGGAATTTTTTCAGCGTGAGCTGGCGGGAAAAAGCCGCGACAACCGCCATACCGAATACACCGACTGCACCGGCCTCGGTGGGCGTAAAGAATCCGGCGAACATGCCGCCCATCGCCAGCACAAAGACGACGGCCACTTCAATGATGCCGCCCTTTTTCACGCTTTGCAGGCGTTCCTTCACGCTATACCGCTTGCCGACGGAGACCCAGTCCGGGTGCCGCCGCGCAATGACGGCGATGGTAAAGATGTTGACCACTGTCAGGACAAGGCCGGGCAGAATACCGGCCATAAAGAGCTGGCTGATCGAGGTCTCGGTGGCGATGCCATAGATGATGAAATTGTTGCTGGGCGGAATGAGCACCGACAGTGTGCCGCCGCCGCAGATGCAGAGCGCGGCCAGCTCGGGCGCATAGCCGCTTTTGCGCATCTCCGGGTAGGCGACCGAGGTCATGGTTGCACAGCAGGCCACCGGGTTTCCGCAGATAGCGCCAAAGCCGGCGCTGGCTACCTGGACGGCGGAGGCCAGTCCGCCCCTCCGGTGGCCCAAAAAGGTTTTCAGGCAGTTAAAGAGCTTTTCTCCAATTCCGGTAAAGCTGGCCAGATAACCCATCAGTCCGAACATGGGGCCTACGGTCAGCGAATAGCTGGAAAAAGTGTTGACAAATTCCGATGCAATCATGGTTCCGGCCACTGCCGGCCCCTTGATCAGCATGATGCCGATGGCGCCGCCGAACAGCATGGCAAAGGGAATGTTGATGCCGGCAAACATAACAACCAAAAAGATCACCATCGCGAGGATTCCAATCATGACATTCTGACTCAACGCGTTTACACCTCCCCATCCCTCTCTTATTCAATGCGTCCGATCGCATTGAAGTCGATCTCCTTCCCCGTCTTCACTGCCCCCAGGTAGATTACCGCCTTAATCACCAGCACCGCGGTCAGCAGGATAAAACCTGCCGCAATGACCAGAGAGGGAATCCATTTGGGGAACTTCAAATCGGAGGTCAGGTTTCCGCCGGAAAACTTAGTGAGCACATCCCTGAACAAAAGCCAGTCTATCACTGTGAAAATAACCGCTTCAATCAGCAGCTCCACAGCGTTCAAAAGATAGCGGGCCTTTCTGCTGCGGATCATATCCACGAAAAGAGCCATGGTGATATTGCCGTCCCCCCACTCGTTCTGAACGACGGCAAAGCTCGATATGGCGAGGCCCAAATACTGCACCATCTCGGTGGAGCCGTAGATCGGCAGATTAAAAAACCGGCGGAGGACGATATTCAGAATGATAATCGCGGCGCTGATAGCCATGAAAATACCGGCGATCAGCGTGCAGGCGTGCCACACCTTTCCGCTTTTGTCAATGAGCCGTTCCAAAACCTACTCCTTTCCTGTTCCGCGGCGGCGGGATGGCCTCCATCACCGCCGCCGCGCCGTCGGCAAAGCGTTACGCGCAGGATGGGTTATCCAGCCCGATCCGCCAGCGGAATATAGTTCGTGATTTCAGGGGAGGGATCCACGTGGAAGTCGGCCAGGCCGGCCATATATTCGTCCTTACGCCCTGCGGCCGCTTCAAAGAACCCCTCCTGATATTTGCTGATGGGGTACCAGTTGTTCCATTTTTCCACCATCTGATCCAGCAGATCGGCCGCCTCCTGGGCGTTGCTGTAGCCGCGGGACTCCAGCATAGCGATATAATCCGCGCGGATACCGGCGGTCGCCGCAAACATCTCCTCGTAAGTCTCGTCGCTCAGGGCCTTGACCTTGAGATCGCCGTCCTCAATGGCCTGAAGGCAGGGCTCATAGATGTCCATGACCACCGGAATTTGCGGGATAATGAGCTCCCAGAACGCCTGCCGGAACGCCTCCATGAAAAAGACCTGCTGGCTCTCGGGCATCTGCTCAAAGACATCCTGGTTCATCACGTAGGCATAGGCGG
>CANSQX010000012.1 GCA_947649225.1 uncultured Flavonifractor sp.
TCTCCGCCCCCACCGGCTCATTGCTGACGGACAGGGTGTCCCCCCGGGTGAGGACCGCGCCGGTCAGGGGGTACTTGCCCCCCCGCAGCGTCACCCCCTCCACCGTCTGATCCAGCGGGAGAATAGAGAGGTAGCGGCAGGCGGGCCGGTTAACCAGGGTGAGGGTCCCGCCGGGCCAGAAGCGCACCTCATTCTCTCCGTCCACCAACAGGGCGGAGCCCCCCTGGACGGAGATCCGCTCCAGCAGGGTCAGGTTGGAGACCGTGTGGTCCATCCGCCCCCCGGTGCAGCCGCAGAGCAGCAGCTCCCGGCAGCCCTGAGAGAAAGCCAGGTCGGCCGCCGCCTGGAGATCGCTCATGTCCTTCTCCGGCGGCAGGCTCACCGTGGGGATCCCCGGCTCCGGAGCGCCGCCTGAGTCCCAGTCCCCCACCAGAAAGTGGGGCTCCAGCCCCGCCCGCCGTGCGTTCTTCACGCCCCCGTCGGCGCAGATCACCAGATAGGGCGCCTGGAGATAGTCCTGCAAAAAGGACCAGTCCTCACAGGGAACCGAACCGAAGATCACGGCCCGGGTTATTTCCGCTCCCATGCCTGCACCTCCTTCGCCTGCCGGTACAGGCGCACATAGCTGGCATGCCGGCTGGCGGGGATCACCCCTGCCTCTACGGCCGCAAGCACTGCACAGTCTTTTTCCTTGTCATGGGCGCACCCGGTAAACCGGCACTGTCCCAGATAGGGGACAAACTCCCGAAAGGTGGCGGCCAGCTCCTCCGGGGGACGGAGTTCCATCTCCTCCGTGTCAAAGGAGGAGAACCCGGGGGTGTCGGCCACCACCGCCCCGCTGCTCAGCTTGAAGAGCTCCACATGGCGGGTGGTGTGGCGGCCCCGGCCTAATTTATCCGAGACCTCCCCCACCTGGATCCGGAAGCCGGGCTCCAGGGCGTTGAGGATACTGGACTTGCCCACCCCGGAATTCCCGGTAAAGGCAGATACCTTGTCAGCCATTGCGGCGGAGAGCTCTGAAATGCCCTCCCCCGTCCGGGCACTCACGCGCAGGGTGGGAAAGCCCGCCGTCCGGTAGATATCATAGAGGCCGTCTGCGCCGTCCAGATCGCACTTGTTGATGCAGATGAGACAGGGGCAGCCCCGGCCCTCAGCGATAGAGATCACCCGGTCGATGAGAAAGGGGTCGGTGACCGGGACGGCCCCCGAGGCCACGATCACCAGCTGGTCGATGTTGGCCACCGCCGGACGCTGGAATTCGTTCTTCCGGGGCAGAATCTCGTCCACCATGCCCCCGCCGTCCGGCAGGGGCGTATAGACCACCCGGTCCCCCACCAGAGGGGAGATGCCCTTGTGGCGGAACTTCCCCCGGGCCCGGCAGGGGATCAGGCTGTCCGCCCCGCTGTCCACATAATAGAAGCCGCTCAGGGCCTTTAAGATCCGTCCCTCCGCCATATTAAGAACTGAAATCCTCGGTGTAGGTCCGAACGGGCACCTCATCGATATAGACGGTGACCTCCTGGAGACCCACCCCGCGGACCGAGGGGTAAAAGGTGACCAAGCGGGTGTCCACCGACTCATTTTTGTAGGCGTCGTTGTTCTCCCCCACCTGGATCCGAACCGCTACGGAGGTCCGGCCGTCGTTGGGCAGATCTACGGTCACATTCCGGCTCACCGGAACGCTGGGGAGCACGCCGCCCGGGGTGGTCTGGGGGGGCGTGGGATCGGGGGCGGCCGGTGTGGGCGTAGGATCGGGGGTTGGCGATACATCGGGCGTGGGCGTGGCGTCTGGATCGGGGGTGACGTCGGGCTCCTGGTCCGGATCGGGGCCCTTGCTGACCTGGAAGGTGATGGTGGTCCCCTTGTCCACCTCGGACGGGGGAATGCTCTGGGTGCAGATGAGGCCCTCCGGGATCTCGCTGTCGAAGACCTCGCCGGTGATGCCGCCGTAGTTGAGGCCCAGCCGCTCGGCGCTCTCCTTGGCCTGCTCGGGGGTCATGCGGGTAAAGGGGATGACGCTGACCTTCTCAGGCTCCGCCCCCAGGCTCACCACCAGAGTGACGGTCTCCCCCTCCTGATAGTCGGATCCGGCGGCGGGGCGCTGCTCAATGACGCAGTCCTTGCCGACGGCCTCGTCGTGCCGCTCCTCCACCTCCACCAGCAGGCCCAGATCCCGCAGGGTGGACTCGGCGATTCTCCTGTCCCGGTTGTACAGGTCGGGGAGCTGTTTGGTCTCCTCCCCCAGGCTGACGGTGACGGTGATGGTGCCCCCCTCCTTGATGGAGGCCTCCCCCACCGGCCGCTGCTCCATAATCTGGCCCGCCGGATAGGTGCTGTAGGCCGATCCTCCCTCCTGGATGACCAGGCGGTAGGCGGTGACAGTATCCAGCTGCCGGGCATCCTCCACCGTCATGCCCACCAGACTGGGGGCCGGGATCTCCCGGGGCTCGGCCAGAATCTCCCCGAAAAAGGAGGTATAGAGGAAGTAACAGATTCCAATGACAAAGACGGCAATGGCACACACCGCCAGAATAACGGGGATTTTACTCCGCAGGTCGATGCCGCCGCGCTCCTCTTCATAGTAGCCGCCGTCGTAGCCCTCCCGATGGGGGCGGCGCCGGGTGATGGTGTCCTCGTGTACGGGCTGGGTGCGTACAGTGTGGGGGGTATTGGCCCCCAGCACGTGGGTGGGCTCGTCCCCCTCCGCCGCCAGCAGGTCGTCCGGCGTGAAGTCGAAGTTGATGTTGGGATTTTTGCGGAACTCCTCCAGATCGGCCAGCATGGCGTCCGCCGAGACATACCGCTGGTCCATATTGGCGGCCATAGCCTTCATAGTGATGGCCTCCAGGGCCTCGGGGATCTCCGGATCCAGCTCCCGGGGAGACAGGGGGATGGAGTTAATGTGCTGGATGGCCACCGAGACCGGCGACTCCCCCTCGAAGGGCAGGCGGCCGGTGATCATCTCGTAGAGCACCACCCCGGCGGAGTAGATATCGCTGCGGGCGTCGATACGGCTGCCCCGGGCCTGCTCAGGGGAAATATAGTGGACGGATCCCAGAGCCTCCTGGGTCAGGGTGGCCTGGGCCGCCGAGGTGAGCCGGGCGATGCCGAAATCAGTGACCTTCAGACTGCCGTCCCGAAGAATCAGCATATTGTGGGGCTTGATGTCCCGGTGAATGATGCCCCGGCTGTGGGCGTGGGACAGGGCCTTCATGATCTGGGTGATGAAGTGCAGGGCCTCCCGCCAGGTGAGCTTTTCGCCCCGCTTCTGCATATACTGCTTGAGATTGATGCCGTCTACCAGCTCCATGACGATATAATCCAGCTCGGAGGACTTGGACACGTCATAGACAGCCACGATATTGGGGTGGGAGAGCATGGCGACGGCCTGGGACTCGTCATGAAAGCGGCGGCGGAATTCGGCGTCCTGGGCCAGGTCCTCCTTGAGGACCTTGACTGCCACCAGCCGGTTGAGCCGGTGGCACCGGGCCTTATAGACCACAGCCATGCCGCCGGTGCCCACCCGCTCCAGGATCTCGTATCGGTTGTCGAGTAATTTCCCTATGTACCGATCCATAGTTTCATTACCCCCTTTACAGGATTTCCAGCAAAATGGCCGTCACATTGTCCGGCGCGCCCCGGGAGAGCGCGATGCCCAGCAGCCGCTGGCAGCAGGTATCAGGCGGGCCGCCGTGGAGGATCTCATAGAGAAGCTCCTGGTCAGTCACTATGTTGGAGAGTCCGTCGGAGCAGAGGAGCAGAAAGTCCCCCAGCCGCAGCTCCGTCTCATATAAGTCGGCCCGGACCCGGGCCTCAGAGCCCAGGGCGCGGGTGATCAGGTGTTTTTGGGGGTGGGTCCGGGCCTGTTCCGGGGAGATATCCCCCCGGCGGACCAGATCCTCCACCAGCGAGTGGTCCCGGGTGAGCTTGGTGATGCCCCCCTCCCCTGCATGATAAGCCCGGCTGTCCCCGATATTAAGGAGATAGGCGGTCTTTTCCCAGACCAGCGCGGCCACCATGGTGGTCCCCATCCCCTTGCAGCCCGGATCGGTGCAGGCCCGGTGGAAGACCACCTCATTGGCCGCCTCGGATGCCCCGGACAGGAGGGCCAGGGGGTCGCCAGGCGGGTTATCCCGCAGCACGTCCAGCTGATCGGCGAAGGTCTCCACTGCCAGCTGGCTGGCGATGTTGCCCGCCAGGGCCCCGCCCATGCCGTCGCAGACCACCCCGGCGGTCAGGTCCGCTCCATACTGCTCAAAATAGAAGCCGTCCTGGTTCTGCTGTCTCACGGCGCCTTTGTCAGTGACGCCCCATGCGTTAATCATAAGCCCACGCCTCTTTTCTGCCGGTCCTTTTTCTTTCAAGAAAAGGGACCAAACAGAACTTTCTTTTTATTTTTCCCTGTGCTTAGGCCTTGTTTGAACCTTGGCGGAATGCCCAAGGGCGAGAGAGTTTACCCCAAGGGTATGTGATATCCGTAAGGCGGCAAAGCTGCCAACGGCTATCCGATTCCGCCGGACAAAGCACAAATTCGCAGGAATACTTGGTGTATTTCAAGCATTTTTCACGCCGTATGGCGGAAAAGAGCCGCCGCCTGGGTGTTTTGACATGTTTCAAACAAGGCCTAATCCTGAGCGGCGGTCTCCAAAAGCTGCCTGCGCCTGAGCTGGCCGCAGGAGGCGTCGATGTCGCCCCCCAGCCTGCGCCGGACGGTGGCGGTCACCCCCAGGCGTTCCAGCTGCTTTTGGAATTCGGCCAGACGGCGGCTGGGCTGGAGCGGGCTCTCCGCCACTTTGTTAAGAGGAATCAGATTGACGTGCCCAGGTGTGCCCCGCAAATGCTGTGCCAGAAGCTCGGCTTGCCAGCTCCGGTCGGTCACCCCATCGATCATGGCGTACTCATAGGAGATCCGCCGCCCGGTCTGCTCAAAGTACCGGCGGCAGGCCCCAAAGAGAGCCTCCACCCCTGTCCCGCGGTTGACCGGCATGAGCCGGGATCGGGTCTCGTCGTCAGGGGAGTGCAGGGAGACCGATAACGTTAATTGTAACCGATCCCGGGCCAATTTGTCAATTTTTTCGATCATACCACAGGTGGAGAGGGAGATGTGCCGCATCCCAATGTTCACCCCCTCGGAGCTGTTCACCAGCTCCAGAAAGCGGCGCACGTTATCATAGTTGTCCAAGGGCTCCCCGATGCCCATCAGCACGATGTTGGAGACGGGCATTCCGGCATCTTTCTGGGTGAAGATCACCTGATCCAGCAGCTCCGCAGGTGTTAAGTCTCTCACCTTGCCCCCCAGGGTAGACGCACAGAAAGCGCATCCCATACGGCACCCCACCTGGGAGGAGATGCACACAGTATTCCCATGGTGATAGCGCATCAAAACAGTTTCGATGCAGTTTCCGTCCCCCAGCCGCCACAGGTATTTCATGGTTCCGTCCTGGGTGGAGACCTGCTTCCGGGCCACCTGGGGCGGCGTCAGGAGGCAGGTCCCGGCCAGCCTGTCCCGCAGGCTCCGGGGCAGGTCGCTCATCTCCTCAAAGGAGGCAGCCCCCCGGTGGAGCCAGCGGAAGACCTGCCTGGCCCGGAAGGACGGCTCCCCCAGAGACTGGAACAGTGCGGCCAGTTCAGCCTGGGTCATGGATTTGATGTCGGTCATAGCGCTCCCCCCAGCAGAATATCAGGCGCGCCGCCTGAGCTTGGCAAAGAAAAAGCCGTCGGTGCCGTGGATATGGGGCCACAGGGTGAGCCGCCCCTCCTCTACCAAGCCGAAGGGACCGGGCAGCTGGAACGGTTCGCATGTAAAGTTAGGATGCCTGTCAAGGAAGCTGTCCACCACTTCCTCGTTTTCCCGGCCCAGAACAGTGCAGGTGGCGTAGAGCAGTACCCCGCCGGGCTTGACGTACCGGGCTGTGCTGTCCAGAATATCCCGCTGGACGGCGGGCAGGTTGGCCAGGGGCTTGGGGTCCTTGTAGCGGATATCCGGCTTTTTGCGGATAATCCCCAGGCCGGAGCAGGGCACATCGGCGATCACCAGGTCAAAGCAGTCAAGGAATTCTTCTTTACAGACCTTGGCGTCCAAGGTTCTGGCCTGGATACTGTGCAAATCCAGCCGGGTGGCCCCCGCCCGGATCAGGGCCTCCTTGTGGGGGTGAAGGTCGCAGGCGGTGATGGAGCCCCGGTCCCCCATGGCGACGGCAGCGGCGAAGGATTTCCCGCCCGGGGCGGCGCAGGCGTCCAGCACTGCCATGCCGGGCTCCGGGCCTGCTGCCAGGACGGCCAGCCGGGCCGCCGGGTCCTGGATGTAAAAGGCTCCCCTTTGGAAGAGATCCATGCGCTCCAGATCCCCGGTGCCGCTGAGCAGCAGGCACCCGGGCAGCCAGGGATGGGGCCCGGCCTCTGCGCCGGCGGCCCGCAGCTCCTCCAGCACCTGTTGGGGGGAGAACCGGCAGGTGTTGACCTGGGCGCAGGTTAGGGGCTGCTCATTGTTGGCGGCCATCAGGTCGGCGGCCCCCTCCTCCCCCAGCCGGGCGGCGAAGGACTCGGCCAGCCAGGCCGGGTGGCTGTACCGGACAGCCTGATCCGGGGGCTCGGGCAGCGTTTCCAGACTGCGGGAGAGGCTGCGCAGCACCCCGTTGACCAGCCCCGCCGCCCGGGGATTTTTGGCATATTTCCGGGCCAGGTTCACCGACTCGCTGACCGCCGCCCGGGCGGGCACCCGGGTCAGAAACAGCAGCTGATAGCCCCCCAGGCGCAGGGCCTGGAGGACCTTGTCCTCCAGCCTCTCGGGCCGGACGGAGGAAAAGCGGCTGATCAGAAAATCCAAATAGATCCGGTTTTGCAGGACGCCGAAGCACAGCCTGGTGCACAGGGCGGCGTCCCGGCTGTCCAGCCCGGCCGCCCGGATGGCCTTCTTCAAATAGCCGTCCGACCAGGCTCCCTGCCGCTCACAGGCCGACAAGGCCAGCAAAGCCACCTCACGGGCGCTCTCCCCCGCCATCAGCGCCTCCTCCTTCCGCCGAAGGCCAGCACAAAGCGCAGCAGCTGGGCCAGGGAGACAATCAGCGCGGCCACGTAGGTCATGGCGGCCGCCCGTAAAACCTTTTTGGCCCCCTTCAGCTCGCCGCCGTCCAGCAGACAGGCCCGCTCCAGCGTGTCCACCGCCCGGCGGGAGGCGTTGAACTCCACCGGCAGGGTCACAAGCTGGGCGGCCACCGCCACGGCAAACAGCAGAACTCCCACCCCGAACAAGGGCCGGGAGTAGAGCAGCAGTCCCACAATCAGCAGGAGGATGGAGAGCTGAGAGCCGATATTACTCAGGGGGATCAGGGCAGAGCGGACCCGGATAGGGCCGTAATTCTGGGCGTACTGGACGGCGTGCCCCGCTTCATGGGCAGCCACCCCCACGGCGGCCACGCTGGGCGAGTCGTACACCCCCTGGGACAGGCGGATCACGTTGGACCGGGGGTCGTAGTGGTCGGTAAGGGTCCCGCCCACCCGCTCAATCCGTACGTTGTAAACGCCATGGGCCCGCAATACCTCCTGGGCGGCCTGGGACCCGGTCAAACACCGGGCGCTGCGCACCCTGGAGTACCGGCGGAAGGTGGAGGAGACCTGGATCTGTGCCAGCACCGCGATCAGCATGGCGGGAACCAGAATCATCCAATAATAAGGGTCAAAATAGTGATAAAAGGGCATGTCTGGCATCCTTTCTTCCGGAAAAGAGCGGGGCTACATGATCTGCCCTCCGGTGAGATAGACGGACAGGGCGGCCACAAAGAGCGCCCCCGAGGCACAGGCCACCAGCGCGAAGAGCCGCGGCCTGCGGGCCGTCAGTGCCGCCGCGAAGAGGAAAAAGGGCAGCGCACAGGAGAGATAGCGCCCGGCGCTCAGCAGCCAGGAGAGGGAGTAGTTCAGGACCAGATACACGTACCCGTAGAGCAGGTACATGCTCCGAGCCCTCCTCCGGACCGCCCATAAAAGCCCCAGAAACAGCGGGAAGAGTACCAGCGTGGGGATCCAAATTTGGACCCGGACCGCCGTATCCCCGTAGGTCAGGGCGTTTTGGAGCACATAGCCCAGAGTGCCGGAGATCCAGTTGGAGCCCTGGCTCCAGTGATCCTGCATCCGCACAAAGGCGAAGGGGTCCCCCTCCACCCACAGGTTGAGACCCAGATAGACCGCCGTACCCGCCAGGGGCAACAGCAGCGCGGGAAGCCGGGCCAGCACAGACCGGATCCGGCCGCCCGGACGGGCGAAGAGCTGCTCCTGCTCCACCAGCTCGGCGGCGGCCGCCCCCACCAGCAGCAGGCCGTGCATCCGGGTCATGGCGGCCAGCGCCCCCCAGATCCCCGCCGCCAGCCACCGGCGCCGCCGGATGTGCCACAGGGCGGCGGAGGTGGTGAGGAAAAAGAGCCCCTCGGTCATGACGCCGCCGAAGAAGAAGCCGAAGGGAAACAGGGACAGGAGCACCACCGCCCGGCGGGCCGCCGCCCGGCCCCAGTCAAAGGCGGCCAGACGGTAGAAGTACACGCACCCCCCGGCGTAGGACAGCCAGGACACCAGCAGCCCCGCCCCTATGGTATCCCCCACAAGCAGCCGGAATAACCGCATCAGCCACACATAGAGAGGGAAAAAGACCAGAAACAGATGCTGTCCGTCCTCGGTATAGCCCCGGTAGCCCTGCTCCGCCAGGCCCACGTAGTGCCAGGCATCCCAGCGCTTCCAAAAGGGCAGCGTATCGGCCAGACGGGTGACACCGGCCAGCCGCCAGAGGATCAAAAAGCCCAGCAGCAGAACGGCCAGACGGAACAGAATTGACAAGGAAAAAACCTGTACAGCCTCTCTTCTGCCAACCTCCGTGCCCTCCTGAGCTTGGCTATCCGTCCCGAGGGACAGGGGCAGAGGCGCGCCGCACCGGCGCAGCCAAATCAACACCAGCACCACCCCTACGGCGAGCACCAAGGCGGAGACACCGATGTTCCAAAGCGCCGTCAAGGTCAGGTCCCGCGCTCCAGCGGGTGCCCGCGGAGGTAGTCGGCGGCCCGCATCCGCTTCCCGCCGCTGGGCTGGAGCTCTGTAAGGCGCAGCACCTTGCCATCCCCGCACACCACGTCGATTCCGTGCTTCCCGCCCCGGAGAATGGTTCCGGCCGGGGCGGCGGAGTCCTCCCCCGTCTCCTCGGCGGCAAAGAGCTTCATGGGCGTGCCGGAGATAAGCTCCGTGGAAGCGGCGGGCCAGGGGATCAGCCCCCGGATCTGGCAGTGAACGGCGTGGGCGGGCCGGGTCCAGTCCACCGGCGAGAGGTCCTTGGACAGCATGGGGGCCAGGGTGTGGGCGGCGTGGTCCTGGGGGGTGCGGACGGCGGTCCCCGCCTCGATGGCGGCCACGGCCTCCACAGCCAGCTCTCCGCCCAGCACGGCCAGGCGGTCGTAGAGGGCCCCGGCGTCCTCCTGGGGGCCGATGGGGGTGGACCGCTGGAGGATGATGTCCCCCGCGTCCAGCTCAGTGGCCATATGCATGATGGTGACGCCGGTCTCGGTGTCCCCGTTGAGGACAGCCCACTGGATAGGGGCGGCCCCCCGGTATTTGGGCAGCAGGGACGAGTGGACGTTGATGCAGCCCTTTGGGGGGAAATTCAGAATGTCATCGGGCAGAATGCGGCCGTAGGCCGCCACCACAATCAGCTCCGGGTCCAGCGCCCGGACCAGCGCCAGGGCGGTTCCATCCCGGAGCTTTTCGGGCTGATGGACCGGGATATTGTGGGCCTGGGCGCACACCTTCACCGGGGTGGGCAGCAGCTTCATCCCCCGGTTTTTGGGCTTGTCTGGCTGGGAGAAGACCCCGCAGAGCGTGTGTCCCGCCTCGATGAGCCGCTCCAGGGTGGGCACCGCAAAGGCGGGAGTCCCCATAAAGAGTATTCTCATTGCTTCCCCTTTTCCTCCTTCGCCAGGATGGCGTCCAGCTCCTCGGTGGTATACAGGCGGTCGGTGTGCTCGGTGAACAGGTGGCCGTCCAGATGTTCGATCTCATGGCAGAAGCAGCGGGCCGTCATGCCCTCTCCCTCCACCTCGAAGGTCTGGCCGTTCCGGTCCTGGGCCCGGACCCGCACCTTCATGGGGCGCTTGACCTTGCCCCACTGGCCCGGCACCGACAGGCAGCCCTCAAAGCCGTCCTGCTCCCCCTCCTGGGCGAGGATTTCCGGGTTCACCAGCTCCAGCATCTCGTCATTCTCGTTGACTACGATCACCACCCGGCGGAGAATCCCCACCTGGGGCGCGGCCAGACCGGCCCCGTTGGCCCCGGTCAGGGTTTCCTTCAGGTCGTCGATGAGATCCCAGGTCCGCCGGTTAAACGCAGTCACCGGGCGGCAGACCTTCTGGAGACAGGGCTCCTCATCGGTCAAAATGGTGCGCAGTGCCATGGCTGATCGTCCTCCTTTAGTTTGGGGCGGGCCGGTCTTGGTGGGAGCGGCGGCCCTCAATCCAGCGGGTTGATGTCGGCGAAGACCGCCACCCCGCGGTTGTCCTTATCCTGTTGGGCACAGCGCACCAGATGGGCGGCCAGTGCCCGGAATTCTTTTGTATTCTTCCCAATGAGAGTGAGCCGGTAGCGGTAGCGGTCGTTGACCTTGGCCACCGCCGCCGGGGCGGGTCCCAGCAGCTGGGGGGCCACCGCCGCGTAGGGGGGCCGGGCCAGCCAGCTCTCCAGGGCGCGGCGCAGGCGCATGCAGGTCTGGAGCACGGCGCTCTCCAACAGCCCTGAGGCGGTGAAGACCAGCAGATCCCGGAAGGGCGGGCAGCCCCGCAGCTCCCGCTGCCGGATCTCCTCCTCATAAAAGCGGTCGTAGTCCTGGGCGGCGGCGCAGGCGATCACATCGTTGTCCGGGGTAAGGGTCTGGACCACGGCACGCCCCCCCTTCTCCCCCCGGCCCGCCCGGCCCACCACCTGGGTCAGCAGGGAGAAGGTCCGCTCCGCCGCCCGGTAGTCGTCCACATAGAGGGACTGGTCCGCCGACACCACCCCCACCAGGGTCACATTGCCGAAGTCCAGCCCCTTGGCCACCATCTGGGTCCCCACCAGAATGGGGATTTTCTCCCGTTCAAACCGGGCCAGAATGGCCTCGTGGGAGTGGGACGCCGAGACGGTGTCGGTGTCCATCCGGAGGACCTCCGTTCCGGGAAAGGCCGCCTTCAGCTCCTCCTCCACCCGCTGGGTGCCCGTGCCTTGGAAGAGAAGGGCCCCGCCGCAGGAGGGGCAGGCGCCGGGCAGCGGCTCCGAGTGGCCGCAGTAGTGGCACATCAGCCGCCCGTTGGCCGAGTGATAGGTGAGGTAGACCGAGCAGCGGGGGCAGACCGGCGCCTCGCCGCACTGGCTGCAGACGGCCATCCGGCTGGCCCCCCGGCGGTTCAGGAACAGGATGGACTGCTCCCCCGCCGCCAGGTTGGCGGCCAGCGCCTCACGCAGGGGGGCGCTCAAGCTGGTATCGTTGCCGGCGCGCACCTCCTGCCGCAGGTCCGCGATTTGAACCGCCGGGAGCGCCCGGGCGTTATAGCGGGTTTTCAGGGTGAACAGGCGGTACTGCCCCTGCCGGGCCAGGTACATACTCTCCACCGACGGGGTGGCCGAGCCCAGCAGCAGCAGGGCCCCGCTGTGGGCGCAACGGTATTTGGCCACGTCCCGGGCGTGGTAGCGGGGGACCTGCTCCGACTTATAGGTAGACTCCTGCTCCTCGTCCAGGATGACCAGACCCAGGTTTTGCAGGGGGGCGAAGACCGCAGAACGGGTGCCCACCACCACCCGGGCCGTCCCGGCCCGGACTCGCTTCCACTCATCGTACCGCTCCCCCGCCCGCAGGCTGCTGTGGAGCACCGCCACCTCCCCGCCAAACTGGGCGGTAAAGAGGCGCAGCAGCTGGGGAGTCAAGGCAATCTCGGGCACCAGCACCAGGGTGGCGCGCCCCCGCGCCAGGGCCGCCCGGATGAGGGCCAAATAGACTTGAGTCTTACCGCTGCCCGTTACCCCATAGAGGAGAGCGGCAGCGGGCTCCGGCTCCTCCATCAGGGCCAGAAGCCCCTGAAAGGCGGCCTCCTGTTCCCCGTTGAGAACCGCAGGGGGGGCGGGCTCCACCGGCTCCTCGGGACTGGGGCGGCGGAAGACCTCCCGCTGCTCCAGGGTGAGGACCCCCCGCTTGGCCAGCCCCCGCAGCGTGGCGGCCGAGGCCCCGGTGAAATAGCACAGCTCCTTGACGGAGGCCCGCCCCACGGCACATAGCAGCTCGACCACCGCATACCGCTGGGGGGCGGAGCGCCGCCGGGGAGCCACCAAAGCCAGGGCCTCCTCCGGGGAGAGGGCCAGGGCGGCCACCTGCTCACTCTTGTCCCCGATCCCCCGCTGGGCGCTGGTCTCCAGCACCAGGATTCCCCGGTCCGACAGCAGCTTGAGGGCCGGATTGGGGTCCTTCGTCTCAAAGGCCGCCCGGATCTGCTCCTGCCCGGCGCTGCCGCCCGAGGCGTAGATCAGATCCAGGATCCGCCGGGCATGGCCAGAGCGTCCCGCCTGCTCATAGGCGGCCTCCCTGTCCACCCCGGCCGCGATGGTCCACCGGTCCTGGAGGGAGAAATACAGCCCCGCCGGGAGCATGGCCCGGGCCGCATCCCAGACCGTGCAGAAATACCGCTCCCGCATCCAGAGGGCCAGGCGGAGCCCTTCCCCGTCCAGTACCGGAGTCTCGTCCAGCCGTGTGAGGACGCTCTTGAGCTTCACGCCCTCTGGGATGGACGCGCTGGGCTCCAGCGCCAGCACAAGCCCCTCGGTCCGGCGGTTCCCCGCCCCGAAGGGCACGATCACCCGCATCCCGGGGACCAGCACGGCCTCTAGCTCAGAGGGAACCAGATAGTCGTAAGGCTTGTCGATGGCATAGGTGGCGGCCGACAGAGCCACCCTGGCGATCATAGGGCCACCTCCCCCGGCGCGCCCCGGCGGCATACAAGAGGTACCCCCCAAGAAGCTCCATGCAGGAATTCCTGTAAAGCTATAGCACTTGTCTGATGATAGCTTTGAATGGGGCCCTGGACGCGGAAACGGAGGCTCCGCCTCTCTTTCTCACGATCCCCCTGCACAGGGACCGTCCGCCTGCCGGAACACAAGGAAGGAACGGCACATGCTTCACAAGTGGAGGCAAGCGGTAACGCTTTACAGCTGCTCCCGCTTGCCTCTCTTCTCTCTCTCATTCAAACGCGTGGGGAACGACCTTCCCCTCGGCTACCTCCCGAATGGCGATGGAGACCGGCTTGTCGTCCAGGGGGACGCCGCTCTCCTCGGACTCGCTGGCGATCTGGCGGGCCCGCTGGGCCACCACGTTGACCAGCATATAGCGGCTGGGAACCTCCTTGAGCAGGTCTCCCATAGGGGGATTGAGCATCATAGCGCATCAGACTCCTTCTACAAGATTCATGCGGTTTTTGGTGCGGCAGCCCTCGGCTGTCAGAATGGCGATGATCTCCTCCGCAGCCCAGGAGACCTTGTCGTTGACCACCAGGTAGTCGTAGTTGGGGATTTCCCGGCACTCCACCTTCGCCTTTTCCAGGCGGCCGGCAATCACCTCTTCCCCGTCGGTGTTGCGGCCGTGGAGCCGGCGGGAGAGCTCCTCAAAGGAGGGGGGAATGATGAAAATCAGCACCGCCTCGGGGCATTTGGTCCGGACCGTGGCGGCCCCCTGGACCTCAATGTCCAGCAGCACGTCAATCCCGGCGTCCAGCTTCTCCTCAATCACCTTGAGGGAGGTGCCATAGTAATGATTGACATATTCGGTGTACTCTAAAAGCTCTCCGGCGGCGATCATGGCCTCAAAAGCATCCCGGGTGACAAAGTTGTAGTTCACCCCGTCGGCCTCCCCCACCCGGGGCTGGCGGGTGGTGAAGGAGACCGAGAAATAGATGTCCTTCCGCACGCTCAGCAGCTCGGCAATCACTGTGCTCTTGCCTACCCCCGAGGGGCCGGACAGGACGATCAGCTGTCCCCTGTGTCTGGCTCGGTTCATAGCGCTTCCTCCTCCTCCGGACTGGGATCCCGGCCGCCCAGCCGTCCGGCCACCGTCTCCGGCTGGAGGGCGGACAGGACCACGTGGTCGCTGTCCATGATGAGTACCGCCCGGGTGCGGCGGCCGTAGGTAGCGTCAATCAGGACGCCCCGGTCTCTGGCCTCCTGCACCGTGCGCTTGATGGGGGCGGACTCCGGACTGACGATGGCGATCAGCCGTCCGGCCGACACCATGTTGCCAAAGCCGATGTTGATCAGGCGCAACGCACCCCGCCTCCCCTACTCAATATTCTGAATCTGCTCCCGGATCTTCTCGATCTCAGCCTTGATGTCCACCACACAGCGGGCGGTCTCCACGTCGCTGCACTTGGAGCCGATGGTGTTGGCCTCCCGGTTGAACTCCTGGATGAGGAAGTCCAGCTTGCGACCCACCGGGCCGTCCCCGTCCAGCAGCTGGCGAAGCTGGGACAGGTGGCTGCGCAGGCGCACCACCTCCTCGTCCACCGCCACCTTGTCGGCGAAAATGGCCGCCTCGGTGAGGATTCGGCTCTCGTCGATCTGAGTCTTTTGCAAGACCTCGGCCATTTTGGCCTCCAGCCGGGCCCGGTAGGCGGCCACGATGCCGGGGGAGCGCGCCTCCACCTGGGCGGTCAGGACCTCAATGCTGTCCGCCCGGCTGAGCACGTCCTCCCGGAGCTTGCCGCCCTCCCGGGCGCGCATGGCGTCAAAGTCGTCCAGAGCCAGCTCCAGCACGGCCCGCAGATCCGCCCCCAGCGCCTCCAGGTCCTCCTGGGTCTTCTCCACCAGGAACACGTCCGGGAACCGGGCCAGCAGGGACAGGGTGGGCTCGTCCTTCAGTGCGTAGCGCTCCTTCAGCGCGCAGAGAGCGCCGTAGTAGGCTCCCGCCACCGGGTGGTTGACCGAGACCGAGACATCGCCTCCCTCCCGGGGGCCCAGCGTGACAAACACGTCCACCTTGCCCCGGGCGATCCGGGCCTGCACCCCGGATTTCAAAGCCTCCTCGGCGAACACATACAGCCGGGGCAGCTTCACCGTGCAGTCCAGGTAGCGGTTGTTGACCGACCGCACCTCCACGGTGATGGGGCGTCCGTTCCGGACCGCCTCCCCCCGGCCGTAGCCCGTCATACTCTTAATCAAAGGCCGCGCCTCCTTCTTCCCGGCCGCCGCACGGCCAGGGCATATTGCCGGTTTTCCAGCAGGTTCTAAGGAATGATTATACCAGATCAGGGGCTTCTGCGCAACACCCTGTCGATGCGCTCGATATACAGGGCGATCAGCTTGGAAAACCCCATATCATAGATGAGAAAGGCCCCGTTGCCCGCCAGCCAGAGCAGCCAGGGAGCGGACAGGGCTCCGGGCAGAAGGGGCAGCAGCACGGGCCTCAGTCCAAACCAGCAAAAGGCCAGCATCAGGTTGAAGAAGGCCAGCTTGCCGATCCACCCCGCCCACAGGCTGTGCAGGCGCTCTGCCAGGGATTTTATCATGGGATAGAGCCCGAAAAACAGTAGATAGAGGACCACGTTGCCCTTGGCGGGCACCAGCAGCAGCCCCAGCAGTCCCGCGACGCCGTAGCAGCAGAATCCCCAGCCCAGTCCAGCCGAGATCACCGCCCCCGCGGGCACCAGGCCCGCCGCCGCCGTCAGCCCCAGCCGGGCCGCCGGGGACAGGGACGACGTGTAGAGGAGGGCCAGAGAGAGGGCGGCCAGCACCGCCGTCACCGCCAAGGCGCGGGTTCGCCCTTTTGTTCCCATCAGCTGCACCCTCCGCACAGGCAGTTGGCGCACATACAGGCTGTGCAGCAGTCGCAGGCCCCCATGCCGACGCCGTTATAGCCGTAGGGGCGGTAGGCCTGTCCCCCCGCCTGCATCATGGCCAGGGCCTGCCGGTACTCCGGATTGCCCGGATCCATGCTGCACGCCATCTGATAGTGCTGCATGGCCTCGTCCAGCCAGCCCTTGCGGTAGGCGATGGAGCCGGTAAGGAAGTGCCACTCGGCGTCCTGGCCGGGCGCGGACCGGAGCAGCTGCTCCGCCCGGCTCAGGTCCCCCAGGTTGATGGCCTGGCGCACCTGGCTGTACAGAGGGCTCCCATAGGAGGAGGACTGGCTCTGTTGCCGGTAGCCGCCCTGGGTCTGATAGCTCCCTTGGGTCCGGTAGCCGCCGGAGGAGGTCCCCCCGCCCCCCGCCCGCTGGCGGGTGATGGCGTCATAGGCCTGGTTGATCTCCTTCATCTTCTCCTCAGCCAGGTCGGCCAGGGGGTTATTCTGGTAGTTGTCCGGGTGGTACTTCCGGGCCAGCTCCCGGTAGGCCCGCTTGACCTCCGCGTCGCTGGCGTCCGGCTTGACGCCCAAGATGCTGTACGGATCGCTCATGTACTCGTCTCCTATATGGTTCGGACGCGGCCTTTCACCGCCCGCCAGCGGCCGGAGAAGACCAGCTCCTCCACCGTGGGCAGTCCGAGGTATACGATGTTCTCCACCACACCCCGCCAAGTCCCATGCTCCAGCAGGGCGCAGGCCGCGGCGGCCCGATTGCGGGAGTGGGCCAGGGTCAGACGGATTTCGTCCCGGTGGGCGGCCGGCCCATCTGGATACCGGGCCGCGATGGGGTTATAGGTCCCGGCGGCCCGATCCTCCTCCAGGTCGTCCCAGGCATCCAGCAGGTAGATCCACCGGCCGGTGTGGTAGAGCAGCTCCCCCAGCGCCCGGTCCCGGTTTGGATCCCCGCTGGGGGGCGCGGCAGCCCGCAGAAGCTGGGCAAAAGCGTCGGCCGGGCGGTCCAGCGAAGGAGTCCCAGCCCGTTCCAGCTCCCCCAGCTCCTTTAAGCGCCGGGCGGCCAGGGCGTCGAAGTCCGCCCGGGCCGCCGCCGCCCGCCGGTAGCCCGGTTTGAGCAGCAGGGAGAACAGCCGGGCCCCCTGCCGTCTCCAGAAGGGGGAATCTGTCAGGATGTCCCGCAGCCTCCACCAGCCCAGAATGGCGCCTGCGTCGGCCGCCGCGTCCAGGCCGGGGCTCTGTATACAGCAGCCCTTTCTGCGGCACCACAGCCGGGCGGGACAGGGCCGTTGCTCCAGAACCGGGCGCTCCGGCGACGGGGTGAGCAGGACAGCCAGAAAGGTCACGTCATAGCTGAGGAGCAGCCGGGCCCAAAACCCGTGCCTGCGGCCCATGGCGCGGCACAGCCCGCAGTAGGCCCCCTCGTAGGCCGCCAGCTCCCAGACCTTCAGCTCCTCCCGCCGGGGGCGCACATAGCCAAACACGTCTCAGGGCGCGGCCCGCTGGATGGCCGTGATGCGGAAGGTGATGGAGCGGCGCTTCCGCTCCCGCCGGTCCGCCCACACGGCGCACAGCAGGCCCACGGCAAAGCCGCCCAGCCCCAGCGCCGCTGCTCCGCCCCCCAGCTGGAGGGCGCTCCCTGCGGCATAGCCCACAAAGAACAGGATGAAGGGTACCAGATAGACCAGGACGGCCGCCCCCAGCACCCGCTGGGAGGAGGACTCCACCGTGACTGTGTCCCCCTCCATGGCCCGGACAGGGTTTTCCGCCCGGACGGTCACGGTGGGCATCACGGTCAGCTCGGCACAGCCGCCGCCGCACTGGGAGCAGTCGTGGCCGCAGGCCGACCGGCGCTTCACCGCCACCTCCGCCCTGCCGTCCTCCAGCAGCTTGATCACTTGCGCAGTCTGTATCATAGTCGGGATGTTCCTTTCAGAGATCCAAGCCTACTCCCGGGTGATATTCACCGAGATGTTGTAGTCGTCGCCCACCACACCGGCCTCGCTGGTGCCGAAAAGGTTCACCTTGACGGGCACGGTCCGGGTGCCGGTGGCGATGGTGCCGTTGGGGTCGGTGATCACGGATAGGTCGGCCACAATCTGGAGCTGAGAGGGGATCACCTGGTCCACCGCCTCCTGGGTGCCCCGGATCATCACCAGGCGGGTCTGGGTCCGGGACTCGGGGACATAGCCCTCCGGGACGTTGGTGAACTGGATATTGTCCACCTCAATGGTCCGGGTGGCCAGATCGCTGATCTGCACCGTCACCGTGGCCTCGCTGACCCCGCTGACGTTGGTCAGGGACTCAGACAGGGGGATCTTGAAGGTGAGCTGATCGGTACCGAAGATCCGGTAGAGCTCCACACTCCCCAGAGAGATCTCGCTCAAACCCTCCAGGTCGTCCTCGTCCCCCGCCACCATGATGGTCTTGGGGCTGATGTCGATGTCCGCGTTGGCCCCGGTAGCGCCGCCGCCTGGGACCACCTCCACCGTCAGATCTACCTCCTTCAGCTGGACCACCGGGAGGGAGGCCAGCACGGCGCTGTGGCTGATCTCCAGCTTCTCGCCGGACACCGGCGTGCCGTCAAAGTCCATCAGGACAAAGGGGAGCTCCCCGGTGTAGGTGGAGGCCAGATCAGTCTGGGAGATGGTAATCTGGGCGTAATCCACCTGGTTGACCAGCTCCTCCTGGCCCCGGATGGTGATGACCGACGGGGTCACCGACAGGTCTCCCAGCTGGTAGCCGTCGGCCACGCTGCCCGAGAAGACGCCGCGCACCTCCACCTCCCGCTCCAGCCAGCGGGAGACCGTGTAGCGGATGGGGTTGGGGCTCCGGCTGCGGATGGTGACCGGGTCGTTGGACACCGAGCGGGGCAGGTTTGGCATATAGTCCGGCCGGGTCTTAATCCCGGTGTCGGTGATGGTAGCCACGTCCACCGTCACCGATACGTTCTCATTATCCAGCTGCTGGAGCACGCTGCGCTTGGCCTGAAACTGGATCGTAACGGTCTGATCCTGGCCCTCGGAGATCATCAGGCCCCGGCTCTCCAGCTCGTCCAGCCCGGTGAAGACCACGGGTACGTTATACAGGGTCTTGGTACCCTCTGCATCCAGATCCCCGGTGACATACATCCAGATGACCACCGCCAGAAGCAGAGAGAGGACCATATACAGGGCCCGGCTATTTAAGATTTTCTTTCCCATTGCCGTCCTTCTCCCCCTTCTTGGACTTGAATAGCGTATCCCGCCAGGAGCGTCCGGACTCGTCCTCCTGCTGGGGCGTCAGCTCGTTGCGGAGGAGGCGGTCCAGGGTCTCGGGAGCCAGATGCCGCTTGAGCATCCCGCCCACCGCCACCGAGATGGACCCGGTCTCCTCCGAGACGATGGCTACTACTGCGTCGCTGTGCTCGCTGGCCCCAATGCCGGCCCGGTGGCGCATCCCCAGATCCCGGGAGAGGTTGACGTTGCCCGACAGAGGGAGCATACAGCCCGCCCCCACGATCCGGCCATTTCGGATAATCACCGCGCCGTCGTGCAGGGGGGCCTTGTTCCAGAAGATATTCTTCAAAAGCTCGCTGTTCACCGCGCAGTCCAGGGCGGTGCCCGTCTTGATGGCGTCGTCCAGCATGTTCTGCCGCTCAAAGACCATCAGCGCCCCTGTCTTGCTCTTGGACAGGTCGGCGTAGGCCTCCACGGTCTGGAGAATGGCCTGCTCGGTCTCGTCGGTCTCCTCCTTCGCCCGGAAGACGTTCCCGAAGCTGCTGCGGCCGATCTGCTCCAGGAACCGCCGCAGCTCTGGCTGGAAGAGCACCACCAGGGCCACCACGCCCCACTCCACCACCTTGCCCAACAGATAGTTCACCGTGGTCAGGTGGGCCAGCTGGGAGATCAGAATGGCCACTGCCACCAGAAGGATTCCCTTGGCCACCCCTCCGGAGCTGGTACGCCGGAGCAGCATGATCACTTTATAGATCACAAAGGCGATGATTAAAATGTCGATGATATCGGCCGGGCCCATGGACGTCAGATCGTCCCAAATGCCCTGAAAAAACCGCACTACTTGCTCCATACCCACTACTCCCTGCCGGTATTGCATGATCTTACCCATTATACTGTAAGCCGCCCCGTTTCGCAAGGATGGCAGATGAATTTTCCATGAATTTTTGCCGGGGCGGAAAAACAGCGGACCGGAGCCTGTAAAACCGCTCCGATCCGCCTGGATTCCCCTATGCGCGGGGGTGGGCTTTGTTATAGACATCCTTCAGCTTCTGGTTGACCAGCTGAACATAGATCTGGGTGGACGAGATATCGGCATGACCCAGCATCTCCTGGATGGAGCGCAGGTCCGCCCCGTTCTCCAGCAGGTGGGCAGCGAAGGAGTGGCGCAGGGTGTGGGGGGTGATGTCCGTCTGAATCCCCGCCTTCTCCTGATAATGTTTGATGATCTTCCAGAAGCCCTGGCGGCTCATGCGCTCCCCGTTCATGTTGACGAAGAGGGCCGGCTGGTCGGGCCGGTCCACCATCCGGGGCCGCACGTGCTCGGTGTAATCCTGAAGCGCCCGCACGGCGGTGGGATACAGGGGGATCATCCGTTCATGCTCCCGGCCGGGGCAGCGGACAAAGCCCGCCGCCAGGTTCAGGTGGCCCACATCCAGACTGATGAGCTCGGAGACCCGGATGCCGGTGGCGTAGAGGAGCTCCAGCATGGCCTTGTCCCGGCAGCCCTTGCCCTCCGCAGGGTTGGGCTGCTCCAGAAAGAGCTCAACCTCTTTGCTGGTGAGGATCTGGGGGAGCTTGCGCTCCGCCCGGACCAGGGAGAGCCCGCGGGCCGGGTTGACGGCGATCCGCCCCGTCCCCATCAGGAAGGTATAGAAGGCCTTCAGGGACGCCAGACTCCGGGTGACGGTAGCCGCAGACTTCCCCGCAGCCGTCAGATGCCTGAGATAGCGCTCCACGTCGCCCTGGGCGGCCGCCTCGGGAATCAGCCCCTCCCCCTCCAGCCAGTGCAGGTACTGCCCTGCATCCCGCAGGTAGGACGTGCGCGTGTTGTCAGAGACCTGCCGCTCCTCCGTCAGGTAGATTTCAAAGCCCTTGCTGTCGTCCATCCGTCCAACACCCTTCCACTCTCCCGCACACCCCTCCGGGCGCGCTATACGGCCAGCGCTCCGGCTGCAGCGGCCACCAGCGCAGGGACCGCCAAGTACTCCAAAATCACACACAGGCACAGTGCGGCCGCACACCAGCCGCAGCGCAACCAATAGGTCTTGCCGTAGATGGGGTTGCGCCGTCCGTCTCCCAAAAACCGGACGGCCAGGGCCTGGGCGGCCCCAAGACTCTGCACCCCCAGGATAAAGAACACGGGCGCCGATACCAGTCCCGAGACCCCGAAGAGCAGAAAGGCCAGCACGCCGCCCGTTCCCCCAAACATCCGCACAAAGGCGGCGATGGAGAAGGCCAGCACAAAGCCCCGGACTGAGAACAGCAGCGGCAGGCCCAAAATCCCCAGAGCGGTAAAGCCCAGCAGCACCGCCAGCAACGGCCAGCGCACCACGCCCCACACCAGAGGCAGCAGAGCCGGGGGCCGGGCTCCCGCCGTGCGGATCGCGTCCAAAAAGCCCTCCAGATAGTCCGTCAGGGTCTGGAGGCCCGCTCCAGCGGCCCCAGCCGCGGCCAGACAACCCACCAGGCCGCCCGCAAAAAAGAACGCCGATATCACCGCCAGGGCAGGCAGCTGCCCGCCCGGCCAGGCGTTCCAGACTCCCTCAGCGGGCCTGCGCATCCCCATCACCTCCACAGGCTATGGTATGCGGCGGGACCCGGAAAAAGAAGGGGACGTCCCAATCTTCCCCTCTACTATACCCCTTCTCACGCCAGTGTGCAAGGATTACTGGGAAATTCTTTGCTTTTTGTGCATGATGACATAGAATTATGGTAACTAGATTATGTAAACTTCGTCCTTGCGAGCTCGGAAAGATGGTGCCTACACGCGCCTGCTATACATTCTATTGCATAACAGGCGGCGCTAGACACTGTATCTTGTGTTTATCACCAGACGGTTCTTTATCCATTTGGTGATAACTGTCTGTATTTCCTACCCGGCCAGACCGGACGAGATGGCTCTAAGGGCGATAGCGCACTCCAGCCGCTTGCGCTCCAAGGCGCACCCCACAGTGTGGGGGACTGCAATGTCGCCGTTTACCAGCAGGTTGGAGGCGCTGCATCCGCCGCTGCAATAGAACCGGGCCCAGCAGTCCCGGCAGGCGGGACGGGTGTAGATGTTGAGGGCGGCGAAGCGGCTGGAGAGAGCTTGGTCGAAGCTCCCGTCGTGGAGGCTCCCCAGCTTATAGTCCTCCTGACCCACAAACTGGTGGCAGGGGTAGATGTCCCCGTCCGGTGTGACAGCCACGTATTCGCAGCCCGCCCCGCAGCCCCGCAGGCGCTTGATTACACAGGGCCCCTGGGACAGGTCCACGTTGAAGTGGAAGAAGTTGGTCTCCGGGTGATCCCTCAGGTAGGCGGCCAGCTTCTCGTACTCAGCCTCCAGGGCGGGCAGGTCCTCCTCCCGCAGGGCGTAGGGGTCGCTCTCCTTCCCCACCACGGGCTCCACCGACACATGCTTAAAGCCCAGGGAGGCGATGTGCTTGACATCCTCGGCAAAATCTGGGTGGAGCCGGGTGAAGGTTCCCCGGAGGTAGTAGTCCTTGTCCCCCCGGCCGGCCACCAGCTTCTGGAACTTGGGAAGCACCACCTGGTAGCTCCCCTTCCCGTTCACTGTGGGGCGCAGCTCGTCGTTGACCTCCGGCCGGCCGTCCAGGGAGAGAACCGCGTTGGACATCTCCCGGTTGATATAGTCGATGTTCTCGTCGTCCAGCAGGACGCCGTTGGTGGTGATGGTAAAGCGGAAGCGTTTGCCCTTGGCGTCCTCGATGGAGCGGGCGTACTCCACGGTCTGCCGGACCGTGTCCATGGCCATGAGGGGCTCGCCGCCGAAGAAATCCACCTCGATGTTGCGCCGGTGGCCCGACTTCTCCACCACAAAGTCGATGGCCTTTCTGGCGGTCTCAGCGTCCATGGTCATACGCCGCCCTGTACCGAAATCGCCGGTGGAGGCGAAGCAGTACTGGCAGCGCAGGTTGCAGTCGTGGGACACATGGAGGCACAGGGCCTTCACCAGGGCCTGCTGCTGCATTCCAGCCGCCTTGTCCCGGTCAATATAGTCGTCCTCCTCGAAGAGCAGGCCCTCCGACGCCAAGGCGCGGAGCTCCTGCCAGGCCTCCTCCACGTCTTCCGGGGAGTAGGGCGGCAGACCGGCGGCCAGCTCCAACGGGCAGTGTTCCGCCATGGGAGGCTCCACCCGCTCCAACAGACGGAAGGTCAGCTCGTCCAGCACGTGGACGGCGCCGCTGTTCACATCCACGGCGATCCGGACGCCGAGGGCTTGAAAGGTATGTACCATAAACTCCGTTCTCCCTTTTCCCAGCATGGAAAGCGGGCGGGAAGTTCCCGCCCGCTTTCCGGTATTTTGTGCTTACTTGTTCTCGCACTTCTGGTTGGCGACGGTGCAAGAGGTCTTGCAGGCAGACTGGCAGGAGGTCTGGCACTCGCCGCAGCCGCCGTGGGCGGCGCTCTGCTTCAGAGTCGCGCCGTTGAGCGTCTTCACATGCTTCATTCTGTTCTCCCTCCCATCCCGGTGTTTTTGCGCCGTGCGCCGCAGGCGCATAAGCGATGGTATTCAGTATACCACACCGTCCAACCGATTTCAATTATTTTCTGCGCTTTTTCTTCTTCCCCCGCTTTCCCAGGAGACCGGCCGCCGCTCCGCCGCAGAGCGAGGCGCACAGCAGTCCGATGGCCCGCTCGTCGGGGGCGGACTGAAACCCCGCAACCCCCACGGTGAGCAACAGGAGAAAGAGCACCAGCCCCGCCGCCAGCCCCATCACCAGCGCCCGGGAGCCGCTGCGCCGGACCGCGAGGCGTCCCCCCACAAAGGCCCCGGCCACACAGCCCACCAGCGCTGTCTGATAGAGGAAATCCATACCCAGCCATCCCTTGGAGATCCCGGCCGCCGCAGCCAGCAGGCACACGATGCACACCGCCAGCGCCAGGACGCCGCCCCAGAGGGCGTTCACCATATAGCGGACCACCTTTGCCCCCTGCTCCTCCTCATTTTTTCGCATACGCCACCTCCATGGACCGCAGCATGGGCCATGCCTGGCTGCCGCGGCTGCCGCTTTTGCGGCGAGCGGCGCGCCGATTTCTTCCAGCGGCGTTTTTCCAGCGCCTGTATCCTCATCCGGTGAACGCCGTCCTGTGCCCTCCTGCAAGGCATAAGAGACCCCGGCCACCCGGCTGAATTCAGGCAGAAAACGCCGCCCTCTCTGCATAGATGTCTATGCGGAGAGGGCGGGCGGCATGTCTTCTGTTTTCAGCGGGTGGGGGCCTGGTTGGCCTCGGCCGTGTCTTTGGTGGAGATGGCCCACTTCTTGAACTCAATGCGTACCCGGTCTGCGCCGGTCTCCAGGACGATGCTGTCCTCCTTGACGGCACAGATGGTGCCAACGATGCCGCCAATGGTGACAATCTGATCTCCCACCGTCAGCTCGGCGCGCATCTTGGCGGCGGCCTTCTTCTTCTTGTTCTCCGGCCGGATAAGCAGGAAGTAGAACACTGCAATGAGGACGACAAAGGGCAGAATGGTCATCAGCAATCCGCTGCTGCCGCCCTCCGCGCCGCCTCCGCCGCTCAATACTGCGCTGGTTAGCTGTGTCAACAAAATGATCCCCTCCGAAATTTTCATACACAGATTTTCACTGTATAAAAAGTATTATAACGTCTTGTCCACGTTTTGGCAAGCCCTCTTTGCAGATTTGCGCAAATTTTGCCTGCTACAGCCGCCGGGCCAGCCGCTCGCCGTACTCCGCCCGGAAGGCCGCAAAAGCCCCGGCGTCCAGGGCGGAGCGGATGCGGGCGGCCAGTTCGTTGTAAAAGTAGAGGTTGTGGAGGACGGCCAGGCGCATGGCCAGCATCTCCCCCGCCGTAAACAGGTGGCGGAGGTAGGCCCGGGAGAAGGACCGGCACACCGGGCAGCCGCACCGGGGATCGATGGGTCCATCGTCCCGCTTATACTTCTCGTTGCGGATATTGAGGGCCCCGTCCCAGGTGAAGAGCTTGGCATGACGGGCGTTGCGGGCGGGCATCACGCAGTCGAAGAAGTCGATCCCCCGGGCCGTCCCCTCGATGAGGTTGGAGGGAGTCCCCACCCCCATGAGATACCGGGGCTTTTCCGCCGGCATGTGGGGCTCCACCGCATCCATGATGTCGTACATTACCTGGGTGGGCTCCCCCACCGCCAGGCCGCCGATGGCGTAGCCCTCACAGTCGATTTTCGCGATCTCCTCCATGTGCCACACCCGCAGGTCAGGGAAGGTGGCCCCCTGGTTGATGCCGAAGAGCATTTGCCGGGGGTTGACCGTCCCAGGCAGGGCGTTGAGCCGGTCGTGCTCCGCCTTGCACCGCTCCAGCCACCGCAGAGTGCGTGCGCAGGACGCCTGGGCGTACTCATAGGTGGCCGGGTTTTCCACACATTCGTCAAAGGCCATGGCAATGTCCGAGCCCAGATTGGACTGGATGCGCATGGACTCCTCTGGGCCCATAAAGATTCGCCGTCCGTCGATGTGGGAGGCGAAGGTGACTCCCTCCTCCTTGATGGTCCGCAGGCCGGCCAGGGAGAACACCTGGAATCCACCCGAGTCGGTAAGGATGGGGCCCTCCCAGTCCATGAACCTGTGGAGGCCCCCCAGCGCCCGGACCAGCTCGTCCCCGGGGCGCAGGTGGAGGTGGTAGGTGTTGGACAGCTCCACCTGACAGCCGATCTCCTTCAAATCGTGGGCGGACACCGCCCCCTTGATGGCCCCCTGGGTGCCCACGTTCATAAACACCGGCGTCTGTACTGTCCCATGGGCGCAGGTAAAGACGCCCCGGCGGGCCCGTCCCTCTTGTTTTAGTACCTCAAACACGCAAAAACTCCTTTAATTTTATCGTGGACCTATTTCAAATGCCCCAGTTCCGTTTCGATGTCGATGGGTGAGCCATCCTCTGTGGTGATCTGAGCCCGCTCTTCCGCAGAAAGCTTCTCCACAAAGATGCAATATTCATTGGGATGTCCTCCCACAAATTCCATGTGCGGCAGTTTTCTCTGGCTGGGACTGTTGATCCAAAGACAGGGCTTCTGATTCGCCCAAAACCGCGTCAATGTGAGGGCATGGCCCTTGTACACGACTGTTTTTTCCCATATTGTTCTCCCCGGCAGCAGGCTATTTTTCCGGCAGGCTGTCAAAAAATGTCCGCAGTTCCTCCCTGCGCACCGGGGTGAGTCCGGTCTTGCGCACCCCCTGCACCGCCCCCTCCAGGGCGGTGAGCTTATGGAAGCAGGCGTCCGGCTCCCGGGCTTTCAGGCGCAAAAGGCCTTCTCTGCCCCCAGGGCCCGCAGGTCCTCCAGGGTACAAATCCCCACCCGGCGCAGGGTTTCTGCCGGGACAGGGCCGATGTTGGGCAGGGCTTGCAGCTCATCCATACGCGCTCCTCCTCACGGGTTCGGGTCAATTTGATCGGTGATGAACATGGCGTCGCCGAAGGAGAAGAAGCGGTATTCCCGCTCCACCGCCTCCTGATAGGCGGCCAGGACGTGTTCCCGGCCCGCCAGGGCGGACACCAGCATTACCAGGGTGGACTGGGGCAGGTGGAAGTTGGTGATTAGGGCGTCCAGCACCTTGAAGCGGTAGCCGGGGTAGATGAAGATATTGGTCCAGCCGCCGCAGGGCTTTAAGCGGCCGTCCTCTCCGGCGAAGCTCTCCACCGTCCGGCAGGAGGTGGTGCCCACACAGATCACCCGGCCCCCCGCCTCCTTCGTCCGGTTGGCCAGCTCCGCCGTTTTGGCGGGGATCTCGCAGTACTCGCTGTGCATCTCGTGGTCTTGGACGTCCTCCGCCTTGACGGGGCGGAAGGTGCCCAGCCCCACGTGGAGGGTCACATAGCCAATCCCCACCCCCGTGGCCGCAATCCGGTTCAGCAGTTCCCGGGTGAAGTGAAGCCCCGCCGTGGGGGCAGCCGCCGAGCCGCTGACCTTGGAGTAGACTGTCTGGTAGCGCTCGCTGTCCTGGAGCTCCGCCTTGATGTAGGGTGGCAGAGGCATTTTGCCCAACTGCTCCAGAACCTCCAAAAAGATCCCCTGGCAGTGGAAGCGGACAGCCCGTTTGCCGTCCTCCAGCTCCGCCTCGACGGTGGCGGTGAGCTGCCCGTCCCCGAAGCTCACTTGGGCCCCCGGCTTCAGCTTCCGGCCCGGGCGGACCAGGCACTCCCACAGGCCGCCGCCCCTGTCCACCAGGAGGAGCACCTCGCAGGCCCCGCCGGTGGGGCGGTGGCCAATCAGCCGGGCCGGGAGCACCCGGGAGTTGTTGAGAATCAGGCAGTCCCCTGGACGCAGGAGATCGGGCAGGTCATAGAAATGCCGGTGCCGGGTCTCCCCTGTGGCCTTGTCCAGCACCAGCAGGCGGGAGGCGTCCCGCCGCTCCAAGGGGGTCTGGGCAATCAGCCCCTCGGGGAGGAAAAAGTCAAAATCAGCGGTTTTCATGATCATTTCACGTCAATTCCTGTGTAGTAGAATGTAAGAATCTGGTCGTAACTGTACCCAGCCTCGGCCATGGCGTAGGCCCCCCACTGGCTCATCCCCACGTTGTGGCCGTAGCCGGAGCCGGTGATGGTGAAGACGCCCTTGCCGGAGGCCCCGGCACTCCCCGGCGGCGCGGCTGGGGCGGACGGCGTGGCCAGAGGCTCCGTCCCCTGAGCCGTAATCACATAAGGGACCCCGGCGACAGGGGCCGCCGTCCCATCTGCGCCCACGGCGTAGGCCCCGGACAGGCTGGAGAGGCTGCCGCCCCCCGCCACCACATAGCTCCCAGACGGGGCAGGCGCGCTCTGGCTCCCGCCGGAGACGGTGTACCGGATGGAGTCCAGCCCCAGAAAGGTGCGGGCCCGCTCCTTGGAGAAGGAGAACCGCTTCCCTGCCGCATCCACCAGGGTCAGGGTCTTCACGTTGCCGGTGGGGGTGGTCTCGGAGACATACATGTCCACAATGCCCGCGTTGGCGTAGCCCTTGCTGTTGAGCCGGCTAGTGAGCTCCTGGGCGGTAAAGGTCACGGTCCAGTTGTACTTACCGGTCTTGTCTGCCACAGCGCCCTCGTAGGGGTCGGCCTTGCCCACCAGATAGGGCAGATCGTTGGTCCAGACATTTCCGGAGCTCTCGGTGGCCCCGCCGTCGCAGGAGAAGAAAAACGTCTCCGCCAGGGCGTCCCCATACCAGATATACTGCCCCGCCGTTCCGGCGGCCGCCTGGGCGGTACCCGGGCCCGTCAGTCCGCAGCCGCTGTATACCTGGCAGTGGGTGGTGCCGCAGATGTCGATTTTACTGTCCCGGTGGCGTCCGTAGTTGGTGGCGCAGTAGGTTCGGGCGGTGACTGCCTGGGCTTTCAGCGCCTCCAGGGGCCAGCCCTCGGACATCTCCCGGGAGAGGACGCAGTTCACGTAGTCCTCCAAGTCCACCACACTGGCCACGGTGAGGCTGCCGCCCCCCACCCGCTGGAACTGGAAGCCGCCGTAGTACTTGAACTTATTGAACCAGGTCTCCGGCTTCTCCGTCCCGTCCAGGCCGGGCATGACGGTGAGGGCCCGCCCCTCCCCGCCGTCGAACTGGAAGAGCACTGTATTGGTCCCGGTCTTTACCACCGAGACGCCGTAGCTGCTGGTCCCCACAATGGAGGTTCCAGACAGCGCCAAGGATGCCTGGGCCGCCTGGGCGGAACCTCCGTCCGGATAGGCCCCTACCCGGACCTGGTACGCGCCGTCGATCCAGGCCGGAAAGCCGCCGGGGAGGTTGGCCGCCGCCGTCCGGGCCTCCTCGAAGGTGGCCCAGGTCCCCGGGATCTGGAGGTGGTAGCACCCCACCACAATTCCGGAGGCGATTTGGTCGGAGTAGCCGTTCAGGCCGTTGGACAGGGGGCCGCCGTAAGAGACATTCTGGGTCTTGACCACCGAGATACCGGTCTCCCCCGTGTAGCCCAGAGAGATAAAATCCCGGTTCCCATCCAGATATCCCAGGCGGTAGCCGCTGCCCACGCTGTTGAGGAGGTTGGCCCCGGGCATGGCGCTGCTTCCATAGGCCAGACCCACCAGGACGGTGTCGTAGTCGGGGGGCCGGGCGGCCCGGGCGGCCGGGAGCTGGGGCAGGAGGGCCGCCGCCGCAAGAGCGGCCGCCGCAAATTGCATAAATCTTTTTCTCATTTTCCACTCCATTTGTACATTCTTGTTCCGGCCCTTTCTTGACACCGGCCGCGGCCTTGTGGTACACTTGTCAAAATTGCAAGTCAGAGGTCGCGGCTTTCAAAAGTAGCGCGGGGAGGGTCCGGAGCCCGAAGAACTGCTGTGAAAGGGAACGCCGCCGAAGGGAGCGCCCGATCCGCGCGTTCGCCCCCTGGCCGTGCGGTTAAGAGCCGTCCGGCTGTCACCGGAAGCCCGGTGGAGCGCTGGTCTGCATTTTGTCATATGGTGGACAGGGGCGCTCTCACGGTGTGTCCCTGACATTATAGTACAAAATCAGCCGGTCTGTAAACCGCTGATTTTTTTCTTTTTTCCGGTTTGCCCCTGCCGGTCTCTTTTGTCCCGGCGGGTGAATACAATATTTGCAGGAGGTTTTGGATGATGAAACAGTACAAGGTCGGCGTGATTGGCGGCACCGGCATGGTGGGCCAGCGCTTTGTGACCCTGATGGAGAAACACCCTTGGTTTAAGCTCACCGCCATTGCGGCCAGCGCCCGCTCTGCCGGGAAGACCTATGAGGAGGCCATTGGCCCCCGCTGGGCCATGGACACCCCCATGCCCGAGGCGGCCAAGGGTATGGTCGTGCTGAACGCCGAGGCTGATATTGAGAAAATCGCCGGTCTGGTGGATTTTGTGTTCTCCGCCGTGGATATGAAGAAGGAGGAGATTCAGGCACTGGAGGAGGCCTACGCCAAGCACGAGTGTCCGGTGGTCTCCAACAACTCGGCCCACCGCTGGACCCCCGACGTGCCCATGGTGGTGCCCGAGATCAATCCGGAGCATCTGGCGGTGATCCCCGCCCAGCGCAAGCGCCTGGGCACCAAGCGGGGCTTTGTGGCCGTGAAATCCAACTGCTCCCTTCAAAGCTACGTCCCCGCCCTGCACCCCCTGAAGGACTGCTTCGGCCTGCGGGAGGCCCTGGTCTGCACCTACCAGGCCATCTCGGGGGCGGGCAAGACCTTCCAGACCTGGCCCGAGATGGTGGACAACGTGATCCCCTACATCGGCGGCGAGGAGGAGAAGAGCGAGCGGGAGCCCCTCAAGCTGTGGGGCAGGGTGGAGAACGGCGTGATTGTCAACGCGGACACCCCCGCCATCACCGCCCAGTGCCTGCGGGTGCCGGTCTCCAACGGCCACATGGCCGCCGTCTTCGCCCGTTTTACCAACAAGCCCACTCTGGAGGAAATCCGGTCGATCTGGGCCGGCTACCAGGGCCGGGCCCAGGAGCTGGACCTGCCCTCCGCCCCCAAGCAGTTCCTCCACTACTTCGAGGAGGATAACCGCCCCCAGACCCGTCTGGATCGGGAGCGGGAGGGCGGCATGGCGGTCTCCATCGGCCGCCTGCGTCCCGATACCCAGTACGATTACAAGTTTGTCTGCCTGTCCCACAATACCCTCCGGGGCGCTGCGGGCGGCGCGGTCCTGCTGGCCGAGCTGCTGTGCGCCGAGGAGTATATCTAGGAGGTAACATCCCATGAGAGAGCCTGTTTTTACCGGTGCCTGCACCGCCATTGTGACCCCCTTTGACCAGAGCGGCGCCATCAACTACGACGCCTTCGGCGCCCTGATCGAGCAGCAGATCGCCAGCAATGTGGACGCCATCTGTGTGGCCGGTACCACCGGCGAGTGCGCCACATTGTCCATCCGGGAGCACATCGCCGCTGTGGAATACTGCGTCAAAAAGGTCAACCACCGGGTCAAGGTGGTGGCGGGCGCGGGGAGCAACGACACCTCTGCCGCCGTCTACCTGTCCCAGCACGCCGAGGACTCGGGCGCGGACGCCCTGCTCCATGTGACGCCCTACTATAATAAGGCCAGCCAGATCGGCCTGCTCAAGCATTTTGAGTATATCGCGGCGCGCACGAAGCTGCCTGTGATCCTCTATAATGTCCCCTCCCGCACCGGCGTGTCCTTTACGGCGGAGACCTACCAGCAGCTCTCTCAAATCCCCAACATCAACGGCATCAAGGAGGCCAGCGGCAACTTCTCCCTGCTGGCCCACGCCCGCTACCTCTGCGGCGACGACTTCTATATCTGGTCGGGCAACGACGACCAGGTGGTCCCCATGATGTCTCTGGGGGCTAAGGGGGTTATCTCGGTGGCCTCCAATATCGCCCCCGCAGTGATGGTCCAAATGACCCATCTGTGTCTGGATGGACAGTTTCAGGAGGCCGCCCGGCTCCAGCTGGACTATATGGAGCTGATCGACGCCCTGTTTATTGAGGTCAACCCCATCCCCATCAAGGCCGCCCTCAATCTTATGGGGCGGGAGGCCGGTCCCCTGCGCCTGCCTCTGTGCGATATGACCGACGGGCATCTGGAGACCCTGAAGGCCGCTATGGCCAAGGTGGGACTGCTGTAGACGCACCGGCGGTGGGAAAGGATGTTCATCTATGCTCAGGATTTTGATTTCCGGCTGCAACGGCCATATGGGCCGTGCGGTGGAATCCATCTGTGCCTCCCTGCCCGACGTGGAGGCCGCGGCAGGCTTTGATCTGCTGGGCCAGGGGGACCGGGATTACCCGGTCTACCCCTCCCCCGCCGAGCTCCCGGCTGCGGCGGAGGCCGGCGTCCTCATCGATTTCTCCAGCCCGGCGGCGCTTCCCGGCCTGCTGGAGCTGGGGGTCTCGCGGCATATTCCCCTGGTGCTGGCCACCACCGGGTACTCCCCCGATCAGCTGGCCGCCATCCACCGGGCTGCGGAGGCTGTCCCCATCTTCCGCTCCGCCAACATGTCCCTGGGCGTCAATGTGCTGCTGGACCTGGTCCGGCGGGCGGCGGCGGTGCTGGGCGAGAGCTGCGATGTGGAGATTGTGGAGCGCCACCACAGCCGGAAGGTGGACGCCCCCAGCGGCACCGCCCTCATGCTGGCCGACGCGGCGGCCTCCGCCCTCCCCTACCAGCCCGTGTACGTCTATGACCGCCAGAGTGTGCGAAAGCCCCGGGACAGGCGGGAGATCGGCATCTCGTCGGTGCGGGGCGGCAATATCGTGGGGGACCACGAGGTGATCTTTGCGGGCCGGGACGAGGTGATTGAAATCCGTCACTCGGCCATGAGCCGGGAGGTCTTCGCCTCGGGGGCCGTCCGGGCCGCCCGCTTCCTGGCCGGTGTGGAGGAGCCCGGCCTCTACTCCATGGCCGACCTGGTGGCCGGGCTCCGGGACGAAATACTCCTCTAAAATGATGGCAGTCATCAGAACCCTTGCCCCCTTGTCAGGGGCGGCTCGTATCCGTCCGAACGTTCCCACGCGCATTTTGTCAGAACAGGCGGGTACGATCCTCCCCTCCAAGTGTTGGCGTTGGCAGCATGAAGATTGCTATAGAAATTAGGCCTTGTTTGATAAATGGCAGAATGCCCAACGGCGAGAGACTTTTTCGCCAGACAAGGCAAAAATTCGCAGGAATACTTGGTGTATTTCAAGAATTTTTAACGCAGTATGGCGGAAAAAGGTCCGCCGCTTGGGCGTTTTGCCATTTTTCAAACAAGGCCTAAAAAAGATGCACGGCAGCGCCGTGCATCTTTTTTCTTATGGATTGGGCGGCTCCGCACCGGGATCGGGCTCCAGGACGGCGTCCGCGCCGTCCTGGGATGCGCAGTTCCGGTCCAGATCCTTGCGGGCCAGGCGGTTGTGGACCCACTCCCGCACCAGGGCATAGAGGACGGCGAAGGTGGGCACGCCCAGGAGCATTCCGATAAAGCCGAAGAGTCCCCCACCCACGACAATAGCCACCAGCACCCACAGCGGGGAGAGTCCGGTGCTGTCCCCCAGGATCTTGGGGCCCAGGATGTTGCCGTCAAACTGCTGGAGCACGATGATGAGAATCAGAAATTTCAGCGCGCTGAGGGGCTCCACAATCACCAGGATCATCACACAGGGGATGGCGCCGATGAATGGGCCGAAAAAGGGGATGATGTTGGTCACCCCCACCACCACGCTGACCAGCACGGCGAAGGGAATCCGCAGAATGGCGCACATCACAAAGCACAGCACGCCGATGATGGCGCTGTCGATGAGCTTACCGTTGATAAAGCCTACAAAGATCTTGTCGGCATACCGCAGTACGTCCAGAACCCGGTCGGACGGGCGCTTGGGCACGATGGCATAGAGCAGCTTTTTCAGCTGGGGCTTCAGCTTATCCTTGGCCAGCAGCATGTAAATGGAGGAGATGATGGCAGTGATCGCGTTGATAAACCCGCTGCCCACCGCCATACCCACGTCCAGGATTTGGGGCAGCAGGGCCTTGATCTGTTTGGAGGCCTCCTCCATGATGTTTTGATAGGAGCCCATCAGACTGCCGATCAGGTCGTCCACGCCCTCGACGTTCTCCAGCTGGAGAGAGCTGGCCAGATTGTTGACAAAGCTGTTCAGGTTGGCCAGGTAGGTCTGAATGTTGTTGACCAGCTCCATGATGCTGTCCACCACCGACGGGATGATCAGGTTGATCAGCAGCACCAGCACGGCGAAAGCGATGGCATAGACGGTCAGCACAGACAGCCCGCGCTTCACCTTGACCTTGCTGTAGAGCTTCCGCTCAAAGAAAGCAGTGGGGGCGTCCAGCAGGAAAGCGATGATAAACCCAGCGATGAAGGGGGAAATCACGCTGATGGCATTGGAGAGGGCGTTCCAGATCACCTTAAAATTGGTCAGCGCCACAAAAAACAGAATACCGATCAGCACCACCAGAAGGTTGGAGATGGTCTTTTCGTCCAGGGTCAGCCATTTTCGTCTGTTTCTCAACCGCTCGTTCCTCCCTTATTCGTCTAAAATCACCCGATGGAAGACCTTCTTGCCCTTTTTGATGGTCAGTCCGTTGCCGGAGAGGCGTCCGGTGTCAAAGGTCTCGGCCACATCGTGGAGCCGCACGCCGTCCGCCTCCACGCCCCCCTGCTCCACCAGGCGGCGGGCCTCCTTCTTGGAGGGCGCCAGGCCGCATCGGACCATCAGGTCCAGAATGCCGATGGAGCCGCCGGACAGATCGGCCCCGGTCAGGGTGGTAGTGGGCATATTGCTCCTGTCCCCGCCGCTGGAGAAGAGGGCCCGGGCGGCATCCTGGGCCTTCTGGGCCTCCTCCGGGCCGTGGACCATCTTGGTCAGCTCGAAGGCCAGAATCTCCTTGGCCGTGTTGAGCTGTGCCCCCTCCCACTGATCCATCTCGTCGATCTGCTCCAGGGGCAGGAAGGTGAGCCAACGCACGCACTTCATCACGTCGGCGTCGCCCACATTGCGCCAGTACTGGTAGAATTCGTAGGGGGAGGTCTTGTTGGGGTCCAGCCAGATGGCGTTTCCGGCGGTCTTGCCCATCTTGTTGCCCTGGGAGTCGGTCAGCAGGTTGATGGTCAGGGCGTAGGCGTCCTTGCCCAGCTTTTTCCGGATGAGCTCGGTGCCGCCCAGCATGTTGGACCACTGGTCGTTGCCGCCGAACTGCATATTGCAGCCCACGGTCTGGAACATGTGGTAGAAGTCGTAGGACTGCATGATCATGTAGTTGAATTCCAGGAAGGACAGGCCCTTCTCCATGCGCTGCTTGTAGCACTCGGCCCGGAGCAT
>CANSQX010000013.1 GCA_947649225.1 uncultured Flavonifractor sp.
TAAGATTAAATAGTCTCTTTTTAGCTGTCCTTACCAACTGTCTATAAGTATAGGCATACATTTCTCCGAAATCGTCCCACTGTTCTTTTTACACTCATCCCACTGGAAACTTTATCGCCGACAACAAACGCTTCAATTTTGGGCTTACAGTTTAGAGCATTTCCATAGTCACGCTGTTCTTTACGGTTCTTTCTTGGCGGAATCACGGATTCCGTCCCCGCCGAAACCACATAGGACAGGAATTCATTTGCGTCATAGTCCACGTCTGCCAACAGAGTTTCTGAAGAAATACCCTCTATCATCAGGTGGACAGCTTCCTTACAATCCGCTCGGGTACTGTCTGGACCTGTTGACAAAGTGGGGGGAGGAGACTGAGGGTGGTAAAATAAGAGAGGAAAAGGAGCGTGGTGATGTGAAAGGACGACGGAACGGATAGGCAGCAGTTAAAGTTACATACAGTAATGATGGAGGATTTGGTACCGAAAAATTATTTTCTGCGGAAGGTAGATGCAGGGATAGATTTTGGATTTATCTACGAGAAGGTACGGGATTTGTACAGCAGCAACAACGGAGGGCCAAGCATAGATCCAGTGGTTTTGGTAAAATACCTTTTGATTGGATTGATATATGGGATTGAATCAGAACGGCGGATCGAGCAGGAAATAGAAGTAAATATGGCATACCGCTGGTTTCTGGTCTTAGACATCGGAGAGCGGGTACCAAATCATAGCATAACTGCGCAAAACAGACGGCGGCGGTTTTGTGGCGAAGGCGTGAGACGTCAAATATTTGAAGAAATTGTGGGGCAGTGCATGGAAAAGGGGCTGGTGGAGGGGAAAATCATCCTTACAGATTCCACGCACGTAAAAGCGAATGTGTCCAGGCGGAAAAATGTAAAGATTCAGGTTCAAAAGGAAGCAACAGATGATATGAGACGGTTGGATGCAGCGGAAGCTGCGGAGCGGCAGCGGCTGGAGCAGGCAGGAAAAACTAGGTCTCAACGCAAGGCATGGGCTAAGAAGGAGCCGGTTCTACAGGAGAAAACGGTGTGCGCAACAGATCCGGACGCCGGGATGGTAAGCCGCCCAGGCAAACCAAGCGGCCTCACTTCTAAGCCATAGACCCGTCTCATAGCATCATCGTAGATGTTGCCGCCACATCAGGAAATGCCAATGATTGCCTCCCCTTATTTGAAACGTATGGAATATATGCGTTCCAGTTTAGGACTGCCGATCCAAGCAGCGGGTGCAGACAGCGCATATGGAACCACTCTGATTTTTAAGACTTTGGAGGCGCAACGTATCAAGTAGAGCTGAAACGGGACGCTTTTTTGTATGATGGAGAATCAGATCCATTCATTTGTCCCAATGGGAACAACGCTCTTTACGAAGTCTGGAACGGACAGCACAAGGAACATATCGAATATACATTTCAGGCAACACCGCACACTCCCCTTCCCGGAAAAGCAACGGGAGGATCGCGTTTAGCACTAAGCTGCCGGCGCCCAAGACACTATGGGCCGAGACTGAGCAGATTACAAGGGAGAGAACGCCTGGGAATTGCAAACTGTGAAAAGCAATCTTGACCGAATCTTATGCCGGGAGCCGGAACGGGAAAATGAACGGTAAACGCCCCGACATGGACTGCCCACCATACAGAGCCGCCCGCCGCCTTGTGCATGAGTACTGTAATTACAATAACGGCAACTGTATTGCGCCGGACTACGGAGAGCCTTGTGTATGTATGCAGAGTATCAGGTATTCCCCTTTGTGCCGCTGGTTCATTGCCGCCATTCTTCCCCCTGGCTGGAAGCTGGAAGCCGCCCTTTTGCACTGGGCAGAACTGAAACGCTGTACGGAGTGCGGCGATCAGTTTCTTCCTAAGTCCAACCGGGGGAACCAGCCTGGGGACGGATGCACCGCTTGGACGCTGCGGCATAGAATGGAGTGGCCGGCGGAGCGCGGAAACCAGATGGGCAGTGCTTGTCCCACCCGGCTCCCGCCGCGTCCTGCCCGCCCACCCCCTGCCGCCTACATCCTGCGGGCGGCGGCCAAAGAAGGAATCTATATGCAGCAAATCCAATGGCAGGATCGATTTAATATCGGTGTAGAGATTGTGGATCGGGCCCATCAGCGGCTCTTTTCCATTGTACAAAAAATCCTCGAGCTCTATGTGGAGCGGCACGAGGACCAGTTTGCCTGTGTGGAGGGCATCAAATATTTTAAGGCCTACGCCATCAAGCACTTTGCGGAGGAGGAGGCCTATATGCAGTCCATCGGGTATCCTGGCTATCTAGCCCACAAGCGGATCCACGACCGGATGAAGCGGCAGACCCTTCCGGCGCTGGAGAGGGAGCTCTATGCCACCCATTTTTCCACCGAGTCGGTCCACCGCTTCATTGGCGTCTGTACCGGGTGGCTGACCGGCCACATTGTCATCGAGGACCGGGCCATCACCGGGCGGACAGCCGGTGACTTCGGCTCCATACAGCCGGACGACGAGCGCTCCGTTATACATGCGGTGCTTCTCAGCCCCATGCAGGAGATGTTCGGCCGCGACATTCAGTTTGCCGGCAGCTTTTCTCCTGAAGACAAGATCGCGGACGCACGGCACTATGCGCTGACCTATCTCGGCCCAGAGGGACAGCGGCTCCGGTTCGTCCTGATCATCGGCGAGCCGCTGATGCTCCGCGCAGCCGGGGCGATTTTTGAGATGGAATTCCATACGATGAACGAGATCGTCCGGTTTGCCATTCAGGAGGTCGCCCAGCACCTGATCCAGCGGGCCGCAGCCTGCTTCGGGGCGGAGTCCGACGCTTACCAACTGGAAGAGGACCGGTTTCTGACATCAGAGGAGTACAAGCAGAGCTGCACGGAGCACAGCCCTCAGTACAGCCTGCTGTTCCGGGTCAGGCACGACTGCTTTGCCCTCTGCATCGACCAGAGCCCCGCGCACACCTGACTAAGACACACAGCGCCTGCGTGTTTCCGGATAGCCGGCCGGGACAGCGCTTTCCCACAACAAAACTGCTCGTTTCCGGCAACTTAGGGCGTCCCTCACACAAGGGACGCCCTAAGTTTGTCGGAAAAGCGCGATTTCATCATTGTAATATCAAAAAACATGGGGTTTTTGCGTGGGGGGATAGTGTGAAAGGGGGGCGAAGCCCCCGCTTTCGCGTTGAGGAGCCCGCCCGCAGGCGATCGGTTTCGGCAATTTGACCGAAACCGGCCTCAGGCTTGGCGATGTTGTCGCCAGCCTGAGGGCGTCCCTCATACAAGGGACGCCCTACTTGAATGCTATATACAGAGACCAACCGGGGAATCAGGCCCCGGTGCGGCGGGACCACGCCGGGCGCAGGGAATGCCCCATGCAGCAGAGCCGCCCAGCTCCCGCAGCCAGTCCCGGCGGCGGGGCAGGCATTACGCGATACAGCCTGCAACCGCGCCTCAGTCCGGCGTCTCGCCCAGCGCGGCGTCCTGCAGGGCGTCAAAGGCCTCCATGCCCTCGTCCACCGTAGCGCCGTTCAGCAGCTCCCGCACGATCAGACAGGTGTTTCCCCACTGCTCCACCTTCATGCCCGCGTTGGAGCCCAACACGTAGACCCCCTCCTCGATCCGGTCGCTGAGGGGCCGCAGGGCGGGCACACAGTCCACCGACACGTTGCGGGAGGGCGAAATGACCCGGTTGGTCTCCGCATAGACCTGAAGCGCCTGGTCGGAGAGAATGACGTCCAGGACGCGCATGGCATCCTCCGCGTGCTCCGCATTGGTACCCACGGCATACCCGGTTATCGGCATGACGGGCATCTGCCCCCGGCTGCTGGGAAAGCCGATCACCTGCATCTCAAAATCCGTCTTGCCATAGGCGGTATCGGTGTTTGCCGCGCCCCAGTAGGCCATAACGATGGGGGTCTTTCCCGCCAGGAAATCCGGCCGCTCCGCCTCGATGGCCTCGCTGACGCTGGCCAGCTCCGCGTCGATATACCCCCGGTCGATCATGGTCTGGAGAAATTCGAAGCCGGGGCGCATATAGTCGCTGTATCTGGCCTCGCCGCTGTTGAGCGCCGCAATTTCCGCCTCCGTATTGCCGCCGTTGTAGAGGTCTGCGTAGGCCTGGGCAAACACAAAGGTCTCCAGCCACCAGCGGTTGGCGCCTACGGGGGTCTCGATTCCGTTCTCCTGGAACACCCGGCAGCACTCCAAAAATTCCTCCGGCGTCTCCGGCAGGGCGAGGTGATAACGGTCAAACAGGCTCTTGTTGACAAACAGACCGTAGGCGACCACCTCCTGGGGAATCGCCACCAGCTTCCCGTCCACCGTGTTCGCCGTGCGGATGATATCCCGCAGATTCTCCGTGCAGCTCAGCCCGGAGAGATCCCTCAGCTTGCCCTCTGCCCCCAGGATCAGAACGGTGTCCGGGTTGAGCAAGTACAGATCGTCCATATCATTGCGCGCCCGGTCCAGCGTCACCTCGTCGTAGGTCTTATCCTGGTAGTCCTCCGCTGTATAGGTCTTATACGCCACGGTCACGCCCAACTCCTCCTCCGCCATGGCGATCGTCAGATCCGACGCAGTCCTAGCCACATTTTCCGCGCCCGGCTCGGTCTTTTCCATCGGGCTGAACAGAACCACAATCCGCTCCTGATCCTCCTCCGGGCGGATTAGGTTTACAGGCTTCCCGCCGCCGCAGGCGGCCAGGGTCAGGGCTGCAAGCGCCGCCAGGCCGGCAGCCGTCCATCTCCGGACGCCTTGCTTGTTTCTCACGTTTCTCCCAGTTCCTTTCGTCTGATTGATTGCCGGATGACCGCCGTTAAAAGCGCCACATCCAGCGGTTTAGCCACATGGGCGTCCATGCCCGCGTCCAGCGCCGCCTTCTCGTCTTCGGCGAAAGCGTTCGCCGTCATGGCAATGATGGGGATCTGCCCCGCGCCGGCCCGGGGCAGGGCGCGGATGGCCCGTGCGGCGTCGTGGCCGTTCATGACCGGCATCTGGACATCCATCAGAATCGCGTCGAATTCGCCCTCCGCCGCCTGCTGGAAGCGCTCCACCGCCAGGCGGCCATTCTCCACAATTTCGCAGGAGGCCCCCTCCATCTCCAGCAGCTCCGCCAGGATCTCCGCGTTGATTGCATTGTCTTCTGCGGCAAGGAACCGCAGCCCCTCCAGGCCGGAGTCCGCCTCGGGCCCGGGCCGCCCGCCTGCGCCGCTGCCGGCCCACAGCTCCGCGATCCGCGCCTGGAATGCGGAGACAAAAAACGGCTTGGTGAGCACGCCCCCGCAGCTGTCGGGAAGGGCCTCCTCTGCGGCCCATGCGGCGTCGTGCTCCGCCAGAAACAGGATGGGAACCTCGCCGGGGAGGAGCGCCCGCAGGGCCCCGGCCGCCTGTGCGCCGTCCCAGTCCGGCGCGTCCCAGTCCAGCAGCACCAGCTGGCAGTCTCCGCCGCCGTCCCGGATCCACTGCACCGCCTCCTCCGGGGTGGAGACCGTACTCAGCCGGACGCCTGCGGCCTCCATAAGGGCCTGCATGTTCTCACAGCACTCCGGGTCCCCGCTGACCACCAGGATCCGGGCGATGCCCCGCTCCTGCCAGAACTGCCGGTCCACCTGCTCCTCCACAATACGCAGCTCCAGCTCCACCCGGAAGAGCGACCCTCGATCCACCTGGCTGGAGACCTCGATGGTTCCGCCCATGAGCTCCACGATGCTCTTGGTAATCGCCATGCCCAGCCCCGTGCCCTGCACCTTGTTGGTCGTGCTGTTCTCCGCCCGGGTGAAGGCGTCGAAGATGGTCTCCAGGTACTCAGGCGTCATGCCGTAGCCGGTGTCCTCCACCTCGATCCGGATGTGCTCGTACTGGCTGGAGTGCTGCCTCAGCCCGAGGATGCGCAGCCAGATGTGCCCGCCCTCTGGCGTATATTTGACCGCGTTGGAAAGGAGGTTGAGCAGGATCTGGTTGAGCCGCGTCTCATCGCCTACCAGGTACTCGTGCTGGAGACCGGTCACTTCCAGATGGAACTCCTGCCCCTTCGCCCTGGCCATCGGCTGGATGATCGCATCCACAGAGGAGATGACGTCGTTGAGCGCAAACCGCGCCAGGCTCAGCACAACCTTCCCGCTCTCGATCTTGGAGACATCCAGGATGTCGTTGATCAGGCTGAGAAGGTGCTGGCCGGAGGCCGTAATCTTTCTGGTGTACTCCCGCACCTTGGCCGGGTTCTCCGCATCCTTGGCGAGGAGGGTCGTAAAGCCCAGCACCGCGTTCATGGGCGTGCGGATGTCATGCGACATATTGGAGAGGAAGGTTGTCTTGGATTCGCTGGCGATCTGTGCGGCCCGCAGCGCCTCGGCCAGCTGCTGGCTGTGGATACGCCGCTCCTCCTCCCGCTCCTTCCGGCTTTTGTCCTGCTGCCGCCAGGAGAAGTAGTACAGGAGGATACATAACAGGAAGGCCGCCAGCATGGAGACCACGACGAGGAAAATATTTTGATTGACCGTCCGTCCCTCCTGCTGGATGGCCTCAACCGGCACGTAGCCCACCAGGAAAATCGTTCCGTCGTTGACGGACCACATATAATTGAGGGCCTGTTCGCCCCGGATATTATGATAAAACAGGATATTTTCTCCAGCGGCCAGGCAGTCCTCCACCTCGGCCCGGATCTCCGGGTCCTGAATGTCGTTGGCGCGGTAGAAGTCAGCCAGATTCAGATGGCCTGCGCTCCGCTTCCCCATGCCCTTGGGCTTCAGCACAAACCGCTCGCTCTCCGCGTCCATGATGTACAGCGACGCCTGTTTGTTATAAAAACCGTCCGGGAGGGAGGCGTCGATCACATCATAGATGTACTCGGCGTAGAGCGTCCCGATCACCTGCCCATCCCGCTCCACCGGACACTGGATGGTATAGGCCCAGGTCCCCATATCGTTCAGGTAGGACTGGGAGACCGGAAGGCCCATGACGGCGCCGCCTGCGGAAAAGTCCAGATCCGCGCCGGTGAAGCGCTCCCCGGTGCTGGAGACGCCTTCCGTCTCTCCGGCCAGAATCAGCGACATCCTGGATACCGTCTGATTTCTCTCATAGGTGCGGACATAGGCCTCCGGATCCTCCAACCGCGCAATTTCCTGGGCAATCAGCAGCTGGAACTCCGCCTCGCTGCGCAGGATCGCCTCAATGGTACACTCAATCAGATCCAAGCTCTCGCTCAGGTTCTGGATGGCCGCCTCGGACATTTTCTGAGAGATCTTCCGCGAGACTGTGGAGACCACCGTCCCTAATATACAAAAAATCAGCACGATGGAGAGGAGCAGGGACAGCCCCTTCCGTTTTTCCCACTTATTTTGACTCTTTTTCATTGGCAATCCCCGTTTCGACGCTTTGAGAGAACAACGCCCAGGCCCCGCCTGCGGAACAGTCTTCCCAGCTGCTCCCTGCGCCGGACCCGCTGTCTGGAGTTCCATTCCTATTATACTATTTTCTCCATTTTGGTGTCAATAGCGGCCGGGCGGGGCCTGGCCGTCTTCCTTTGCGTTCCGTCACAAAAACAGCACAAAGCGTCCGGGACTGCGCAGCCTGGTACGAATTTTTAGCTCCTTTAGAAACCGGCCGTGGGGGCCCGCAGCGCCGGAACCAGTTCACCCTGCGCCTGCATCCGCCGCCACGCCCGGCACACGGACGGTGCTCCGGCCCGCTTTTGCACAAAATCCGGTTAAATTCCGGACAGCTGCACACCCTAACGTCCAACCAGACGTTAGGGAGGCGCGGCTATGAGCAGCGAGATCATCAACACCGAGGGGACCGGCGGCGGGGAGAATTCCTTCTCCGAGCGGCAGCAGCAGATTGTGGATATGGGCTCCTCCACCATCAAAACCGAGCGGGGGACCATCCACACCCTGACCATCGTGGGGCAGATCGAGGGGCATCAGATCCTGCCGCCCAGCGCCAAGACCACCAAATACGAGCACGTGATGCCCCTGCTGGCCGCCATCGAGGAGAGCGACGAGGTGGACGGCCTGCTGGTCCTGCTGAACACCGTGGGGGGCGACATTGAGGCGGGGCTGGGCATCGCGGAGCTCATCGCCAGCATGAGAAAGCCCACGGTCTCCCTGGTACTGGGGGGCGGGCACTCCATCGGCGTGCCTCTGGCGGTGTCGGCCCAGACCTCCTTCATCGCCCCCTCGGCGGCCATGACCATCCACCCGGTGCGGCTCAACGGCCTGGTGATCGGGGTGCCCCAGACCTTCCACTACTTCGACCGCATTCAGGAGCGGATCATCCAGTTTGTGACCAAAAACAGCGCCGTCCAGCGGGAGACCTTCACCCGGCTGATGCTCCAGACCGGGGAGCTGGCGGCCGACGTGGGCAGCGTCATCTACGGGGAGGAGGCGGTGCGTATCGGCCTCATCGACCGGATCGGCGGCCTGTCCGATGCGCTGGACTGTCTCCACGCCATGATGGACGCGGAGAAAAAACGGCGGGAGGAGGGGCGGCGCTGACACGCGCCCCTGCTCCCGCCGCGGGGCCGGCCGGGAAATTGGGCATATGGCGCCTTGTCCGTTCAGGAAACAGGCTCTGCGGCCTGCTGCCGCCAGCCGGGCACGGCCTCCGTGCGGAGGGGGAGCTCCCGGAAGATAGCGCCGGTGCAGGCGGAAAAGGTCTGGGGATCGGCCGCCTTTTTCAGCTGCTTGGCGTACCGCCCGCCCCCCTCAAAGAGGTGGATGTGGTAGAACCAGATCTCCTTCATGCGCAGCATGGCGTTGCGCGCGCTGCCAAAGGCGGAGGCGTAGCCCTCAAACAGCGCACTGTGGAAGGCGCGGAGGGTCTCCCGGGACGCGGGGGCCCCGCCCTTGGCCTGGGCCGCCAGGGCCGGGTTGGCCACCAGCCCCCGGCCGATCATCAGCGCCCGCACGCTGGGAAAGGCGCTCCGCAGCGCCGCGCAGTCCGCCGCAGTGGTCAGATCCCCGTTGTAGCAGATAGGGAGGCTGCTGCTGTCCATGGCCCGGGCAAAGGCGTCCATACGGACGCTGTTCCGGTAAAAATCCCGCTGGACCCGGGGGTGGATGGTGAGCCCGGCCAGGGGATAGCGGTTGTAGATCGCCAGGATGGCGGGAAATTCCTCCGGATCGCGCAGGCCCAGCCGGGTTTTGATGGAGACGGCCAGGGGGGCGCGGGAAAAAATTTCGTCTAAAAACCGATCCAGCTCCGGGAGATGGGCCAGAAAGCCGGACCCCTTGCCTTTGGCCGTCACAGTGCCCGACGGACAGCCCAGGTTCAGATTGACCTCCCGGTAGCCCATAGCAGCCAGCTCCCCGGCGGCCCAGAGAAAATCGGCGGCGCTGCGGGTCAGCAGCTGGGGGACGGCGGGGACCCCCTCATTGTACTGGGGGAGGATGTCGCGCAGCTCCCGCCGGGTAAAGGCGTGGTGCTGGCTGACAGGGAGAAAGGGCATAAAATAGCGGTCCACGCCGGGAAAATACCGGCGGTGTGTGCTGCGGTAGAGGGCCCCTGTGATGCCCTCCATGGGGGCGAATTCGTACTCCATGGCAATCCCTCCTGGCCGAGGTCTGCTGAAACCCGGTATTCCGCCGGGTCTCCGGCAGACCCTGAGGTGCGGCCGAATCTGCGGTTCCGTGCAGTATAGCACAGATCCGGCCCGGCCGCAACTCCCCCGGCCGGGATTGCCCCGTCCGCCGCTCTGCGGCGGTTACAGGCTTCCGCCGGGCTCCCGGATGTGGTAGAGGGCGTTGAGCACCCGCCAGTTCTGCGGGAACTCCCGCATCAGGTTCCAGTAGCCTGCCCCCAGCAGGCCGTACTCCGGGATAAGCGCCAGCTTGGCGCGGATGCTGCGGGCGTCCTCGAACCAGACCTCGTGGGCGCGGCCGCGGCCGTCCGTGTAGCGGAACCAGGGGGACTGGGCCCGCCCGTCATACTGGATCTCCGCGCCGTACCGGACGGCCAGGGCCACCGCCTGCTGGCTGGAGAGGGAGGCGGCCTTGGTCTCCCCCTGGACAAAGGGCAGGGGCCAGTCGTAGCCGTAATTGGGGATGCCCAGCCAGATTTTTCCTGCCGGGATCTCGGTGAGGGCGTACTCCACCACCTGCCGCACATTGGGCAGCGGAGCCACCGCCATGGGCGGACCGTAGGTGTATCCCCACTCGTAGGTCATCAGCAGCACCTCGTTGACCGCCGCGCCGATAGACCGGTAATTGTGCCCCTCGTAGAGCAGGCCGGGCTGATCGGCCGAGGTTTTCGGGGCCAGGGCGGCGATGACCGGGAGGCCCAGGGGGTTCAAGGTCTGCGTGAGGCGGCCCAGGAAGGCGGCGTAGGCGGCCGCGTCCTGGGCATAGACGAATTCGAAATCCACGTCCAGCCCGGCATAGCCCTTGGCTTGCAGGGTTTGGATCAGATTGGACACCAGGGCGTCCTGGATCCCCATGTCGGTGAGGACCAGATGGGCCAGCTCGTTGGAGAACCCGCCCCCCTCGGTGAGGGTGGACAGGTGCATCAGCGGCGCGGCCCCGCCCGCCTGAGCTGCGGCGATGAGGGCGGCGTCGTCCAGCTCTACCAGCGCGCCGGAGGGCTTGATCCCGTAGGTAAAGGGGGTCAGATAGGTCAGGTAGGGGACGGTGGCCTGGAGCAGCGCCCGGCCAATGTAGGGGTAGGCGTAGCCGTTGACCGACAGGGCGCCCTCCTTCTCCCCCTCGTAGGCGATCACCAGGGTCTGACCGGGGTAGAGGACGGAGGAGCCCCCCAGGATGGGGTTGTTCCGGTAGAGCTGCCGGAGGGTCAGGCCATGCTGCCGGGCGATACCGCTCAGGGTCTCCCCGGCGCGCACCGTGTGGGTGATGCGGGGGAACTGGACCACCAGGGCCTGCCCCACGGCCAGCCGGGCGGCCCGGTCCAGGCCGTTGTCGATCACCAGCTGGGACATGGGGATTCCATACTGAAGGGCGATGGAGTAGACGCTGTCGCCGGGCTGGACAATGTGTATTACCATGGCGCGGCCTCAGATCAGCGTGACGAAGTCGGCGCTGGCCCAGCCCACCAGGCCGTCGAAACGCACCACGTACCAGTCCTGCCACTGGTTGAGGACCGTGAGCCGCGCCCCGTCGTAGGCCTGGGCCAGAACGGCGGAGGCTGCGTCCGGCTTATCCCGGATATTGAGGGCCCCCCAGCTCACATCCACCACGGCGGGCCGGGGCGGCCGGGGCTCCAGGAAGGGGACGCCAAAGTATTCGGTGAGGGAGAGGACGATGTTCCGTGCGGCGGCGGCCAGGTTGTTCTGAATCCATACGGCGTCGTCCGGGTTGTCGTGGTAGCCCAGCTCGATGAAGACCGAGGGGGCCCGGACCCGCCGCACCTCGCCGATGGCAGTGGTGCCCTCAGCCCGCACCTGGTTGGGCAGGGGATAGATGGCCTTCAGGCCGTCGGCCACCAGCGTGGCGGCCTCCCGGCCCCGGAGCGAGCTGGGGTAGTAGAAGACGATAATGCCCCGGATCTGGCCGTATTTGCCCTCGGGGGCGGCGTTGGAGTGCAGGGCCAGGTGCAGGTCGTAATTGCCCTCGTTGGAGGCCCGGATGGAGGACGCCGCGGTCATCTCCGGAGTGTTGCGGGTGAACCGGATGCCGGAGGCGGTCAAATAGGGCTCCATGGCGTCGGCCAGGCGGTTCATCCACTCCTCCTCGGTGCCGCCGTTGACATAATAATTATTTTCTTGCGTGGAGGGCGAAAGGTACAGAATAGGCATGAGAATACCTCCTTCATACTGGGGCCCGGTACGCGGCTGCGCGGCGGGTCCCTGCGCGGTACCGGCGTCTGTCTGCCTATTCTATGCAATCCGCCGAAAAAGGGGAACTTTTCCGGGGGCAGCCTCGTCCAAAGGGCATCTTGGATATGGAGGTGCTCCCAATGAAAAAACGCGGTCTCTTGCTCGCCGCCCTGCTGCTCCTGTTGACCCTTCTGTCCGCCTGCGCCGCCGGAAGCAGTGCAGGCGGGGACTCCATATTTAGCGGGGGCGGCAGCGCCTCTTCGCCCGGCGCGGACGCCGGGACCATGCCGCCGGACGGGATGAACAGCTCCATGGACTTCGAATATTGGGGGGAGGCGGAGCCGGATGCCCCCATGGAGGCCCCCGGCTCTGCGGAAAGCAGCCCTGGCCAGGTCTACACCGGCGAGAATGCCAAGCTCATCCAGCGGGCCGAGCTCCAGCTCCAGACCACCGACTTTCCGGCCGCCGAGGGCGCCCTCAGCACCCTGGTGTCGGCCCACGGCGGGTATTTTGAGAGCTCCAGCGTACAGGGGGGCGGCTACTACGACGAGCAGGCCGCCCGGTACGGCGTCTATGTGATCCGGGTGCCCAAGGACCGTTACGAGGTCTTCCTGAACGCTGCGGGCGGGCTCTGCCACGTGGTCAGCCTGAACCGGAGCTCCGAGAACGTGGGAGAGGCGTACTTTGACGCCGAGACCCACCTGCGCACGCAGGAGACCAAACGGGACCGGCTCCTGGCCCTGTTGGAGCGTGCCGACACCATGGAGAGCATCGTCAGCCTGGAGAACGCCCTCAGCGAGGCCGAGTACCAAATCGCCATGTACAGCACCGATCTGCGGCGGTATGACAGCCTGGTGGACTTCGCCACCGTCACCGTCTACCTGGACGAGGTGCTCCAGGTGGACACCTACACCGGCCCCGCCGACAGCCTGGGGGTCCGCATGTCCTCCGCCCTCTCGGAGGGCCTGGACGGCACAAGGGAAGCCTGGAGCAATTTCCTGGTGTGGTGCGCCTACCACCTGGTGGGCCTGCTGGTTACGGCCGGGATCCTCGCTGTGGCGGCGGTCCTCCTGCTCCGGTACCGCCGCAGGCGGCGCAAGCTGTTCACGCGCCCCGCCCCCCCGGACCAGACGCCGCCCGGGACCGGATCATTTCCTCAAAAATAAGAGTCCTTAACCCAGAAAAGCAGTGCGCCCTTCCTGAGAAGGGCGCACTGCTTTTGTCTGACAGACGGAAGACTCACGCACCGGGTACGGACTCACAGTACCGGGTGAGGATGGCTGCGGCCTGAGCCCGGGTGGCGCTGCCGCCGGGGGCAAGGGTCCCGTCTCCCATGCCCGAGATGAGGCCACGCTCTACCGCCCAGCCCATGGACCCGGCGGCATAGGGGGAGACACTCTCCCGATCCGGGAAGGCGGAGAGATCCCCTGCCGCTGCGGTGTCCAGGCCGCTGAGCCCGGCGTAGCGGTGCAGAATGGTGGCGAACTGCTCCCGGGTGATGGGGTCGTTGGGGCCGAAGCAGCCGTTGGTGTAGCCGGTGACCACGCCGCTGTTGGCTGCCCAGTCCACGGCGGCGGTGTAATACTGGCCGCTGGGCACGTCGGGGAAGCTGGCGGAGACGGCTCCGGAGTCCGCTGTGGGGGAGCCCGCCATCCGGTACAGAATGGTCACGATCATCCCCCGGGTGGTGGTCACGTCGGGCGAAAAGACAGTGGTGGCGGTGCCCGCCATCAGCCCGTTGCGGTACACATACTCCACTGCGCTGTGATACCAGGCGGCCTCTGTCACATCGGTGAAGGGCAGGGGGACTGGGTCGGCCGCCTCCCCGGCGGAGCGGAAGGAGGCCTCCACGGTTACCCGGGAGGCGGGCATACGGAAGGTATACCGGCCGCCGTCCTGTCCGGTCAGACGGATGTGATTGCCGCGGGCGTCAAGCACCGTCAGGCTGTCCAGCTGAAAGCCCTGGTCGGGGGCGGCGGTGAGCGTCACCTGGTCTCCCGCCCCGGCCCGGGTGGGGGTGACCCGGACGGTGCCCCCATCGGACGGGCTGACGCTGATGGAATAGCGGACCTCGCTGTCGTCCCCGCCGGAGCTGGAGCTGCCGCTGCCGTTGCCCCCGCCGGGCTTAACCGCTACGGCCTGGTGGTCGGCGGAGCCGAAGGGGGAGAGGTTCCAGTCCAACAGGGTGAGGGTGGCGCTGGTGGGGGCGGAGAAGCTGCCCCCCAGATTCAGAGTTCCCAGGTTCATGGAGGTCCCCCGGTTGATGGCCTCCTCACCGTACAGGTAGAGGGTGACGCTGGTGGTCCCGCCTGACGTCTGAACGGTGCTCTTGGGGACATAGGTGGAGGCGCTGGAGGGGGTCAGACTGACGTCGGAATAGGAGCCGTTCAGGGTCAGCTCCACCTGAGCCGCATAGACATCCCGCACACCGTCCAGTCCCTCCACCGAGAGGACGGCGGAGCCGTTCCCTGCGGGGCTATAGGAGAGCGTCAGCCCGTTCGCCGCCCAGGCGGGGGCAGACAGGAGGGACAGGCTCAGAACTGCGGCAGCCGCAAGACGCGCCCCCCTCATTGTTCTCCGCCCTCCAGCACGAGCGTGGGCAGGCTGTCGCCGCCGGGGGCGTCGATCCAGACCGTGACGGCCGTGGTGCGCTGGCCTCCGCTTCCGTCAGGCTGGTCGCTGCGGGAGAGCACCGCCCGCATCTGGCTGGGCAGCAGGTTGATGCCGGAGCAGTTGTGGCCTTTGGCATCCTGGAGCTCCGCCTCCCGCTGCACGTCGGGCACAAAGAGGAAGAGACCGTCGCTGATGTCGCTGACCGCGCCGTCCTCCGGGATCTCGGCGAAGAGCAGGGCGTACCCGTCCACATCCCGCTCCGTGACCTTCGTCTCGCCGTCGGCGCCGGTGACGGTAAAGCGGCCCTCGATCTTCACATCGTTGTAGACAGGGTCGCCCCGGTAGGTTCCAACAATCACCAGGGTTCCGGCTGGGATCACCTCGTCCGAGCCGTCTCCGTTTTGGTAGTGGTAGTCGTCTCGGAGCAGTCCGGCGGTGCCGCCCTCCAGGAAGGCCACGTCGTCCCCGGCGTAGCTGATCAGCTGAATGTCGCTGTCCGCCATGCTCTCCGGCACGCCGGTCACAGTGACCGTCACGGCGTCATAGGTCCAGATGCGGGTATCAGCCCCGCCGGTGCCCGGCTTCCAGAAGTAGGCCACATAGCTGGCCGCCTCGTCTGCGGCCTGGTTGCCGGCGTCGAAGGAGCCGGTGCGGGCGGTATAGGTCTTGAGCCCCTCGTTCGCCCCGCTTCCCTCGTCCTTGACCGCCACCAGGACGGTGAAGTCCCCGCTCGTGGGCAGGTTTTCGCCCTTGAGCTTGAGGCCGGAGACAGCGGCGGCGGCGGGATCGGTGATTGTAAAGACTGCCGTATCGCCGGTGCGCTCCAGCGTGTAGGCATCCGCAGGCACGGTCTGATCGTAGGCCACCCGGATCTCGCGGGAGGATGCACGGCCCGCCTCGTTGCCCAGGATATCATAGGCCACGACCTCATAGGCATAGGTCCGGTGGTTGCCCGAGCCGATGATGTCCTGGTAGGTGGGCTCCGAGGTAAACGCAATGGACCGGCCGTTCCGCCGGATCTCATAGCCCTGGATGCGGCTCAGGCCGGAGCCGGACGGGGTGATGGTCAGGGTGACCTCCTTGTCGTTCGCCAGCTCCGCCTGGACGCTGAGGCTGCCCAGCTGGGTCTGGGCCCCGCCGTTCAGGCGGTCCCGGCGGCTCTGGTCGTTCAGATACCAGATCGCCCGGGGCTCAGACGCGTAGCCGCTCAGGGCTGCCACGGTCTCCCCGCTGAGCTGCATGCCCCAGCGGGTGAAAAACTCGGTCAGGTCCGTCTGTGTCACGCCGGAGGCGGTGAGGGCCACCCGGTCGTCATAAGGCAGGCCTGGGGCGGCGTAGGTGTTCGCCTTCCAGTCCTTGAAGAATTGGTTATAGAACCACATGGGGCCGTGCGCCTCGCCCTTGGCCCCGTCATAGGCCAGGTGGAGCTGCCAGTACATGGCCAGCTGGACAAACACGTCGTTGGACGCGCCGGGGTACTGCTGGGCCGCCTTTTGGAAGGCGGCGGCATATTTATTGCTCTTCTCCAGGCGGGAGGGCAGGGTGTTGTCCGCCCCGTCGAAGGTCTGGGCCATGATGGAGTAGATGTTGTTGGTGATCTCGGCCTTGCCCAGCTTATCCATGTTGTGGCCGAGCTCGTGGGCGATGCCCCAGCCGAAGAGCTGGTTCGCGCCCGCACTGGCGCTCAGCTGTTCGATGGGCTTCCCGCAGACCATGCCGCCGCAGGAACCGTAGCCGATGCCGATATGGCTGCCCGCCGCGTACATGAAGGCCCCGGCAAACATCTGCATACAGCGGATATTCTGGCGGGTCTGCATGTCGCTGGCCTCGTAGGTCTTGTCGATGCCCTGCGTGGTCTTGCAGATGTGCATCAGATCCTCCCAGGCCAGGATGCTGTCATAGATTTGGTCTGCCCGGTTGGCTCCGGCGGTCCCGGTGTTGTCCCGCACGGCGGTGGCGGGCAGGGAGAGGAGTACGGAGGGCAGGGAGAGCTCGGTGACGTTGAGGCAGTTGGTGGTCTGGTTGACCGAGCCGATCTTGCTCTGGACATAGGCGTCCAGCTCGGCGGCGTAGGCCTCGATGGCCGCCCTGCGGGCAGTCTCGTCCAGCTCGTACCAGTTGGACAGCTCCAGCATTGGGATCTTCTCGGCCCGGCGGATATGGAGGCGGATGCTCTCCGGGCTGGTCCCGCTGTAGGACAGATAGAGGCTGCCGCCCCGGGGCGTGTTCTGGCTGCCGATCTTGGGTACGAGCAGAATGTTCCGGCCGTTGGACAGCGTCCCGATCTGGGCCTGCCACTGGGATGCCTCGGCGTTATACTGGGTGGCATAAACCGTGACAGTTTCTCCCTCGGGAATTCCGGCGGCGTAGACGGTGATCTCCTGGCCCGCCTTGGAAGCCGCGCCCAGAGGCTGGAGGATGCTGCCGCCCTGGCCCTGGTTGGAGGGGGCGCTGCCGCTGCGGGACTCAATGCCCTCCAGAACAGCGCCGCTGGTGGCGCCGCCGTTCAGCAGCTCCTCCGCCAGATCCAGCTCGTCGTCCAGGATCTCGGGATACAGGTAGTAGTTGCGCTCCTCGCTGTTCAGCCGGGCCCGCAGGGCGTCGATCTGGGCCTGGTCCACGCCGCCGGCCAGCTGGGTGCGGATCTCGTCGGCGAAGAGGGCGGCGATGTTGTCGGGCAGGCTGTGGGCCGGGTCGTACTCCATGAACATCAGCTCGGACAGGCTGACCTGATCATACCCCTTCTGCTCCACGGCCAGACTGATCTTGACCACATCCGTCACTGGTCCAAAGGGCAGAATGCCGAATTTGGAGGTGGACACAGTGGCGAAGTTGGGGAGGTTGGGCCAGGTGCCCACCTCCGCATTGGAGGTGCCGCCGTTGTCCAGGCCGCCCCGCTCGGGGTCGGGCACCAGCAGGTGGCCCGCGCCGTTCAGGTCCTCGCCCGCATACCAGACCCGGACGCTGTAGGCCCGCAGGTAGGTGGGGAAGGCCCCGTCCAGCCGGGGCACCCAGAAGGCGGTGCTCAGGTCCACGGGCTCGGTAAAGGTGCAGATCACATGCTCGTTGCGCATGAAATTGGTGCTGGCCGTCCAGTGGGTGCGGTAATTCCCATCGATCATGTTTTCAGGCTTGAAGGGGGCGTCCGCTGTATAGGCGGGGGCGTGGTAGTTCCCCTTATCCGCCAGCTGGATGCTTTCAATTTTGCTGTTATCCAGAATACCCGCCGTGGGGATGCCCTCCGGCCGCTCGTAGACCACGGCCTTGGGGGTGCCCTGGGCGATGCGGGAGGGCCCGCTCTTGCCGATTTCGTTCCCGGCCACGATGTACACGGAGTAGAGCGTGCCGTTGGTCAGGCCGGTCAGCACAAACCGGGTCCCGGCCAGCTCGGAGGCCGCCAGCTGATAGGCGGCGGGCTCAGCGCCGGTCTGATCGGTGTAGTACACCTCATAATAGGTGGCCGACTTGCTCTCCTTCCAGCCGATGGACAGCTCCCCGTCGCCCTCGGTAATGCTCACCATGTCGGGCGCGGTGGGGGCGGCGGCGGGCTGAGGCGTGGCGGTGACGGGGGCGGAGGCCTTGCCCGCCCAGCCTTCGCCGGTGGGCGTCACCACAAAGGTGTACTCCGTCAGGTTCTCCAGGCCAGTGACGGTGGCTTTGGTGACATCCACCGGGAGGCTCTTGCGCTTGGTATTGTCCTCCGAGGGCCAGTAGTCCACCTGATAGCCCTCCACATTGGGCAGCGGTCCCCATTTCAGGTCCACCTGCTCATTGCCGGGCTCGGCGGTCAGGCCCCGCACCACACTGTTGGGGGCCACCGGGTTTTCAGGCACAATATCCTTCAGGAACTGGATGGTTTTCAGCGAGACGAAGTCGCCTCCATCGGTCTTTGTGACCGTGATGGTAACTTTTTTCACCGGTACACGCTTGCCCAGGGAGATGGTGATCACATTGCTGCCCGGGGTGCGGCTGAGGGCATGGACCCCCTCCGGGAGGGTCTGGTCAAAGGCGATGGTCTCCTTAGAGCCGTCGCTATACTCCACCTGGGCGGAGCCGGCCAGAACAGCGCCCCGGCCCTCCTGAGAGCTCAGCTGGATCGCGCCCAGCCCGGCGGCCAGCTGGCTGCCGCTGGACGGTGTGATCTCCAGTGTCACCGGGCCGCCATCCTTCTGGGGTATCAGAACAGCCCCCTGACCGTTCTCCACAAAGAGGCCGGCCAGACTGCCGGAGGCGACGGTGGTTCCTGACTGGGTCAGTCTGTCCGCCAGGGCGTCCAGGTCCACCGGCGGAGCCAACATGACGGTGCTGGCCAGCTCGGCCCCGCCCTGGGCCTTGATCTGGCGGCTCACATAGGCCAGGTCGATGATATCCACGATCCCGTCGCCGTTCAGGTCGTACCGGGTCACATCCTCCCGCTTCTGGGAGCCCAGCGCCTCGGAGATGGCCTCCTGGTCCTTGGCGTCCACCTTGCCGTCCCCGTCGACGTCGCCCAGGGTGAAGGTGGCGTCGCCGGTACCCACAATCAGGTGGCAGCTGTAGTCCTGCAGCGTAATGTCCTCGGTATAGGTGGTATAGCCCCGGCCGTTAAAGGTCAGGGTATACGTTCCCTGGGGCAGATCCGAGACGGTCAGGCTGAGGTTGCCGGGGAGCACCGTGCCTGCCACCTCGCCGCCGTCCCGGCTGCGGAGGAGCACCTGGGCCGTCTTTCCGCCCTCCAAAGCGACGGTTCCCTCCTCCCAGAGGGGAATGTCACCCAGGGACGGCCCGTTCTTCTGAGACAGGGTGGCGGTCACCTTCCGGTCCGCGAGGGCGGAGAGCCGCTGGTCGTAATCCACCCGAAGGGTGGCCGAAATGCTGCCGGTCACCGCCGGCTGCGCGCCGGCGCCGCCGGCTGCCAGGGCCGGGGCAGCCGTACCGCTCAACAGCGCGGCCGCCAGCAGTGCGGATCCCATCCGCATCCGTATGTTCATGCTCTGTCATCCTTTCCTGTTGCTCTGCTGCTCTGTCTGTACCCGGCGGAGGCGGGGGCCGCCGGGTACAGACAGAGCGCTTTTGCAGTATATCAATTTTTCCCTCTCTTTTCAAGGCGGTTTTTTGCCTGACAAGCCCGGATTATTCCGGGATATCCCGGCAGATTTCAAGCCGAATCAACGCAGTCCTGGCGGAAAGACGCCGGAAAACGGCGTTTTAGCGGGGTTCAAACAAGACCTAGGCCCTGCTTGAAAAAAGCGCGGCGCCGTCCTGCGCGGACTCCGCCTGCCCGGCCTGATCCTCCAAGGCCGCGTTTTCTGTGGTATACAGCAATTCCGACACTCTTTGCTGCGCGGCCAAATAGGCATCGGCCAGCTTGCGCCGCTCCTGCAAATAGCACTCCACGTCATAGGGGGTGAGGCCGTATGTCCCGCAGTAGGAGGACACGCGCTCACGCCATTGCCTGCCCCCCGCCTCCATGCGGCGGATCATGCCGGACGTTTCAGACGCAAAATTTTCCTGCGTATAGGTAAGCGGCTCCTGGTACTCATATGCGGCATAGCCGCCCTGGTCCGTGCTCTCCAAATAAGCCGCGTATTGCCGCTGGGAGCGGCTATAGCGGTTTGCCTGATCCACAAGCCCGGAGAGGTCCTGGCTGACCGACGCCAGCTCGCGCTCCAGCGAGGACACCCGCAGGGACAGCTTATTGCACTGTGTCATATCCGGCGTGGTTTCCGGCGCGGCGTAAGCCGCATAGTCCGCTCTGGCGGCGGACAGTTCCCCGGTGAGCCTGTCCCGGCGGCTGCATAAGCTCTGAAACGTGTCGAGCTGGTCCTGATGGACCTGGAGCTCCCCCTCGTAGGAGGTCTGACGGGACCGCAGGGCGCGATAACCGTCCAATGCCTGTTCGATTTGCTCGTTTCGGTGTTCGTCCAGCCTGGCCTTGGCGTCAAGGAGCGCCTGCTGAGCGGCCTCCAGCGGAGAAGGGCTGCCCGCCTGGCGGTTCAGCATGGAAACGAGGGGGTCTAAAGGCGCGGCCTGCCGCATCTGCCTTTGCGGGAGGCTATAAAAATTGGGGAAGTTTGTAAGATTCACGATGGCATATACCTCCGTTTCCTTTGAGAAATACCTGTTTTTATTATCGGCTTTTTTTGGCAGATGAATAAGCGTTTCGATGAAAAAGCGGCGGTCAGGCAATGGGGGCGCGGCACGCGCCGAATGGGCCGCCCGGCTGGGAGGCGGCTCCGAGGAAAATAGAGCCCCGCGCAAGGGAGGCGGTCCCGGACGGGCGGCACAGGGTCTGACCCGTTCGCGTCCGGACGGCCGCCGCCGGACCGGGTGGATTTTTCACAATTAGGCATACCATTTATGCGGAAAATGTGCTATGATAAAAATCAGCATGATTCCAACGGAGCTGCGGAGCCGTCGGCGCAGGTTCCTGCGAGAGGGGTTGAGACCGTGAAAAAACAGCTGCTGTATCTAGGCCTGCCGCTGGCGGCCCTGGTGGTGCTGCTCTCGGGCTGCTTCCGCTCGGTGGACGACCTCTACACCGTCCCGGAGGCCCCGCCGGAATACTATGCCCTGCAAACCCGGCTCCGGGAGGTCCGGGACCAGGGCGGGGAGTACATCGCCCCCCTGACCGGCGAGTATATCCAGTCGGTGCAGCTCCACGACCTGGACGGGGACGGCGTGATGGAGGCCATCGCCTTTTTCCGGGTGAGCAGCGACGCCCGGCCTCTGAAAATCTATATTTACCGGCAGGTGGACGCGGCCTATGAGGTGAGCGCTGTCATCGAAGGCGCTGGGACCGCCATCAACGCCGTGTCCTATGAAAATCTGGACGACAGCCCCTCCCAGGAGCTGGTGGTGAGCTGGCAGATGAGCGATCAGCTCCACTCCCTGGCGGCCTATTCGGTGGACCGGGGCGAGGTGGTGGAACTGCTGCGCACCAACTACAGCAGCTATCTCCTGTACGACCTGGACATGGACGGCCGGACCGAGGTGGCGGTGGTCCAGACCGGGACCGGCGAGGGGGAGAACCGGGTGGAGCTCTACAACTGCCTGGATAGCGTGGTGGAGCTGGAGTCCTCCGCCCCCCTGTCCCGGGGGATCACCGGAATCCTGGAGGGGGGACTGAGCGCGGGCTATCTCCGGGGCGGTATCCCCGCCGTCTTCGTCCCCTCCACCTATGAGGAGAAGGGCTTTATTACCGACATTTTCGCCTGGCGCAACCGGCGTCTCACCAATATCACCCTGGACGAGGAGACCCAGGAGAGCGGGGGCACGGTGCGCTGGTACAACGGCGTGGACAACGGCGCATCGGCCTCCGACATCAACGGCGACCGGATCACCGAGGTCCCCCTCCCCGTCCCCATGAAGGACGCCAACCGCACCGGTGGGGCCAGCAATTTCTGGTCCGTCCGCTGGTGGCAGTACGACCTGGACGGGATAGCTTGGCCGGTTTTTACCACCTATCACAACGAGCGGGACAAATGGTATTTCATCCTGCCCGAGGAATGGGACGGGGTTATCACGCTGGAGCGGCGGGACGCGGCCAGCGGCGGGGAGCGGGCGGTGGTCTTCTCCTATTGGCCCCACAGCGGGGCAGAGCCGGAGCCTTTTCTGACCATCTATACCCTGACAGGCTCCAACCGGGACTCCCTGGCCGCCCTGCCCGGGCGGTTCCAGCTGGCCGGTCCGGCGGGAGACGGGGGGGCCCTCTACGCCGCCCAGCTCCACCCGTGCAGCTGGGACTGCGGTCTGGACGAGGCCGGCGTCAGAGAGCATTTCAAGCTGATTAAAACCGCCTGGTAGACAAGGGAGGCAGTCGTGTGAAAAAGGTATTAGTGCTGGAGGATGAGGCCAACATCCGCAGCTTTGTGGTGATCAATCTCAAGCGGGCCGGATACGAGGCCATTGAGGCCGGAACCGGGGAGGAGGCCCTCCAGCAGCTCAAGCGCAACCCCGACATCAAGGTGGCCCTGCTGGACATCATGCTCCCCGATATGGACGGGTTTGAGGTCTGCCGCCGCATCCGGGCGGGGGACAACAAGATCGGCATTATCATGCTCACCGCCCGCACCCAGGAGATGGACAAGGTCACCGGCCTGATGACCGGGGCTGACGACTATGTGACCAAGCCCTTCTCTCCCGCCGAGCTCACCGCCCGGATCGACGCCCTTTACCGCCGCACCGGCGGCGACGTGACCGCCGACACCGGTGAGATCAGCCAGCCCCCCTTCCTGCTCAACACCCGCAACCGCACCCTGGAGAAGAGCGGAAACCGGGTCAAGCTGACCCAGGTGGAGTACTCCATCATCAAGCTCTTTATGGACAACCCGGGCAAGGCCCTCTCCCGGGAGGAGATCCTGGATTCGGTCTGGGGCCGGGACTACTTCGGCGAGCTGAAGATCGTGGATGTGAACATCCGCCGCCTGCGCATCAAAATTGAGGACGACCCCACCAACCCGGCCTATATCACCACGGTCTGGGGCTACGGGTACAAGTGGGGCTTTTAGAGCGGCCGCCGGTGTGCAGCCGGAGGCTTTCGGGGGTGAGACGGCTTGAGCAAAATCAGGGGCATCCGCCGCCGCTGGATGGTCAACTCTATCAGCGTGGTGCTCTTTACCATCCTGCTGGCGGTCACCGCCTTTTCGGTGGCCATAGCGGGCTATTACTACGAAAATATGCGCACGGGCCTCATCTCCCAGGCCGAGTCGCTGATCACGTTCATGCGCTACAACAGCGAGACCGAGTACTACCAGAGCGCCTCGGCCTATGTATCCAGCCAGTCCGAGGGCAAGCAGAAATTTGAGCTCCAGTTTCTGGACGAGGAGGGCCTGGTCCGGTTTTCCAGCATCGGTCTGATGGCCTATACCGCCCCCGGCACCCCAGACATCTTTGGGGCCCTGAATCCGGACAGCCCCACGACCGCCTCCTGGACGGGCCGGGACCCCAGCACCGGGGAGCACATTATGGCGGTCTCCTCTCCCCAGCTGGTGGATGGACGCCCGGTGGCTGCCGTCCGGTTTGTCACCTCCCTCTCCATCGTGGACAGGCAGATCATTACCACGATTCTGGCGGCGCTGGCGGTGGGCATGTCCATCCTGTCCATGATCTACTTCTCCAACCTCTACTTTGTCCGCTCCATCGTGGACCCGGTGGCCGGGATCACCGATACCGCCAAGCGCATTGCGGCGGGCTCCTACGGCGTCCAGATTGAGAAGAAGTTCGACGACGAGATCGGCGATCTGACCGACGCCATCAACGACATGTCCCTGAAGATCAAGCAGTCGGAGAAGATGAAGTCGGAATTTATCTCCTCGGTCTCCCACGAGCTGCGCACCCCCCTCACCGCCATCAACGGCTGGGCCGAGACCATCATGCAGGGGGAGGTCCGGGATGCGGAGGATGTGCGCAAGGGCATGGGGATCATCGTCTCTGAGGCCAGGCGGCTCACCAACATGGTGGAGGAGCTGCTGGAGTTCTCCCGTATTGAGGACGGCCGCTTTACCCTCTCGGTGGAGCCCATAGACATCAAGGCTGAGCTGGAGGACGCGGTGTACACCTACCGGGAGTTCTTCCGCCGGGAGGGCATTGAGCTCAGCCACACCGACTGCGAGGAGGAGTTCCCCCCCATGAACGGCGACCCGGAGCGGCTGCGCCAGGTCTTCTGCAACCTGCTGGACAACGCGGCTAAGCACGGCGGCTCCGGCAAGCGCATCGACACCGCCATCTGCCGCGCCGGGGAGGAGGCCGTGATCACCATCCGGGACTACGGCCCCGGCATCCCCGAGGAGGAGCTCCCCCACGTCAAATACAAGTTCTATAAGGGCTCCTCCAAGGCCCGGGGCTCCGGCATCGGCCTGGCCGTGTGCGACGAGATCGTCACCCGGCACGAGGGACGGCTGGATATCGGCAACGCCGGGGGCGGCGGGTGCATCGTCACCATCCGTCTTCCCATCAGCGCATAGAACGGAAGTTCCACCTCTCTTGCCTTTTCCGGAGCATCCTGTTATAATCATAGCTGCCCCAGGGCAATCCACATGTTTCATATTTAAGGAGAATCATACATGCCTGAAGAAAAAAAGCCCACCTCTGGATTCCGCACTGTGATCGGCGGACAGGCCCTCATTGAGGGCATCATGATGATGGGCCCGGACAAAAAGTCCATCGTGGTGCGCAAGCCGGACGGGGAGCTGGAGATCAAGACCGAGCCCCGGAAACTAATTAAGGACCGCTATCCCATCCTGGGCTGGCCGCTGATCCGGGGGGTGGTCAGCTTCTGCCAGTCCATGTATACCGGCGTCACCGCCCTGATGTACTCGGCGGAGTTCTACCCCGAGGAGGAGGCCTCCAGCGAGGAGCCCTCCAAGCTTGAGGCCTGGCTGGACCGCCGCCTGGGCAGCGAGAAGGCGGTGGCTTTCATCACCACCCTGGCCGTGGTGCTGGGCGTGGGCTTTTCGGTGGTCCTTTTCATCCTGCTGCCCACCCTGGTCTCGGGCGGCATCGCCCGGCTGCTCCCCGCCATGCCCCTGTGGGTGCGCAGCGTCATTGAGGGTGTGCTCCGCATGGCCCTGTTCCTGGGCTACCTCATCCTCTGCTCCCATATGAAGGAGATCCACCGGGTCTTCTCTTATCATGGCGCGGAGCATAAGAGCATTTTCTGCTATGAAAAGGGCCTGGAGCTGACGGTGGAGAACGTCCGGAGCCAGCCCAAGCACCACCCCCGCTGCGGCACCAGCTTCCTGTTTGTGGTGATTTTCGTCTCCATTCTGGTGTCGGTGCTGGTCTTTACCCCCCTCCAGATTGAGAATACCTTCGTACGCATGGGCCTGCACCTGCTGCTGCTGCCGGTGATTGTGGCCCTGACCTGGGAGCTCAACCGGTACGTGGGCGGCCACGACAACCTGCTCTGCCGCATCGTCCGGGCCCCGGGCATGGGGATCCAGCGCTGGACTACCTTCGAGCCGGACGACAGCATGATCGAGGTGGGCATCGCCGCCCTGAAGGAGGTCCTGCCCGAAAAAAAGGGCAGCGACCGCTGGTGACGCGCCTCCGGCCGGGCAGGCGCGCCCCACAGGGGGGAGTCCCCTGTGCCCGGCTGCGGGCCTGCCCCGGGGAGGCAGAGAAACCAGACTGGAAAAAGTAGGTGGAGATGTGGCGGCGACGTATAACAACCTGTATCTGGATGTGCGCCGCAGGCTTAGGGCGGCGGGGGTGGAGAGCGCCCAGCTGGAGGCCCGGGAGCTGGTGTGCGCCGCTGCGGGCAAAACCCGGGAGCAGTTCTACCGGGACGCCCCCCTGTACGCCTCTGCCCAGACCGAGGCCAAGGTGGCCGACTTCCTCCGCCGCCGTCTGGCCGGGGAGCCGGTGGCCTATCTGGTTGGAGAGTGGGAGTTCTACGGACTGACCCTGGACCTCTCCCCCGAGGTGCTGATCCCACGGATCGACACCGAGGTGCTGGCCGAGCAGGCGATCCTGCTGGCCCGGGCTGCGGGCAAGGGGGCCCGGGTGCTGGACCTGTGCGCCGGGAGCGGCTGTGTGGGCCTGGCCGTGGCCGCCAATGTGCCCGGCTGCCGGGTCATTCTGGCTGAGATCAGCGAGGGAGCCCTGCGGATCTGCCGCCAGAACATCCGGCGCTGCGGCCTCAACGTCCAGGTCTCCTGCGTCCAGGCCGACGCCCTTCAGCCGCCGCCCGCCGCCCTGTGGGATTTCGACGTGATCGCCTGCAATCCCCCCTACATCCCCACCGGAGACCTGGCCGGGCTGGACAGGAGCGTCCGGGATTTCGAGCCCCATCTGGCCCTGGACGGCGGGAGAGACGGGCTGGACTTCTACCGGGCGGTTGCAGGGCGCTGGAGCACCGCCCTGCGGCTGGGCGGCGCGCTCCTCTTCGAGGTGGGCGCCGGTCAGGCCGGAGACGTGGCCAAACTCATGGAGCAGCACGGCTTTACCCAGCTCCAGACCCACCTGGACACCGCCAACATCCAGCGGGTCGTGGAGGGCACCATAGCGGAGCCGCCGGCAGAGGCGGAGAGCGCCTAAAGCATCCGGATTTCCAGCCGTGGAATCCGGGCGCCAAACCAAGGGCTGCGGCCCAAAAGGAGAATGAGCTGCCATGGCAGAGAAAAAGAAGCCCCAAATCGTCAGCCCCGCCCCTGCGGCGGACAAGAAAAAAGCGCTGGAGACCGCCCTCTCCAACATCGAGAAGACCTTCGGCAAGGGCGCGGTCATGCGCATGGGGGAGAACACCGGCATCGTCGTGGAGGCCATCCCCACCGGGTCCCTCTCCCTGGACCTGGCCCTGGGCATCGGCGGCGTGCCCCGGGGCCGCATCGTCGAGGTCTACGGCCCCGAGTCCTCGGGCAAGACCACTCTGGCCCTCCACATCGTGGCCGAGGCCCAGAAGCGGGGGGGCGAGGTGGCTTACATCGACGCCGAGCACGCCCTCGACCCCACCTATGCGCGGGCTTTGGGGGTCAACATCGACTCCATGCTCATCTCCCAGCCGGACACCGGCGAGCAGGGCTTGGAGATCTGCGAGGCCCTGGTCCGCTCCGGGGCTATCGACGTGGTGGTGGTGGACTCGGTGGCCGCCCTCACCCCCCGGGCCGAGATTGAGGGGGACATGGGGGATTCCCACGTGGGTCTGCTGGCCCGGCTCATGAGCCAGGCCCTGCGGAAGCTGGCCGGGTCCATCGCCAAGACCAACTGCGTGGTCATCTTCATCAACCAGCTGCGGGAAAAGGTGGGCATCACCTACGGTAACCCGGAGGTCACCACCGGCGGCCGCGCTTTGAAATTCTACGCCTCGGTCCGCATCGACGTGCGCCGGGTGGAGTCCATCAAGAGCAGCGGCGAGATCATCGGCAACCACACCCGGGCCAAAATCGTGAAAAACAAGGTGGCTCCCCCTTTCAAGGAGGCCGAGTTCGATATCATGTACGGCGAGGGCATCTCCAAGGTGGGCGAGATCGTGGATCTGGCCGTCAAGCTGGACATTATGCAGAAATCCGGATCCTGGTTCTCCATGGGGGAGACCCGCATTGGCCAGGGCCGGGACGCCGCCAAGCAGTACCTGCGGGACAACCCCGAGATCGCCGCCCAGGTGGAGGAGGAGGTCCGCAGGAACTCCTACAAGCTGCTCTCCACCCAGGCCAAGGCGGCCGCCAAGGCCGCAGGCCGCGCCGTGGACGTGAGCGCCGAGGACTTCGAGGACGGCGGCGGGTTCGAGACCGGTGAGGCCGATGCGGATCGCGAGGCTTGAGCCCTCGTCCCGGGTACCGGGCCGGTGGCTGGTCTGGCTGGACGACGGCGCCCTGGTCCGGGTCACGGAGCAGGAGGTGGTCTCCTTCGCCCTCTACGCGGGGATGGAGCTCTCCGATGAGACCTGGGCGGAGCTGGAGTCCGCCGCCCGGCTCAGCGCGGCCCGGGAGAAGGCCGTGAGCCTGCTGGCCGCCCGGCCCCTGTCCCGGCGGGAGCTCATTGAAAAACTCACCGCCCGCCCCAGGGACCGGGAAAAGTCCCCCCTGGCCACCCCGGAGGAGGCCGGGGCCGTAGCCGGCCGCCTGGAGGAGCTGGGCTATCTGGACGACGGGGCCTACGCCAAAACGGTGGCCCGGCACTATGCCGCCAAGGGCTACGGCGAGCGGAAAATCCGGGATGAGCTCTACCGCCGGGGGGTGCCCCGGGCGCTCTGGGACGAGGCTCTGGAGGAGCTGGAGGACCCGGCGGAGGAGATCGACGCCTTTGTGCGGAAAAAGCTCCGGGGAGAGGCCCCCGATCCCGCCGCCCTCAAGCGGATCTCGGACGCCCTGGCCCGCCGGGGCTACCGCTGGGACGACATCCGGGACGCCCTGCGCCGCTATGGCGCGGAATGGGAGGAATCCATTTGAAGGTTGCATTTCTTTCGCTGGGCTGTGCGAAAAATCTGGTCAACACCGAGCAGATGATGGCCCTGGTCCGGGCCGCCGGGCACACCGTCACCGCCGAACCAGACGGGGCCGACGCGGCGGTGCTCAACACCTGCGGCTTTATCGACTCGGCCAAGAGCGAGGCCATTGACAGCATCCTGGAGCTGGCCGCCCTCAAGGCGGCGGGCAGGCTGAACAAGCTGCTGGTGGCCGGCTGCCTCTCCCAGCGGTATCAGGACGAGATCCTGACCGAGCTGCCCGAGGTGGACGGCATCCTGGGCACCGGGAGCTATACGGAGATCGTCCCCGCCCTGGAGGCCGCCATGCACGGCGAGACCCCCCGGTGCTTCGGGGACATCGATCATACCAGGGAGGACGGGGCCCGGGTGCTGGCCACTCCGCCCTATACCGCCTATCTGAAGATCGCCGAGGGCTGCGACAACCGCTGCGCCTACTGCGTCATTCCCTCCCTGCGGGGCCGCTACCGCAGCCGGACCATGGAATCCCTGCTGGCCGAGGCGGGGGACCTGGCCCGGCGGGGGGTGAGGGAGCTTATCGTGGTGGCCCAGGATATCACCCGGTACGGCGCCGACCTGTACGGCCGCCGCCGTCTGGCCGGGCTGCTCACGGAGCTCTGCCGTCTGGACTTCCACTGGATCCGGCTCCATTATCTCTACCCCGACGAGGTGGACGACGCCCTCATCGACGTAATCGCCCGGGAGCCCAAGATCGTGAAGTATCTGGACATCCCCCTCCAGCACATCAACGACGGCCTGCTGCGGGCCATGAACCGCCGGGGCGGCAGGGCGGAGATCTGCGCGCTTTTGGAGAAATTCCGCCGCCGGATCCCCGGCGTGGTGATCCGCACCTCCCTGATCGTGGGCCTGCCTGGGGAGGGAGAGGCCGAATTTGAGGAGCTGGCGGACTTCCTGCGGGAGGCCGGGCTGGAGCGGGCCGGAATTTTCCAGTTCTCCCCCGAGGAGGGGACCCCCGCCGCCGCCATGGACGGCCAGGTGGACCCGGAGACCGCCGCCCACCGGCTGGAGCTGCTGGCCGAGCTCCAGTCCCGGGTGATGGATCGGTACAATGAGGACCGCCTGGGGGAGACCCTGGAGGTCCTCTGCGAGGGCTTCGACGCCAATCTGGGCTGCTACGCCGGGCGGACCTACGGGGACTCCCCGGATATCGACGGGCACGTGTACTTTACCGCCGCCGGGGCGGTCCCGGCGGGCAGCTTTGTGGACGTCCGGATCACCGGCGTGTCCGACGGGGATCTGACCGGAGAAATCGAGGAGTGAGGCCGCTGTGAATACTGCAAATAAGCTCACCATGCTCCGGGTGCTCCTGATCCCGGTCTTTCTTCTGGCCCTCTACCTGGAGTTCCCCTTCCACACCTGGGCGGCGCTGGGGATCTTCGTGCTGGCCAGCGTCACCGACTTCGTGGACGGCTACGTGGCCCGCCACTACAACCAGATTACCGACTTCGGCAAGTTTATGGACCCTCTGGCCGACAAGGTGCTGGTGATGGCCGCCATGCTGTGGTTCGTGGAGGCGGGCCGGATGCCCGCCTGGGCCCTGCTCATCGTGGTGGTCCGGGAGTTCGCCGTCACCGCCCTGCGGCTGGTGGCCGTGGAGGGAGGCCGGGTGATTGCCGCCGGGTGGTCCGGCAAGGTGAAGACCGCCTCCACCATGGTGTGCCTCGTGATCATGCTGGCCCTCCGCTTCGCCCCCCTGGACTGGGTGTGCGTGGCCGTGATTCTGGTCACCACCGTGTACTCGGGCGTGGAGTATTTTGTCAAAAATAAGGACGTTGTGAACTGGAGCGATATGTAATGCTGGATTTCAGCCGGGTGCTCTCGGAGGAAACACCCCTGATTCACCCTACCTCCCGGGTTAAGGACTGCACCTTTGGCCGGTACGTGGAGATCGGGGATCACTGCGTGCTGGAGGAGACCCATGTGGGGGATTACACCTACTGCTTCGGCGGCAACGACGTGATCTATGCGGAGCTCGGGTCCTTCAACTCCATCGCCACCGGGGTGCGGATCAACCCGGTCCAGCACCCGGCCAAGACCCGGGCGGCCGCCCACCACTTCACCTACCGCTGCGCTCACTACGGCCTGGGCCCGGACGACGGCGCTCTCATTGGCTGGCGGCGGCAGAACCGGGTGGCCACCGGCCACGACGTCTGGATCGGCCACAACGCGGTGATCATGGGGGGCGTCACCCTGGGGGACGGCTGCGTGGTGGGCGCGGGGGCGGTGGTCACCCACGACGTGGAGCCCTATCAAATGGTGGGCGGCGTGCCCGCCCGGCCCATCGGCTGGCGGTATGAGCCGGAAATCATCGCCGCCCTGGGGCGGATCCGCTGGTGGGACTGGGACCACGAGACCCTAAAAGCCCGCCTGCGGGACTTTGACGACGTTGCCGCCTTCTGCCGCCGATACGACTCCGGCCGCTGAGCCGGGGCGGTCTCGCGTCGGATGGCCCTGGGGAAGCGGAGACGCCCCTTGGGATGTGTTTCCTCCCTAGCGATCAGGAAGCCCCTCACAAATGTACAGCATTTGTGAGGGGCTTCCTATCGTGCAGGAAACAGGATTATTTCCCTGCGGGGCGGTTGGGCTCCACGCCGTCGAAGACGGCCTTGGCGCTGGCGCACAGGCCGGCCAGACCCTGAATCTCGCTGGGGATGATGATCTTGGTGGCCTTTCCGTCGGCGGCGGCCTGGAACGCCTCCAGGGCCTTGATCTTCACCACCTGGTCGTTGGGGTTGGCCTCGTTGAGGA